>NZ_JBNNVP010000006.1:0-218342 GCF_050280605.1 Pseudomonas sp. NPDC089918 | reverse complement strand
GCTTGGGTGAAAGGAGGAGGGGCGAAATCTCCCACGGATCTGTACTGCGTCAACAGTCAGAATCGGGCTTTGTCCCTCCTCCTCCCTTCAAGTCCTACCATACAAGCGGGCTTATGTGGCGAGGGGGCTTGCCCCCGTTCGACTGCGAAGCAGTCGTAAAACCAGTCACCGCTGTCTAATTCAAGATCGCGGTGACTGGTTTTAGGGGTGCTTCGCGCCCCAACGGGGGCAAGCCCCCTCGCCACATAAGCCCGCCTTCGAAGGAGATGTGCGGTGGTTTGCTAGACCGAATCGAGCAATGCCTTATGCGGTTTACCGTCACTGTGGCAAATGACGCGGTTGCGGCCGGTGGTCTTGGCTTCGTAGAGCGCCTGGTCGGCGTCGTTGAGCCATAGGGTCGCGTCGTCGTGGGCCGGGTTGAAGGCTGCCAGGCCGATACTCAAACTGACTTTCAACGCCGGGTTCTGCTCGTAACCCAACGTGGCGAAACGATCACGCAGCGCATCCATCGCCACGGCAGCGCGGTCCAGCGGCAGGTCCGGCAGCAGCACACAGAATTCGTCGCCGCCATAACGCCCGGCGACATCCGCTGCGCGCAGGTTCTGCTTGAGCATTTTGCTCAGCTGACGCAGGACGATGTCCCCTGCCACATGGCCGTAGGTATCGTTGATGGTTTTGAAATGGTCGATGTCGATCAGCGCAATCGCCCCGCCCTGCTGCTGGCGTTGGCAACGCTGAAACTCGATTTCCAGCTGATCTTTCCAGGCACCGTGATTCAGCAGGCCGGTCAGGCTGTCGGTGCGGCTCAGGGCCAGCAGTTCGCGCTTGTGCCGGCCGAGGGTGTCGGCCTGACGAAAGCAGATCCAGCCAAAGGACAGCGGATAAATCGACAGCAAAGGCAAGCAGGCGTACAGCTGAAACGGGCTGGTTTGCGGGACAAACGCCGGCATGAACACCAACAGCCCGAGGCCTATCCCAAGCACCTGCGCGACGACGCCCATCAACAGAAAACGCAAACCGCCAATGGCCACGTTGTGCATCGCCATCATCGAAAGGGTCGCCGCGCTGGGCAGCGGATTGAACTGCATGGCGGCCACCCAGAAACCGCCGAGAAACGCGTCCACCAGGATATTGCGGTGTTCGGCACGAAAAGGAATTTCCGCCCGGCGCGCCCATTGATAGGCCAAATGCGGCCAGAGCAGCCCGTTGAACAGCATTACCCCCCAGACCCATGGCGCCGGGTCGAGTGGGTACATCCCTGCGCCGACGCACAATAATCCAAGGGCCAGCCCCAGGATTCGCGACCCGTAAAGCCTCCTGGCCACTGAAAGTCCCTTTCCTCCCTTTTTTTCCATAGAGGCCTCTGTACCGCTGAACGGAGCCTGACAACACACGGGATTGAAAGTGTGTTTGAAGTCTATCAGGGCAACGGCAAATAGCCATCACCGGTTGGCGGTCTGAATAGCATCACCTCCCATGAGCTGAATACCCAATGTTTGGTCTATACATGAAGGGAGGGATCGATAACAACGATAAAGAGGACGCCTTTGTAGCAGCGGAAATGGCTTGATTGGGGTTTCTGGATTTCAGTTTCAGTTATCACCCATTGACCCGAGCGCTCAAACCCGCCGACCACACGCTGTCCTGATCACTGCAAAGGAATAGCCTGATGCTTTTGTTGGTTGTCACTATCGCCGTCTTCGTGGCCTGGAGCTGGTTGAGCTATCCGGCCATCGGTTACTGGCTCTATGACTTGAACATGGCGCTGGAGGCCCGACTGTACCGGTTACACAAGATCGTCGTGCCAATCCCCGAAATGACCGTTTCGACCTGGCAAGGCGGGCCTTACGAAGCCGCCAGCAGTGTGCTGATGCTGCACGGCTACAGCGCCGACAAGAACATCTGGCTGCGCTTCGCCCGGCATTTTGTCGACGACTACCGGGTGATTATTCCTGACCTCGCGGGGCACGGCGAAACCGGCTTCAAGGCCGGCGGTGGCTATGACATTCCGGTCCAGGCCAAACGGTTGATCCAGTTGCTCGATATCTGTGGGGTCGAAAAGGTACACGTGATCGGCAACTCCATGGGCGGCTACATCGCGGCATGGCTGGCGGCCAACTATCCGGAGCGCATTATCTCGCTGGCGCTGCTCGACCCGGCCGGCGTCACCGCCCCGGAGCCCAGCGACATGGAGCGACACCTGGCCCGCGGGCATAATCCGTTTTTGATTCATTCCCGTGAAGAGTTCCAGCATTTTTATGCCATGACCATGGTCTCACCGCCATGGGTGCCGGGGATCGTGCTGGACGCTGTCGCCCAGCGTTATGAACAGCAGCGCGACGAGCTGGAAGAAATCTTCAGGGACTTCCACGCCAGCCCGCCGATGGAGCCAAAACTGCCCGACATCAAATGTCCGGCGCTGCTTCTGTGGGGGCGCAAGGACCGCTTGATCGACGTCAGCAGCGTACCGGTCTGGAGCAAGGGCATCGCCGATCTGCAAGTGGAAATCTGGGACGGTGTCGGCCATATGCCGATGGTTGAGCAACCCGCCAAGACAGCGCGGCTGTATCGGGAGTTTTTGGGAAGGAAAACCTGATGAGATCCCTTGTGACAAAGGGGGCAAGCCCCTTTGCTCTAGGTGGTGAACGATGAACATTCTTTACGACGAACGCATCGACGGTGTTCTGCCCAATGTCGACAAGGCTGCGTTACTCAAGGCCTTGCAGCAGGAGGTGCCGGACCTGGACATTCTCTGGCGCGAAGAAGAACTCAAACCCTACGAATGCGACGGCCTCTCGGCCTATCGCACCACGCCGATGCTGGTCGCCCTGCCCCGGCAGCTGGAACAGGTGCAAGCGCTGCTCCGGCTCTGTCATGCCCGCAACGTGCCGGTGGTGGCGCGCGGAGCCGGCACCGGGTTGTCCGGCGGTGCACTGCCGTTGGACAAAGGCGTGCTGCTGGTGATGGTACGGTTCAACAACATTCTGCACATCGACCCTGCCGCCCGCACCGCACGAGTCCAGCCGGGAGTGCGTAACCTGGCGATATCCCAGGCAGCGGCGCCCTTCGGTTTGTATTACGCGCCGGACCCGTCCTCGCAAATCGCCTGCTCCATCGGCGGCAACGTCGCAGAAAACGCCGGCGGCGTGCATTGCCTCAAATACGGCCTGACCGTGCACAACCTGCTGAAACTCGAGGTGCTGACCCTTGAAGGCGAACACCTGACCCTCGGCGCCGATTCGCTGGACGCGCCGGGCTTCGACTTGCTGGCCCTGTTCACCGGCTCCGAAGGCTTGCTGGGGATCATCACCGAAGTCACGGTCAAACTGCTGCCCAAACCCCAGGTCGCCAAAGTCCTGCTGGCCAGTTTCGATTCCGTGGAAAAGGCCGGCCGCGCGGTGGCCGAGATCATCGCGGCCGGGATCATCCCGGGAGGCCTGGAGATGATGGACAACCTGGCGATCCGTGCCGCCGAGGATTTCATCCATGCCGGCTACCCGGTGGACGCCGAAGCGATCCTGCTCTGCGAACTGGACGGCGTCGAAGCGGATGTCCATGACGATTGCGAGCGGGTCCGCGAGGTGCTGCAACAGGCCGGTGCCAGCGACGTGCGCCAGGCTCGGGACGAAGCCGAACGTGTGCGGTTCTGGGCCGGACGCAAAAACGCCTTCCCGGCGATCGGCCGTCTCTCGCCGGATTACTACTGCATGGACGGCACCATCCCCCGCCGCGAACTGCCCGGTGTGCTCAAGGGCATCGCCAGCCTGGCGCAAGAGTACGGTTTGCGCGTGGCCAACGTTTTCCATGCCGGTGACGGCAATATGCACCCGCTGATCCTGTTCGACGCCAACCAGCCCGGTGAACTGGAACGGGCCGAAGCCCTCGGCGGCAAGATCCTCGAACTCTGCGTGAAAGTCGGCGGCAGCATCACCGGCGAGCATGGCGTCGGCCGGGAGAAAATCAATCAGATGTGCGCGCAGTTCAACAGTGATGAATTGACCCTGTTTCACGCCGTGAAAGCCGCGTTCGACCCAAAGGGCCTGCTCAATCCCGGCAAGAACATCCCGACCCTGCACCGCTGCGCGGAATTCGGCGCGATGCACATCCACGCCGGGCAACTGCCGTTCCCTGAGCTGGAGCGTTTCTGATGCCGGACTTCGATGCCAGTGAAGCCCTGCTGGAGCAGGTCAAACAGGCGCGGGAGAACGCCACGCCGCTGCGCATTCAGGGCGGTAACACCAAGGCGTTTCTCGGCCGTGAAGTGGCCGGAGAAATACTCGACACCCGCGCCCATTGCGGCATCGTCAGCTACGACCCGACGGAGCTGGTGATCAGCGTTCGCGCCGGCACGCCGCTGAGCGAACTGTTTGCCGCACTGGATGCAAAGGGGCAAATGCTGCCCTGCGAGCCACCATCGTTCGGCGAAGGCGCCACTGTCGGCGGGATGATCGCCGCGGGTCTGTCCGGGCCGCGGCGCCCATGGTCCGGTTCGGTGCGCGATTTTGTCCTCGGTACGCGGGTGATCAGTGGCCTCGGCACCCACCTGCGCTTCGGCGGCGAAGTGATGAAAAACGTCGCCGGCTACGACCTCTCGCGCCTGATGGTCGGCAGTTACGGCTGCCTCGGCGTGCTGACCGAAGTCTCGCTCAAAGTGCTGCCCAAACCCCGACAATGCTTGAGCATCAGCCTGGACATCGACTGCGTCCGCGCCTTGGAAAATCTGGCGCAATGGGGCCAGCAGCCACTGCCCATCAGCGCCGCCTGCCACGACGGTCAGCGTCTGTATCTGCGGCTGGAAGGCGGCGAAGGTTCGGTGATGGCCGCCCATCAACGGCTCGGCGGCGAACCGTTGGACTCCGGCTATTGGGCTGACCTGAACGAACAACGACTAGACTTTTTCAATGAGGGCCTGCCGCTGTGGCGCTTGTCATTGCCCAACAACCTCGGGCCTCTGGACTTGCCCGGTGAGCAACTGATCGACTGGGGCGGCGCGCAACGCTGGTTGAAGTCCGGCGCCGACAACATTCAGTCGCGAGCCCGTGAACTCGGCGGTCACGCCACCTGTTTCAGTCATGGCGTCAGCGAGACGCCATTCCAGCCGCTGGCCCCGGCGCTGCTGCGCTATCACCGGCAACTCAAGGCGCAACTGGACCCGCAAGGGCTGTTCAACCCTGGGCGGATGTACGCGGACCTTTAGCATGCAAACCAACCTCAGCGAACAGTCCAAACTACTGCCCCGCGCCGAAGAAGCGGACAAGATTCTGCGCACTTGCGTGCATTGCGGGTTCTGCAACGCCACGTGCCCGACGTATCAACTGCTGGGCGACGAACTGGACGGGCCGCGCGGGCGCATCTACCTGATCAAGCAAGTCCTCGAAGGCGCCCCCGCCACGGCCAAAGCCCAGTTGCACCTGGATCGCTGCCTGACCTGCCGCAACTGCGAAACCACCTGCCCGTCCGGGGTGGATTATCACAACCTGCTGGACATCGGCCGCGCCGTGATCGATCAAGCGGTGCCGCGCCCGGCCAGTCAGCGGTTGTTGCGTCAGGGGTTGCGGGCGCTGGCGCCGAACCCGAATCTGTTCAAGACTTTGCTGCAAATCGGCGCCACATTCAGGCCATTGCTGCCACGGGGCATAGAGGCAAAATTGCCCCACGACCTCCCCGCCGCAGGCGAGCGCCCTGTCCCTCGGCATGCGCGTCGGGTACTGATGCTCGAAGGCTGCGTGCAGCCCGGTCTGTCACCGAACACCAATGCCGCGACGGCGCGGGTGCTGGATCGGCTGGGGATCAGCGTGATCCCGGCGCCAGACGCCGGCTGTTGCGGCGCGCTGGACTATCACCTCGACGCCCAAGCCATGGGCCTGGACCGCGCCCGACGCAACATCGACGCTTGGTGGCCGCACCTGGAAAACGGCGCCGAAGCCATCGTGCAAACCGCCAGCGGCTGCGGCGCCTTCATCAAGGATTACGGGCATCTGCTGGAGCGCGACCCGGTCTATGCGGCCAAAGCCCAGCGGGTCAGCGAACTGGCCCTGGACCTGGTGCAAGTGTTAACCAATGAACCGTTGGAACGGGTCTGTGCTGCCACTGACCAGCGGATCGCCTTCCACTGCCCTTGTACCTTGCAGCACGCCCAAAAACTCGGCGGTGCGGTAGAAGCCGTGCTGACCCGATTGGGCTTCAATCTCACGGCGGTGCCCGACAGTCATTTATGTTGTGGCTCGGCCGGCACCTACTCGATCACCCAACCGGAACTGGCCCGACAACTGAGAGACAACAAACTCAACGCTCTGGAAAGCGGCCACCCCGAGGTCATCGCCACCGCTAACATCGGCTGTCAGAGCCACCTCAACAGCGCCGGACGAACGCCGGTCAGGCACTGGATCGAATTGGTGGACCAAGTGCTGCGATAACCGAACACTCCTGCGTTGCAAGAACAGTCCTTGGCAGAATGAAGTTCGTCAGAAACTTCGTTTGTCGGCGCCGCCGAAGGCTGCGATCTTTTCCGGCATCCGTTACGTCACTGCGCCAGGAAACTTTTCATGAGCCATCCGAACTTCGTCAGCCCTGACCTGATCCGCCAACGCTTCTCCAAAGCGATGTCCGACATGTACCGCGAAGAAGTGCCGCTGTACGGCGCGCTGATGGAACTGGTGGAACAGACCAACCGCCACGTGCTGGACAGCGACCCGCAAATCGCCCGACAGCTGCACAGCACCGGCGAAATCCAGCGCCTGGACCTGGAACGCCACGGCGCGATCCGGGTCGGCACTGCCGCTGAACTGTCGACCCTCGCCCGTCTGTTTGCGGTGATGGGCATGCAACCGGTGGGCTATTACGACCTGACCCCGGCCGGCGTGCCGGTGCATTCCACTGCGTTCCGTGCCGTGCATGAGGCGGCGTTGCAGGTCAGCCCGTTCCGGGTGTTCACCTCGCTGCTGCGCCTGGAACTGATCGAAGACACCGAACTGCGGGCCTTTGCCCAGTCGGTGCTGGACACGCGCTCGATCTTCACCCCGGCGGCATTGGCCCTCATTGAACGCGCTGAAACCCGGGGCGGCCTGACTGAATACGAGGCGCAGGACTTCGTCGCACAAGCCCTGGAAACCTTCCGCTGGCACCACAGCGCCACCGTCACGGCCGAACAATATCAACAACTCAGCGCCCAGCATCGACTGATCGCCGACGTGGTGGCGTTCAAAGGCCCACACATTAACCATCTGACGCCACGCACCCTGGACATCGACATTGTGCAGGCGCAAATGCCCGCCCATGGCATCACCCCCAAAGCAGTGATCGAAGGCCCGCCCCGCCGCCAATGCCCGATCCTGCTGCGCCAAACCAGCTTCAAGGCGCTGGACGAGCCCATCACCTTCACCGATCAAGCCCAGACCCGCGGCAGCCATAGCGCCCGTTTCGGTGAAATCGAGCAACGCGGTGCGGCGCTCACCCCCAAAGGCCGGGCGCTTTACGACCGCTTGCTCAACGCTGCCCGGGATGAACTCAAGGATTTCCCCAACGAAGCCAATGCTGCACGCTACAACGCACTAATGACGCAGCACTTCGGCGAATTCCCTGACACCGTCGAGGATATGCGCCGACAGGAACTGGCGTATTTTCGCTACTTCGTGACGGAAAAAGGCTTGGCGGCGAAGGGGCTGAATGGTTTGTCGCTGGAGGATTTGCTTCGCGACGGCTATGTACGGGTTGAACCGCTGGTGTACGAAGACTTTTTGCCGGTCAGCGCGGCGGGGATTTTTCAGTCGAACCTGGGGGATGCGGCGCAAACCCACTATGGCGTGCATTCAAACCAGCAAGCGTTCGAAAAGGCTCTGGGAAGGTCGACGATTGACGAGCTGGGGCTGTATGCCGAGACGCAGCGGCGGTCGGTTGATGAGTGCTGCAAGACATTGGGATTGCCGAATCTGACTTGACCAGTCAAACACACTTTGTGGCGAGGGAGCTTGCTCCCGCTTGAGTGCGTAGCACTCACAAAATCTCCGCTTGTACGCAGAGTTTTGGGGCCGCTGCGCAGCCCAGCGCGAGCAAGCTCGCTCGCCACATAAAAAGTGTCGACCCGCAGGCTTCATCGCTTAACCCAGCTTCGCCAACAACGCCTTGGCGGTCGCTTCCGAAGACGCCGGGTTCTGACCGGTCAGCAACAGACCATCCGCGATCACGTAACTCGCCCAGTCATCGGCCTTGGAGTAAAGGCCACCGTTGGCCTTGAGCATGTCCTCCACCAAAAACGGCACGACATCCGTCAGCTGCACAGCGGCCTCTTCGGAGTTGGTGAAGCCTGTCACCCGCTTGCCTTTAACCAAAGGCTGACCATCCTCATCCTTGACGTGGCGCAACACCCCCGGCGCATGACAGACCGCCGCCACTGGTTTGCCCGCGTTGTAGAACGCCTCGATCAGCGCAATTGAAAAGGTGTCTTCAGCCAGATCCCATAACGGGCCATGCCCGCCTGGATAGAAAACAGCGTCGTAGTCTTCGGCCCTCACGGTGCTTAGCACCCCGGTAGACGCTAATGCGGACTGGGCAGCGGAATCCTTGCTGAAGCGATCGGTGGCCGCTGTCTGCGCGTCTGGCTCATCACTTTTGGGGTCCAGCGGTGGCTGGCCGCCCTTGGGTGAGACCAGGGTCAGCTGCGCGCCAGCATCCTTGAAGGTGTAATACGGTGCGGCGAATTCTTCGAGCCAGAAGCCGGTTTTCTTACCGGTGTTACCCAATTGATCGTGGGACGTTAAAACCATCAGGATTTTCATGTCGTTCTCCAGTCGATGTCAGGGTTATTCAGTGATCTTGGCGCTGGATTTGACCTGCGGGCAGCGCTGTTCGTTGCGCCCATAGTCGGGGGGGACGGCCCATGGCCTTGATGCGCAAGAAGTTGCGCAACTGTGTCGGTGAAAAGTCCTCTAGCGAGGCTGGACATCAGGTTTATCAAGCCCTCCAGCCAAGTGCGCAAGAAGTTGCGCAGTGGTGCGCAACTTCTTGCGCACTTTTTCAGCGGATCCTTGCCAAAAACCTCTCCGGTGTTGAAAAAACCATCTCAACCAACTGATTTATATAGTATTAATCATTTCTGGCACGCTCCTTGATAACAGTCAGGCACCCACCGGGCGATACCGCCTCCCGGGCACCCTAACTTTTAGCAAGGAGCACATCCATGGCTACACCAGCGTACATGTCCGTTACCGGCGAGAAACAAGGCCTGATCACTGCCGGCGCGTTCACCGCCGACTCCGTTGGCAACACCTACCAGGAAGGTCACGAAGACCAGGTCATGGTTCAGGCTTTCAGCCACGACGTGATCATCCCGCGTGACCCGCAGTCGGGCCAACCGACCGGTCAGCGTGTACACAAGCCAGTCGTGATCACCAAGGTATACGACAAGTCCTCGCCACTGCTGCAAGCGGCGTTGACCTCCGGCGAGCGCATGAGCGAAATCGTTATCCAGTGGTACCGCACCTCGGCTCAAGGTACCCAAGAGCACTACTACACCACCAAACTGGAAGACGCGATCATCGTCGCCATCAACAACAAAATGCACAACTGCCAGGATCCGTCGAACTCGCACTTCACGCACCTGGAAGAAGTGCAATTCACCTACCGCAAAATCACCTGGACCCACGAAGTATCCGGTACTTCGGGTTCCGATGACTGGCGTGTTCCAGTCGCTTAATCGCGGCTGACGGTTCCAAACATCGGCCAGCTCTGCTGGTCGATGTCATTTGCGCCTTCCAGGAATTTTCGCGTCCGCAAGCGCCCGTTTGGGTGCCGGCGTGCGCCGCAGCACTGCACGAGGAACAAGGGATGTTCGCGCCGGCCAATCAGACTCACTTTGCCCTGACTATCGAAGGTCTGGAAAACGACCTCCAGGTCCTTGCCCTGCAAGGTCGGGAAGCCATCAGCCAGCCTTTTGTGTTTGAGGTGGAGCTGGTCAGTGAACAGCCGTCCCTGGACCTCGAGACCCTGCTGCACAAACCGGCCTTTTTGCAGCTCTCGCCTGACGGCAGCGGCATTCATGGCCAGATCTACCGCGCCGCCCAAGGCGATTCCGGCAAACGCCTGACCCGCTACGCCGTGACCCTGCGTCCGCAGCTGTCCTACCTGGCGCACCGCATCAACCAACGCATCTTCCAGAACCTCAGCGTGCCGAAAATCATCGGCATGGTCCTCGAAGAGCACGGTATCCAGAGCAACGCCTACCAATTCAAAGTCGGGGCGATTTATCCCGAGCGCATTTACTGCGTTCAGTACGATGAATCGGACCTGCAGTTCATCCAGCGTCTGTGCGAGGAAGAAGGTATTCATTACCACTTCCAGCACAGCGCCACGGCCCACAAGCTGGTGTTCGGCGATGACCAGACGGTGTTCCCGAAACTCGCGCCCGTGGCCTACCAGCAAGACTCCGGTATGGTCGCCAACGACCCGGTGATCAAGCGCTTCGACCTGCGCCTGGAAACCCGCACCAGCCGCACCACCCGCCGCGACTACGACTTCGAAAAACCGCGCCTGACCCTGGAAAGCGAACACCGTGGCGACGCCCTGCCCGACCTTGAAGACTACGACTACCCCGGTCGCTTCATCGACCGCGAACGCGGCAAGCACCTGGCCAAGCGCGCCCTCGAGCGTCACCGTAGCGACTTCCAGCTCGTCGAAGGCAAAAGCGATCAGCCGTTGCTGGTCAGCGGCCACTTCCTGGCCCTGACCGAACACCCTAAGCCTAAGTGGAACGACCTGTGGCTGCTGACCGAAATCCTCCACGAAGGCAAACAGCCGCAAGTGCTGGAAGAGTCGGTCACCAGCAGCACGACGAACCTCAAGGACGATTTCCACCAGGGCTACCGCAACCGCTTCCAGGCCACCCCTTGGGACGTGCCGAACCGCCCGCCGCTGAACCACCCCAAGCCACGGATCCTCGGCAACCAGAGCGCCGTGGTCACCGGGCCCAAAGGTGAAGAGATCCACTGTGACCAGTACGGCCGCGTCAAAGTGCAATTCCACTGGGACCGCGAAGGTCAGGCCGACGACAAAACCAGCTGTTGGCTGCGCGTCTCCTCCGCCTGGGCCGGCGCCCATTACGGTGGCATCGCCATCCCGCGGATCGGCATGGAAGTGCTGGTCAGCTTCCTCGAAGGCGACCCCGACCAACCGCTGATCAGCGGCTGCCTGTACCACAAGGAAAACGTCGTCCCGTACGCCCTGCCGGCGAACAAAACCCGCAGCACCTTCAAAACCCTGAGCTCTCCGGGTGGCGGCGGTTACAACGAACTGCGCATCGAAGACAAGAAAGGCCAGGAACAAATCTTCCTGCACGCCCAGCGCGACTGGGACGAAAACGTCGAACACGACCAGAAAATCCGCGTCGGCAACGAACGCCACGACACCGTGGAGAAGAACAGCTACAGCGAATTCAAGGCCGAAGAACACCACACCGTCTACGCCGACCGCAAAGTCGAAACCCGCGCCAACGACCACCTCACCGTGGGCGTGAACCAGCACATCAAGATCGGCACCGGCCAGTTCATCGAAGCCGGCCAGGAAATCCACCTGAGCAGCGGCATGAAAGTCGTGCTCGAAGCCGGCAGCGAACTGACCCTCAAGGGCGGCGGCAGCTTCATCAAGATCGACGCCAGCGGCGTGACGCTGAGCGGGCCGGTGATCAACATGAACTCCGGGGGTGGGCCGGGAAGTGGGACGGGGGCAGCGCCGTTGTTGCCGGGGGTGTTGAAGCAGGCGGATGCGGATAAGGCGGGTGCGGTGCTGAGCCCGGCGCAGATCAATACGCTGAAACGTAATGCGCCGTTCTGTGAAGAGTGCGAGAAGTGTAAGGCAGGTGTTTGTGCGATCTGATCCGATGACTCCACAGGCTTGGCTGGCTGAACGGCCGTTGCAGACGGGCGAACGTTTGTACCTGATCGTCAGCGCCGCCAGCGATGCCGAAGCGCTCAAGACGCTTTACCAAAATGAACCCACAACCCAGGCGATCCCGATCTGGGGCGGTACACCCTACGCGGCTTGGCAGCCAGTGATGCCCTACCTCACCGAGTTGAAACCCAACTCAAGCTTCCTGTCATGGATTGCCGAAACGGACACCCTCGATTGGGGGTGGCTGGCCATTTCCCGCAGCGAACCGAACGTGGTGTTCGAGCATCTGCGTAGCCTCACTCAGGTGAGGATGCCGGACGGGACTGAAGTGTTTTTCCGGTTCTGGGATGGGCGGCATATCTACCCGATTCTGGAAGGTCTCGGCGATGCCGCTGGGGAAGTGTTGCCGGTGTTTGATCGGTACCTGATTAATGGCAAAAGCCTGGAGGTTGGACCGAGGGTGGTGCCGCCGGCGAAGGATTGGCCTTGGTGGGAGGTTCCGAAGGCGTTGCTGGATGGCCTGACCAAGCAAAACCCATCGACCGTAGTCGGCAACATGATGCAGTGGTTGAAGGAGGATCACGCCGACCTGTACTTCTCGTTTCCCGAACCCAACCTGCGAACAAAAGTGGCGCGCTTCGTAAAACGCACGCCATTCACGGAAGAAAACTTCACCGGGCTGTTGAAGGCCCATCTGGAAAATGAGGTGGCTGTATGAGCATTTTGATGGGTTCGATCGTTGGGAACCTGACAGCGAAACAACCTGATGCTCAGGCCATCATCAGTGACTTCAAAAAGTGTCTGAAGGATTACCGTGAGCATGCCGAGGCCTGGTACGGCGGAGTCCTGGACGCGGAACAGCAATTCAGGGTCGGTGATGAGGTCCACACTCAGGACAAGGACAGCAAAAAGGAAAACACCCTTTATGCCAACTGCCCGGCAAACGGCAAACTCACGCTTGTGCATAGCTTCGAGTCTGCGCGATTTGTTCCGATCGGCAATACGCCGGTCCGTCTGGTGCCTGTGGTGGATGGCCGGTTCATTGGCAAGAACGAAGCCGGACCGGAGATCAACAAGACAATCGACTCGACCGGGATTCTGGAAGTCACCGGCCTCACGCCTAATCAGCAATACAAAATCACGTTCTTCCCGAACCCTACACGCGCGCAGATCGACAGCCTGTTCAACTCCTATCAGGGCGTGATCGGCGATTTGAGCGGCTGGTTGCAGACTGAATGGAGCACCAGTTTCCTACCGCTTTGGCAGGCACATACCGATGCCTCGATGGGTGGCCGTGCCCTGCAGGAACTGGAGGCCGCATGGGAAGGCTTTCTGAAAGCGATCATGGGTTTGTGGGGTGATATCAAAAGTCTCTACAACCTGATTGCGCATCCTCGTGAGAACTACGAGAAGCTGAAAAACTTCTTCACCGAAGAGCAAATCAAGAAGATTTATGACGCCTCCGCTGAGGCCATTCACACCGCCTTGTTGATCGCCAGCGATGAACCACTAATGTGGATCTACGTTGCCGCCATCATGGCCTGGGTGAAGATGCTGCCACCGCAGACATGCACAGAAGTGCTGGCTCAGCTGACCACAGAGTTCCTGCTGAACATTCTGGTTGGTGTGGTCCTGACCGGTGGTCTCGGCCTGGCCGTGCGTATTGGCACGAAGGTAGTTAAAGCCACGCAAAACAGCGCCAAAGTTGTGAAACTGATTGAAGATTTTACCGGCATGCTGATGAAAGTCAGCAAAACAAGCGCCACACCGCATACCGAGGCTGCTCGGCCTTTATTGCTTAATGGCAATTCGGCATTCAACCCGGCGCGTAAAGCCAACGTTGAGATCGCCCCGCCCAAACCCGCCGAAACAGCAATGGCGCCGAAGAAAAAGCCACCTGTCGCCGGTGGAAAAGTGGAAACGGATGCGCAGATCCAGGCGCGCGGCAAAACTGAAAGCGCCACACGCGTCGAGCAAAAAGAGGTGGTCGACAACGCGCCAAACCAATCGAAAAACCCGGCTGACCAACCCACCGAGTGTGCCAACAAAACCTGCCTCAAAGACGACCCGATTTCGATGGTGACCGGCGAGGAACTGCTGACCCTCTCCGACGGCGAGTTGGGTGGGTTGTTGCCTCTGGAATGGACGCGCCTTTACCGAAGCAGTGCGGTCGAAATCGACAGCCGTCTTGGCCATGGTTGGAGCCATTCCTTGTCTCATCGTTTGCAACTGGACGATGAAGGTGTGCTGTGGACGGACAACGAAAACCGCCAGATCCGCTTCCCGATACCAACCGAACAACGTCCGGCTATCACCAACAGCCTGGCGCAGGCGGCGATTTATTTGGGCGATGCACCCGGTGAGTTAATCCTTACCCAGGCGGGACCAAAAGCACGCTTCTATCACTTCCGTGCCGGGCGATTGATCACCATCAGCGATGCCTATGACAATCGGGTGCATATCAGTTATGACTTTGTCGACCGCATTCAACGCATCGACAACGGTGCAGGCCGCGCCTTGCTGTTGCGTTACGACGACCGTCATATCGCCGCAGTGGATCATCAGCAACAACGCTCCGAGTATAACGACCGCGGTGAACGCCAGGATCCATGGCTAACCATTCAGACCTTGGTCTCCTACCGCTACAACACGCGCAATCAGCTCGTATCCTCGACCAATGCAGCAGGTGAAACCGAGCATTACCACTACAACGACCAGCACGTCATTCTGGAACGGCAACTGGCCGGTGGTGCCAGTTTTTTCTGGGAATGGGAGCGTGAAGGCAAGCTTTCCCGTTGCGTCCGCCACTGGGCTAACTACTCGCAGCTGGAAGCGCGTTACGAGTGGGATGACAAAGGTTCAGTGACTGCTTACAACTCCGACGGCAGCGAGCATGTGTACGTGCATGACAAGAATGCGCGTTTGATCAGCGAGACCGCTCCCGATGGTGGGGAAACGCAGAAAGCCTATGACGATCAGGGACGTCTGGTCGCAGTAAAAGACCCGATGGGCGCCATCACCGAATATCAATACAGCGATGCCGGGCGCTTGATGGCCGTGATCCCGCCAGAAGACGAACCGACCCGTTACAACTACTTCAATGGTCAACTCATTGATGTCCAACGAGGTAAAGCGCGCTGGAAGTACGAGCGCAACCGTCAAGGCGATATCACCCAGCAAACAGACCCTCACGGCGCCGAAACCCACTACAACTACGACCGTCAAGGCCGCTTGCTGGAAATCCGCCATCCCGATGGCAGTCGTCATCAACTGGGTTGGAACAACCTCGGTCAACTGTTGGAAGAACGCCTGCCCGACGGCAGCCAACGCAAGTACCGTTATGACGCGCTAGGTCGACAAATCACACGTCAGGATGAAACCGGCGCCATCACCCATTACCAATGGGATGCCGTTGATCGCCTGACACAAATCACCTTCCAGGGCGGCGCCACCCGCGCCTTCACCTATAACCCGTATGGTCGCGTCACCGCCGAACGGGATGAACTCGGGCGCATCACCCGCTACGAATACGCAGACAACCTGCACCTCGTGAGCCGCCGCATCAATCCGGACGGCAGCCATCTGCGCTACCGTTACGACAACTCGCGCCTGCTGCTCACCGAGATCGAAAACGAACGTGGCGAGCACTACCACCTCGACTATTACCCGAACGGCCAGATCCAGCAGGAAACCGGTTTCGACGGTCGCCGTACCGCCTATGAATACGACCTTAACGGTCGGTTGCTGAAGAAAACCGAATTCGGCGACGATGGCAGCGAGCTGATAACCGAGTACCAGCGCGACGCTGCTGGCCGTCTGCTGGTGAAAACCCTGGCTGACGGTGAAGAAATTCACTACAACTATGACGCCCTCGGGCGCCTTGTCAACGTCGACGACAGCCACTGGCCCCTCGCCTACGAATACGATCTGCAAGATCGCCTGATCACCGAACACCAGGGCTGGGGCACTCTGCGCTACGAGTACGACAGCGTCGGCCAACTGAAACACTGCCGCCTGCCGGACGGCAGCAAGCTCGATTACCGCCACCAGCCTGGCGGCCAGCTGAGCAGCATCGACCTCAATGGTTCGCGCCTGACCAGCCACCAGTTCAACGCCGGCCGCGAACAGCAGCGTCAACAAGGGCTGCTGCTCAGCCAATACCAGTACGACGAACAGGGTCGGTTGCAAGCACACAGCGTCAGCCAGCGCGAAAAGAATCTGTTCCAGCGCCGCTACACCTACGACGCCAATGGCAACCTCGCCGGCATCGACGACAGCCGCAAAGGCCACCGCAGCTATCACTATGATCCGCTTGACCGCCTGATCAACGTACGCGGCGCTACGCCTGAAAGCTTCGCCCACGACCCGGCGGGCAACCTCCTCGGCCAAAACAACGAGCCGACCGCGAACCTGGCCAACGTCAAGGGCAACCGCCTGCTGATGCAGGGCGACCGTCATTACGACTACGACGCCTACGGCAACCTGATCCGCGAACGCCGAGGCGCCGGGCAGAAACTCGTTACCGAGTACCGTTACGACTGCCAACATCGCCTGATCGGCGTCAGCCTGCCGGGTGGCAGCGTCGCATCCTACAAATACGACGCCTTCGGCCGACGCATCGAAAAGACCGTCGACGGCCACACCACCGAGTTCCTGTGGCAAGGCGAACGCCTCATCGCCGAGAGCGGCGACAACCGCTATCGCAGCTACATCTACGAACCCGGCAGCTTCCGCCCGCTGGTGATGCTCGATGGCGAAGGCCCGCTAAAGGCCGCGCCGTTCTACTACCAACTCGACCACCTCGGCACCCCGCAGGAACTCACCGACTACAGCGGCGAAATCATGTGGTCGGCCAAGTACCGCGCCTATGGCAACCTCGCTGCGCTGGACGTCGCCGAAATCGACAACCCGCTGCGCTTTCAGGGCCAGTATTTCGATGCCGAGACAGGCTTACATTACAACCGGCATCGCTACTACAATCCGGGGACTGGACGGTTTCTGACGCCGGATCCGATTAAGCTGGCGGGTGGGTTGAACAACTACCAATACGTGCCTAACCCTACGGGGTGGGTGGATCCGATGGGGTTGACAAGCTGTCCTGGAGCGGGTGGTAGCAAGCCGGAAATCAGACTGGAAGATCCACCAGTTAAAGCGACCGTAAATGAAGGATCTCCTCCCCCTCCAGCCCCTCCAAAACCGGACAAGTGGAGTCGGGAACCTAAAAGCATTCAAGACCAGATGACATTACAGGCAGCTAAAGAAGGTCGAGGCGTCGTTATTATCGAAAACCTCAATGATCCTGCCTTTAAAGGAATGGATAAAATTGAGCTCAAGATAAAATCGAAGAACGGAAATGACTCCGTAGTACATTATGTACGCAATCCGCAGACCGGAGAGCTCATGGATTTCAAATTCAAAAAACACAGCACCGATGATATAAAACCTTGGGGTAATGACCCATCAGTGCCACCCGGAGCCATCGACAAATGAAAGTCGTATGCAAAATCAACAATCTGAATGACATATCAGCACCAGAAACCGTCATGCGTTTAAAGCGTTACATATTCATGCCTGACGGCGAGCTAGACTTGCAACTGGGAATGGAATACACGGTTTACGGCATCGAGTTTCGAGACAACTGCCCTTGGTTCTATATATGCGCAGAAGAAGATGATGAGTATCCAAAACCATATGCAGCTGATGTCTTTGATATTATTGATGAGCGACTTTCCTCTCATTGGAAACTTAGCTTTCGAACCCAAGAAAACAACAAATACAAAAGCTCGCTTATATTCCAAGAATGGGCCACAAACATTAGCTTTTATGAAAACTTAATTGATGGCGACGAGCAAGCTATCACTACATTTGCGAAATACAAAACACTTATGGACTCAGAGTAACTTAGCAACCAAAAAAAAATAACAAGAAAGGCGACAGATCTATTTTCTACGCACTCATGAAAATAAATCTGTTCCTTTTGGCTGCTCCCCTTTTGGCTGAGAAGATGATTAACAAAAATCTGAAATTATTAATTTTTGATTTTTTAGGCGCTGTAGAAACCTCACTACAGTTGCTTGAAGACAAATTCGGCTCGAGATCACTACACCAATTATGGCATGACAATAAAATAGCTCAAAGAGGAGAGATTTTTAAGGGTGTAAGCTATCAATTACATGGGAACGGATGCATGATCGAATACCCGGAGTACTGTGTGGATTTCGATTTCGGGCCAAATGGAAGAACCGATGGATTCGACGCATGGCGCTTGTATAACTATGCATGCGAATTCCCAGAAAAACATGCAAAATACACAAACCTCACTACAGTTGAATCAGAGTTAAACCAATACATTCAAGAAAATATGGTTAAAAAAATAGACAATTCCACCTCCAACTTATATTTTTTACGCAACCAAAAAAGACCAATTAATCTCACATTTAAATTTTCGCCCCTTAAAATTCAGAGTTTTTTAAATTTTATTGGGGCGCTGACAACCTCACTTAGAATTCACGGACTAGCACGCCGCCAACATTGAAAGAAAAGGAGACAGATTTATTTTCTATGCGAATTAAAATAAATCTGTCCCCTTTTTGGTCAAGGATGGGCGAACTGTGACAATACGCGAACACTCCCTTGGCCACGTGAAAGGTAATGAAGGCCCACACTTCAATACAGAAGTCACTGGGACCACAGGTACAAAAGCAGCCCTAAAAGAGGGAGACAACTCACACACCTACTTCAAGAAAGAAAAACCATGAGCACATTTTATACTTGTGAACCAGTAATAAAGCTATGGGAGCAACCAACCTATACTACTGCTCCCGGATTCATAACTTTTTCATTTCTTGGTCCGTCCATTTTGGAAGTATGGGGCACTTGGAGCAAAGTCACTAATTCTTTGGCACCCGAATGGTCAATCGTGATGAAATGGCGAACAGTTGGCTACTCCTTGGAGCAACATAAAATTCAAGAGGTACGTCTACGCAAAGAAATTGAAAAAACCTTAACCGACGAAGATTTAATAAAAAAAAATGAAACATCAAAAATATATTCATATATTCAATCCAGCAATAGCCTAGACAACAAGTTCGAACCAAACGAGTTAACACAGCATCGAAATACAATTCTAATCTTCAAAAAGTCCACCCCTAACCTCAACCTTATATGGGAACAGCTTAGTAAAGCAGACAAAGGCATCACCTCGCAAAACATCTTTGACCTTTTAACAAATAGTCGAGAAACCCTCGTAGGCCGCTTCATAGAAAGCGATACTCATTCAGCCGCACAACTTATCGCCCCAATAGAGTATAGCGATAAAATAAAATCCTTAATTGAAATGTTAGACACCATAAAAACAACCAAAACTGAAATACCAAACATCATTCAAAGCTTTTAAAACAAAACCCAACATAAATGGCAAGTGACCGCAAGAAAGCGGTGCAGTGATTTCATCTTATCCAACAGGGGTCACCCCATGAAAGGTTATGAAAAAAAACGAGACTTATGAAAAGCTTCACTCATGGATCGGCGATTCGGAGGAGTCAAACTGGACTGAGTACGGTACAGAGCTTGTTGCAAAGTCAGTCCTTATAAAGAAAAGGTGACAGATTTATTTTTCTAGTCACCTTTCTCTAAGCGTTCATAAAAATAAATCTGTCACTTTTTCGATTGACCAAATCAATTTCAAGGTCAAAAATGAGCAATCCAAAAATAATCCCAAGAAAAGTCTGGTGGGGTCTGGAAGCGAAATCGTATACAGAAATCGCGCAAGAACTCCCTACAAACGACGACTCCTTACGCAGATGGATTGCTATATACGCGGTATACCATTTGAATTTTACAAACAGATATCCAGGAGAGCTCTATTATAAGTTCTTGGAAGACGCAAAATATTCAAAATATGTAGCAATAGACTTCACAATACCTAAGTCAATAATTGAAACAAGAGATAGCATTGGAAGCAGAGACGCTACCATTATCAAGTGTCAAACGTTAGAAACCGAAGAAGAGATAAATGACTACCTTCAAGAGAACAACATCAATCCAGAGCTATTCACTCCACCTTGGACATGTGACTATCCGCTAGACTGAAAGGCGAATCGAAAAAAAGAAGAGAAGGAACAGGACAAGGAACAGGGGACAGATTTATTTTCTACTCGTTCATAAAAACAAATCTACCCACTAAGTTTGGCCACAAGGAGCAAAAATGAAGTTCTGGAACGATATCGATGGCAGCATTTTTTTCAATCAGATTTTCAAAAGCCCCGTACCAATCGGCTTCATTGAACTTTCCACAGTAAATATCGACAACAACAGACCAACGATAATACTGGAATTTGACATCGAAGAGCTCCCTGACGCCCCTCCCGCAAAATGGAAAAAGGCTGAATTCAATACATGTTGCATCGGTTTAAACTGCAGCGAAATCAGCAACCTGACGATCAAAAATATACCTACAAAAGAAAAACTTAGCATAAGAATCACTCAGAGCGAAAATCTCTTCACGATTCACGCTTCGAACAACAGCTCGATAATTGAATTCACAACGAAATATCCACTACTTTGTGGACCCTCAGTTTACATGAGCGATAAAAAACCCGAGTTCACTTAAAACCAAATCTGACTCAATTTTTCTGCCCCTCGGGACGGCTGACAAAAGCATCGGACATTTCCCACAAAACCCGTCGCTCCCAATGAACTTGTACACCCCTTCTTCCCCAGATAACCTCCCCCAGCCGCTGCAACCTCAGCGACCGGTTTTGACAGGCCGAACACGATCAAGGCATGCAAATGCCGCTTTGCGGCTCCATTGTTTCAGGAGCTTCACGATGAAAAAATTTCCACCCGAATCCCTCGACCCCAATCAACTCAGCCAAGCAACCCAACGCACCATCAGCGCCCGTCTCCGCGACCCACAAAATCCCGACCCCATCAGCCACGTTTTCACCCTCCTCCCCAACATTGACACCGAAACCCTGCTAAGCCACGCCTACGAAACCCTCGCCTCGCTCAACGTGCTGACCACTGACTTTGCCCGCGAACTCGAAGGCTCGCACCGCAGTCTGGCGCTATCGATTCAGCAATTGGCCGTACTGGGCGAGTTATTGGTAAACCGGGCGCTGGACAACCTCGATCCACCCGGTGGGGCGTCCGACGCTGAGGAGGTTCAACCATGACTCGATACATGCCGATTACCGGCATCGACTGCACGATCCCTTCCCTGCTGATCGACACCGAAGCGCCTGTCGACGTGTTGCACGACACGGCGGCGTATCGCATTCGCAGCGTCACTCAACTATTGGAAACGCTTTCCCTGGGCGAAGCGATTGGTGGTGATGCTGCGCTGTTGCAAGAGTTTGCGCGGGTGTTGGCACTCCCGTTGCGCGATGGTTGCGATTTGCTGGATGTGGTCGGGCGGCGGCTACAGGCGCAGCTTTAAATTTCCCAATAAAAATGGGCGACTTCAAGGTCGCCCATTTTTATGTCCGACACATTTAAACATCGCCGCCCAGACTTATACACGCTGCACTTCACAAGAGTTTGTTAAAAACTGTCTTTAAATTTCTGATCAATCCAAAAAATCGGCGAGTAAAAAAACTGGCTATTCGGTCAAGTAACGCCTCACCTGAAAATAGCAAAAAACAAAACAATGGTTTTCAGCTCGCCTTCAAATTATGCTTGGGCCTACAGTATGGAGGCTGTGATTTATGTTCAAACTCAAGCGGAAAACGTGGATTTTTCTCTTGGTCTACATAGTAGGTGTCAGTGGCTATATCTACTACCTCTACGTCGAGACTCAAGGGATCCTCACTGACAATATTAATAACAAGCTGCTGCATGCCGCGTTGGGCGCTTCGGCCATCCTTGGCGATCGCTACCATGACAATCTGATCGACAAACAGTCCAAATCCGAGGCGGAGGACTGGAATGCCATTCAACGGCTCTCCAGCTTCAACGATTCCATGGGGACTGCTTTTGTCTACAGTGTGGTCAAACGCTCGGGCGAGGCTTATCTAGTCAGCTCCAGCGCATCGAAAAAAGAGATCTTGGAGAAGAATTTCGTACGCTTTTTCGATCCCTACCCGGATGCCAGTCAGGCTTTGCTCGACAGTTTTGAGCGCACCGAACCCACCTGGATCGACTACTCGGATCACTGGGGAGATTTTCGCGCCGTCTTCGTCCCGATGAGATCGCAGGACGGTACGATTTATATTGCGGGTGCGGAGATGACGTTGGCGGATTACTACCAGCAACTTAATCAAGACTCCCTGCAGCATATCATCCTGGCCATTCTGGTATTTCTCGTCTTCAGCCTTATACGCATGCGCGCTCATCTCCAGCAATTGCAAATAAACGAAGAGGTATTGAATCAGGCAAAAAATGCCGCCGAGGACGCTGATCGTTCAAAAACCAGATTTTTGGCCACCATGAGTCATGAAATTCGCACGCCCATGTACGGTGTTATCGGCGCGACGGAGTTGCTGGCGAGGTCCGCCCTGAACCGCGAGCAAAGCAGTCTGCTACAAACGATTAATACAAGCGGGCGAGCCCTGCTGTCTCTTATCGACAACATTCTCGACCTTGCAAAAATCGAAGCGGGAAAACTTGAATTGACGCCTCGTGTCTTCGAAATCAGAGCTCTGGTTTCATCCAGTATTGAAATGATCCGGCAAAACATTCAGGACAAGCCAATTGTACTTGAGGCCCTGGTCTCACCAGACGTACCTCCCTTGGTCAAAACCGATACCAATTGCCTGCGCCAGATATTGATCAACTTGCTGGGCAATGCGGTTAAATTCACCGAAGCCGGAAAAGTATCGCTCATGGTCACGACTAGCGGTTACGGCACTCGGGCCCGACTCGAATTCTCCATACGCGATACCGGCATAGGTATCCCAATGGAACGGCAAGACAGCCTGTTCAAGCCCTTTGCTCAGTTTAAAGGACCGGCCAGTCAACGCTTTACCGGGAGTGGGCTCGGTCTTTCCATCTGCAAAAATCTGGTCGAGGCGCAGCAGGGGACTTTATCCTTTACCAGTCAGCCTGGCGTCGGATCGACGTTCTCCTTCTCACTCCCCATGGAGCTTTTTTCAGTCTCGGAACTACCCATCCGGGATGATCATGCATCGGTTGATTTCGACTCATCCTTTGCCGAGGATTACCCGCTCGATATTCTGCTGGTGGAAAACCATCCCGTGAGTCAGAAAGTTGCAATGGCGATGTTACAAGAGTTGGGCTATGCACCCGGTCTTGCGTCAAATGGCTTGGAGGCGGTCAATCAGTGCATGACTTCGACCCCAGATATCATTTTTATGGATATCAACATGCCTGTCATGGATGGGCTAACGGCCATCCGTAAAATCCGCAAACGACCACTGGGCGATACTTGCTACATCGTTGCTTTCACCGCGAGTGCTTTTTCGGGCGAGATAGAACGTTTCCGGGCCGCCGGTGCCAATGACATTTTAACCAAACCGGCGACCTTTCAGGCCTTGACCCGCGTGCTACAGCGTGCAACCAACTACCGGCAGCAGCTCCAGGCCAGCACGCCGATAATGGATACAATTTCGGGTTGAAATGGACTCAGGCTACAAACGCCATTACAGCCCCCCGGTAGGGTGTCCGGCGCCACAGCTTTAACCCAGCCAATAAAAATGGGCGACTTCAAGGTCGCCCATTTTTTATATCCGAAACTTTTAAACATTGCGTTCCAGAGGAGGTGTTCGCCCAGTGTAATGGCCTGGCAATCCATGCACCGGTAAAGAGCCCTGACACCGGGCGAACGGGAAGGATTTTAATAGAATTTGGCCGATATGTCCTCGGTATAAACATGAAATTTATGCACGTGATATTTCGTAAGCCTTTGCTAAAACTTCAGATACAAACTTCTTAAACTCACCAGTTCGACCATTAAAAATGATTGTTCTTATACAATTATTTGTACAAGAACAATCAATACGTACAAGTAATGATCAGCTTGGGTGTTGGCTGGTTACTTTCAGCACATCGGTATAGGTCACCATAACGCTCTGCCCAACTTTCAGATCTTTCAGTTTCGCCTGGACTTCAGGCCTTTCGACGTTGACGGTTTTGGATTGGCCGGCCGGGTTTTGGAAGGTCAGCTGGTTTTTCTTCAGGTCGATGTGGGTGGTGTTCAGGCTTCGGGATCGTCGACTTCGTGGGCAACGTTCACGGCGGGCTCCTGCCGGTATTATTACGGTAGAGAGATGGAGGCCTCTGGGAGTTCCTGTGGATTGGACGCATTGAGCAGGATCAAAAAATCGCAGCCTTCGGCAGCTCCTACACCGACCGAGTACACCCGCGACATTGCGGCATAGGCATAACCCTCTTTTGATCTTAATACCCGGTCATCTCCAGATACCCCTGCCCGCCATGGCTGCCGCTCAGCCGCACCGGTCCTTCCCAATAGGGAATGCGCAAGTCCATCCAGGCCTTGGGGTTGAGGGCACCGATTGTGATATCGAGGTGCTTGGCGGGTATCTTGATCGACCAGCTCACAGGCATCGAACGGCCAGCGACATTGGCCTTCTCCTGTGGGGTGAGGCTGATGTCGTCGGCATGCAATAACTGCGTTTGCCCTTGGGCATCGATCCAGGTGCCGGTGAGGTACGGCGCGCCGTCCTTTTGCCGCATGCGATAGAGCATGACCTGTTCGCCGCTGTCCAGATGCAGGGAGAACCAGTCCCAACCGGTCTGGTTGGCGGTCAGGGGTTGGCTGCTCCACTCGCGGTCGAGCCAGGCCGGGCCGCTGACCGTGTAGGTTTTGCCGTCGATTTCCAGGGTTCCGCTGGCCTGGAAAAACGGCTGGCTGTAGTAGTACGACGCCTGGCCTTGTTCGGATTTCTGGCTGAAGCCTTTGTCGCCCTGAAGCACCAGTGGACGTGTGGAGGTCAGTCGCAATTGGTAGCTGAAAGCCTTGTCGCGGGCGCTGAGTTGCAGGTCCGCCAGCGGATTTTCATTGCTGGCCTGACTACTGAAATGCCAATCGTCGATCCATGCCTTGAACGGCGCCAGGCTCACGCCGGCCTGGCCGACGCCGCCTCGGGCGTAGCGTTCGGCGGCGTGATGTACCGTGGCGGAAGTCACGGCCGCGTGGCCCAGCCAGATGGTCTGATTGCCCCAGCCGGGTTGCTCGGGGGTCGCTTTCAAGGCGCTGCGAAACAGTGTCCATTGCGCGCCGAATTCCTGGCCCTGATCGTCCTTGAGGTTGGCGGTGACGTACCACCATTCGATGCGAAAGCCATCGTGGGGGCCGTGATCCGCCGGGAAGCTGAATACCCGGCCGGGCACCACTGGGGTAAATGCGGCGGCCTGATGGCCGAGGCCGGCGAAGCCTTTTTCCGGTGCAGGGGTGTTGTCGCAGCCGTTCAGCAGCGCGGCCAGTAACAACACACCGACCTTAATCTTCATGAGCAAACGTCCTCAGCAGATCCGCCGGTTGCGTGCGATACAGCGAGTACAACGGCCACGCCGACGCGAGCAAGGTCGCGAGCAAGGCCAGGCCCATCAACTGCAACAGTTGCAACGGAAACACCCGCAACGGCAAGCGCCAACCGAAGGCCTGAACGTTGATCACCGTGTCCAGGCACCACGCCAACGCGATGCCCAAGGGCAACGCCAGCACCAGCGTCAGTACCGCCAGCAACCAGGTTTGCCCGAGGTTCAGCAGCATCAATTGGCGCCGAGTCACGCCCAGCGCCCACAGTGGCGCGAGTTGCCCAAGGCGGCTTTGGCTCTGGGTCAGCAGGCTGATGAACAGTGCCACGCCCGCGACGCACAGCGTCAGGCTGTTGAGCGCGGCGGTGGCGGCGAAGGTGCGTTCGAACACTTGCGTGGACCAGCCCTTGAGCCGGACCTGATCGACGATACGGCTGTCGTCCAGGGCGAAGCGTGCTTGCAGCGCGGTCAGGAACCCGGGGATCGATGCCGGGTCGATGCGCAGGTTGAAACGGTTGGGCGTCAACTGCGGCCAGCCGCGCAGCAGATGATTAATGTTGACCAGCAGATGCCCCTTGGGATTGCCGTAGTCGGCGTAGATCCCGACGATCCGCGGCGACCATGGGCCATTCGGCGTGGGGATCGTCAGGTGATCACCGAGCCGTACCTTCAACCGCCGGGCCAATTGTTCGCTGAGCATCAGCGCGTCGTCCTTGGCCAGTCGCTCCCAAGGGTTGTCGCCCAAGGCTTCCAGCAGCGGCCAGTGCTGACGATAAGTCGGGTGGTCGATCACGCCAAAGACGTCCGCCGGCCAGCCCTGCAACTGGATCGATACCTGCCAGTTCGGTAGCACCGCGCTGACGTGGGGTTGTTGTTTGAGCCAGGTGTGCAGTTCTCGAGCCTGGGCGGGATTTTGCGGATTGAGGTACAGCTCGGCGGTCAACCGTTGTTCGAGCCAGTTGCTGAAGGTCTGACGGAAACCGGCGGTCATGCTGCCGGCGCCGATGTTTGCCGCCAGCGCCAACAACAGCGCCATCAAGGCAAGGCTCAGGGCCGGCAGTTGCTGGCGGCAGTCGGCGAGAAACCATTGGCCGAGCACCGAACGACTGCGCCCAAGCACCCAGTTGAGCACACTGTTCAACACCACCGGCAAGGCCAGTGCGGCGCCAATCAACAACGCGCCCATCAACACGAAGCCGCTGCTCAGGCTGTCGCCGAAGATCAACGCCAATAACGCGATCATCGTCGCCATCGCCGCGACCCACCCCTGGCGCCGCAACCAGCGCGCGTGGGCCAGGTGCCAGGCTTGCGGATTGGCCAGCGCCAGCAACGGCAAACGCGCCGCCCGCAGCAAACTGTTGGCACCGGCCAGCAAGGCACCGAACAGGCTCAGGCCGATACCGCTGAACCACCACAGCGGACTGAGGTTCAACTGCCCCGGCACTTCGGCGCCGTACAAGCCGCGCAGGCTGGCGGCGACGTCCGGCAACAGCACGCCGGCCAGCAGGTAGCCGCTGACGACGCCGGCGATACCACCGATCAGCGCCAGAGCACCCAGCTCGACGGCAAGGCAGGCAATCAACATGCGGGCACTGACCCCGCAGGCGCGCAGGGTTCTGAGCAAGCTTCGGCGTTGCTCCAGCGCCAGGCCGATCGCCGCGTGAACGATGAACAGACCGACCACGAACGACAGGAAGCCCAAGGCATCGAGGTTCAGGTGGAAGCTCTCGGTCAGGCGCGCGAGGTTGTTTTCTTCGCCGCTGCTTTTGAACTGGAGTTGGCCCTTGAGCTCATCAGGCAGGGTCGCGGTGAAATCCTTGGGCAGCAGCAGGCGTGACAATTGATCGGGTAATTGCAGAATCTGTTGGGCGAAGCCGATGTCCACCAGCAACACACCGGGCGCCATGTCGGTCTGGGCACGCAGCGGCGGCAAGGTGACTCCACTCCGGGCTACCGGGGTTTCACCTTCGCGCAAGCCCAACGCCTGTAAAGTCTGCGGTGAAATCCAGGTGCTGCCAGGCGAGGTGAAAAACTCGACGATCAGCTCGATCGGCAACGACCGCCCGGCCACTGCGGAACCAGCCGGCAGCGACACCGGCTCAATCCCCATTAACTGCAAGCGCTGCTCTTCATGACCCTTGAGCGTCAACCGGCCTTGCAACACGGGCGATACCGGCCAACCCGCACGACGCAGATCGACAAACACTTGCTGGGAAAACACCCCACCGCCGAGTGCCGTGAGACTGGCTTGCGGTTCGCCGCCGATCAGCTGACTGGCTCGGGCGTAGCTTTCTCGCGCCTGGCTGTTCAGCGCTTGCACGCCGGTCAGCAGGCTGGTGGCGAGCCAGAGCCCGGTCAGCACACTGAAAAATTGCACCGGGTGCTGTCGCCAATGGCTGAGCAGCGCCCGCAGCGTCTCACGAAAAACCCGCACTTCAGCGCTCGTCCGCGCCAGCCAGACGGCCACCGTGCAGCACCACTTTGTCTGCCAGCCGCGCGGCGACCCGTGGGCTGTGAGTGACCATCAACAAAGTTGTCGGGCTGTCGTCGAGCAGTTCCAGCAACAACTTCAACACCTCATCGCTGGTGGCTTCATCGAGGCTGCCGGTGGGCTCGTCGGCCAGCAGCAGTTTGGGTTGCGATGCCAGGGCGCGACCTAAGGCGACCCGCTGCTGTTGCCCACCAGACAGTTGCTCCGGATAGCGCCGCAGCAAATCTCCCAACCCAAGACGTTGCACCAGATGCGCCTGCCAACGTGGATCGTGGCGCCCGGCCAGACGTGCCTGAAACGCCAGATTGTCTTCAACGCGCAAACTGCCAATCAGGTTGAACTGCTGGAACACCAGACCGATTTCGGTCCGCCGCCAGTTCGCCAATTGGCTTTCGTTCATCTGCTCCAGCCGATGCTCGCCGCTGCGGATGCTGCCGCGATCGACCTTGTCCAGCCCGGCGATCAGGTGCAGCAAGGTGCTCTTGCCACTGCCCGATTCACCCATCAGCGCCAGGCTGCTGCCGGGTTTCAACGTGAGGTCGACGCCTTGCAATACCGGCAGCGGGCCTTGGGGGGTGGCGTAGCTTTTGAAGACGCCCTGGACCGAAAGCATGAGGGGAGACTCGTTGAAGGCAGTGGGCCTAGGATAGCGGACGGCAGCGGGACCGCGTTATCGTTCTTCGCGAGCAAGCCCGCTCCCACAGGGATCGCCGGTGTACACAAAATCTGTGTTCACACCCATCAAATGTGGGAGCGGGCTTGCTCGCGAAGGGGCCGGCTTAGCCAACAAACAACCTCACTGCCCCACCGCCACACTCGGCACCACCCGCCCCGGCGTCACAATGCTGTTCAGGTCAATGTGCTTCCACTCTGGCTTGGCCCCCAACCGTGCATTGAAACGATAGTTAAAGGTGAAATCGTCCCCCGTCGGCACACTCAAGGGTTTGCCATACACCGCCTCAATCCCCGCTAGGTCATAACCCATCACCTGCAGCAACGTCGGGAAGATGTTGTAGTGGCTGGAGCGATCCTTGTTGGCCGGCAATTGCGCCTGCCAGTCCAGGGTCTGCAAATCGCTGCCGGAAATCACCACCAACGGCACCAACCCTTCCTCCTCCACCGGATCATCACCGCAGTGCGTATTGAGCCCCGGGTTACCGCGCTCGTGCAGATCCTGCCCGTGATCAGAGGTGTAGATCAGCAGCGCATGGCTCAGATCCGCCTGAGCAAACACCCGTGCGAAGAACTCGCCGACATTCCACAGCACGGTATTTTTATAGGCGTTGCGGTACAGCAACCAATCATCCGGCTGACCGTTGAAACCATCGCGTGTGCCCGTGTCCGCCACTTCGACGAACTGCCCGCGGGGCAATGTCGGGCGGTAAGCCATAAAGGCGTCCGGGTACTTGTCGTGTACCGGAAAATGCGCACCGACCTTGTTGATCACTACCAGCTCCGGCTTACCGTCGTTGAGCAACTCAATCAGCTTGGCCGCCGCTGCCATGTCGCGGTCACGCACGCTGGTGCGGTCGAATTGCACGAACTCGTCGATGTCCTTTTGCTCGGCAGCGTTCATCAGGTTCTGCAAGTTGCCGCCCGTGCGCTGGGAGTCGATGTAAACGGTGCGCAGCCCGGCTTTTTTTGCGTACTGCCAGATCGACGGCAATGTGCTGTTGATCCGCATGTAGTCGGCGCGGGTGCCACCGTAGCGCAGGGTGACATTGGTGTCGGCGCTGCAATTGGCGATGGACGCCGCGTAGCCATAATTGAAGATGTCCACGCCCGGGCGCGGTTCCTTGAGATTGCTGTGCACACCGAACGGCGTGTTGATGTCCAGGTAGTTGCCGGAAATGCTCTCGTCGATGATCAGCACAATGTCGTGCCCCACCGGCTGATCGACGCGCGACAGGCTCACTGGCTCACGCGGCCCGACGGTGTTGTGCAGCGCTTCATAGGTGAACAGATTCAGATAGGCCAACGGTGTGTACATGATCGGCAAGCCACGGGCGCCCTCGCCGGCCCGCACGAACAGCACGGTGCTGAGCATCAGTACCCCGAACACTGGCGCCGCCACCAACAGTGCACCCGGTAATGGCGCCCGTCGCCGCGGCTTGAGCCCGATACCGAACAGCAGCAACAAACCACTGACCATCGCGCTGATGATTGCATCGCGGTACTGGTACACGGCCTCTTGAATGAAGCCACCGGAATACACCAGCGACACAAAACTGCTGTAGGTCATGTAACCGGCAGTCACTTGCGTATAGACGTCGAAGAACACCGCCGAGCCAGACATCACCAACGCGAACAGATGACGGATCAGCGTCTGGCGGATGTACGCGGTCATGAACAACGCCACTGTCAGCACGACGAACATTGCGCCATACAGCAGCACAGGAAAACCGATGCCCAGCGCGTCAAGACGATCGAGGTAGTAGTCGTAACTCTTGAGTAAATACAGAACCAGTAACAGTTCCTTGAGGTAACGGATCATGGTGATTACAGCACCTCCGTGGCCAATGGATTGTCGGCCATTTTCTGACACTAGCACCGAGCCCTCGAAGCGCAAGAAATGCCGGTTTTTTCCCCAAAGCGTCAAAAAAACGTTGCCTCGAATCTGACACACTCAAGTGTCTGTAACCCTTGTGTTTCAAGCCCTACGACCGTTTATCGTTTTCTTAAAACCCTCACAAACCCCTCAAAATCGCGGCAAATCCAGCAGCGGCAAGCACTTGATGGCAAAAAGCCCGTCAAACCGGGGTTTTCCCGGTCGCGCTACCCGTCATTTTGCTGACTCGCTTTCCCACGGCTGGGCTATACCCCTTTTGACAGTCTCATTTCAGTTACATCCACCGTTTTACGAGGCACGCCAGTATGGACGTGAGCGTATTTGGTACGGGTTACGTCGGTCTTATACAAGCCGCGGCATTGGCCGATGTGGGACATCGCGTGCTGTGCGTCGACATTGACCTCAACAAGATCAAGCAACTGCAACAAGCCGTGCCCCCGATCAGCGAACCGGGACTGTCCAGCACCCTGGAAGACAACATCAAGGCCGGTCGCCTGCTCTTCTCCACCCAGGCCAGTGACGCGGTCGAACACGCGGAGCTGATTTTCATCGCGGTGGGCACTCCCGCCGATGAAGACGGTTCCGCCGACCTCAGCCATGTGCTGAATGTCGCTCGGCAAATCGCCAGTTTCATGGAGTCCGATCGCACCCTGATCATCAAGTCCACCGTGCCGGTGGGCACTGCGGACCAAGTGGCGATCGCTGCCAACGAAGAACTGCAACGCCGTGGCAAAAAAGCGTTGAACGTGCGGGTGGTGTCCAACCCGGAGTTTCTCAAGGAAGGCAGCGCCCTGGCCGATTGCATGCGCCCGGACCGGATCATTGTCGGCACCAATGACGATGAAGCGCGCAACCAGTTGAGCGAACTCTATGCACCGTTCTGCCGCAACCGCGAAAAGCTCATGTTCATGGACAACCGCAGCGCCGAGCTGACCAAGTACGCCGCTAACGCAATGCTCGCCACCCGCATCAGTTTCATGAACGAACTGGCCAACCTCACCGAGTTGCTGGGAGCCGACATTGAAGCGGTGCGCAAAGGCATCGGCTCGGACCCGCGCATCGGTTACCACTTCATCTACCCCGGCTGCGGTTTCGGCGGCTCGTGCTTTCCTAAAGACCTGCGGGCTCTGCTGCACACCGCCGAACATCACGGCATGTCATTGCGCCTGCTGCGTAGCGTCACCGATGTGAATGACAGCCAACGGCACATCCTCTTCAGCAAACTGCAGGCGCTGTTTCCCGATGGCCTGGTCGGCAAGTCCATCGCGATTTGGGGCCTGGCCTTCAAGCCCAATACCGATGACATGCGCGAAGCGCCCAGCCGTTATCTGATGGAGGCGCTGTGGGCCGAAGGTGCGAGCGTGCAGGCTTACGACCCGGAAGCCATGTCCGAGTGCCGGCGCATTTACGGCTACCGCAATGACCTGCACCTGTGCGCCACCCGCGACGACACCCTGGAAGATGCCGACGCGCTGGTGATCTGCACCGAGTGGAAGAACTTCCGCGTGGTCGACTTCGATCTGCTGGCGAGTAAATTGCGCGCGCGGGTGATTGTCGACGGGCGCAATCTTTACAACCCGGAGCACGTGGCGGCGGCCGGTTTGCACTACAGCGGTATCGGGCTTCGGCACATCGTTCCCGAGGCGCCACGGCCATGAAAATACTCGTCACCGGAGCGGCCGGTTTCATTGGCGCCCATTGCCTGTTGCGGCTGTTGCGCGACGGGCATGAGGTATGCGGCCTGGATAATTTCAACGACTTCTACGACCCGCAACTCAAACACGACCGCGTGGATTGGGTGCGCAAGCAAGTCGGCGATTTCCAGCTCGCGAAAGTCGATGTGGCCGACGCCACGGCCCTCGACGCACTGTTTGTCGCTGAACAACCGCAGGTGGTGATTCACCTCGCGGCCCAGGCCGGGGTGCGTTACTCCCTGGAAAATCCCCGGGCCTACGTCGACAGCAATCTGAGCGGGTTCCTGAACATTCTCGAAAGCTGCCGCCACCACCCGGTCAAGCACTTGATCTATGCCTCGTCCAGTTCAGTGTATGGCGCCAACCAGCACACGCCTTACTCGGTCAAGGACGGCGTCGATCACCCGTTGTCGCTGTACGCCGCGACCAAAAAAGCCAACGAACTGATGGCTCACAGTTACAGCCATCTGTTCGGCATTCCCTGCACCGGTTTGCGTTTTTTCACGGTGTACGGGCCTTGGGGCCGGCCAGACATGTCGCCGATCCAGTTCGCCCGGGCGATTGCCGAAGGGCAGCCGCTGAAGCTGTTCAACTACGGCCAGCACCAGCGTGATTTCACCTACATCGACGACATCATCGAGAGCATCGCCCGCCTGATCGAGCGCGCCCCCCAACCAGCACCGCAGTGGAACCGCGAACAACCTGACCCGGCCAGCAGCATGGCGCCATGGCGCATTTACAACATTGGCGGACAACAGCCAGTGGAGCTCAAGGACTACCTGGCGCTGCTGGAAAAACACCTCGGACAAAAAGCCCTCGTCGAGTTGCTGCCCCTGCAGCCGGGCGACGTGCTCAACACCTGCGCCGATGCCAGCGATCTGGCCCAGGCCACCGGTTTCCAGCCACGGATCGAGCTGGATGAAGGACTCGGACGATTCATCGCCTGGTTCCGTGACTACTACCCACTGCGCAACGCCCACTCGCCACTCGCGCAAGGGCTTCAGCGGAGGACTCTATGACTGGACATGAAAAAGGCGTGTTGCTCAATCACATGCTGCGTGACAAACGCCTGGACCCCGAACACCGAATGCGCCTGGACACGGCGATCCACATGCAGGGCCGCGGCTGGATGACCGGCCGTGACGGTGGTCGGCCCTGGACGCTGTCGCGAACCAACCGAGTGGTTGCAAGCCTTGGCGCGCTGGTGATTCTGCTGCTGCTGTCCCCTGTGCTGCTGGGCCTGGCGCTGGTGATCAAGTTCAGCAGCCCGGGGCCGGTGATGTTCGTGCAGAAGCGCACCGGTTACCGCGGCCGCCTGTTCGGCATGTACAAGTTCCGCACCATGGTGACCAACGCCGAAGAGCTCAAGGAATCCTTGCGGCATCTGAACAAGCACGGCGCCGATGCCATCGATTTCAAGATCGACAACGACCCGCGGATTACCCCTATCGGTAGCTTCCTGCGGCGCAGCAGCCTTGATGAGTTGCCCAACCTGATCAATGTGGTCAGCGGCGACATGCGTTTGGTTGGTCCCCGACCGACCTCGTTCAACGCTTATCGCTACAAGGACAGCCACCTTGCACGCCTGAGCATCTACCCCGGCATGACCGGCCTGTGGCAGATATCCGGGCGCAGCAATATCGACTTCGACCAGCGCGTTGAGTTGGACCTCAGCTATATCGCCGAGCAGAGCCTCTTGCTTGATCTGAAGATCCTGTTGAAAACCCCCTTCAAAGTATTCAGCGGCCACGGAGCGAGTTAAATGGACGGTTCATCGAACAAAAGCCTGACCATCGCCAGCCCGAGCGAGTCCAACCTGACCTCGACCGTGCTCGACCTGGATCTGCGGATCCTCTTCCTGACCGCTGCCAATCCAGGCGCCGGCACCACCACCAGCGCCCTGGCGCTGGCCAGCCAACTGGCGTCAATGAGCAGCGGCCAAGTGCTGCTGGTCGACGCCAGCCAGTCGGAGGGCAACCTCACGCAACAGCTGGGGCTGACCAAAGAGCGCGGCTTTCGAGACCTGCTGTTCAACGACTCACCGCCGCTGCTGCAGGACTGCCTGGTGAATGTTTCCAGCCTGCCCTTCCACATCCTGCCGAACGGGCGGCACATCCGCGGCGCCGAGCACCTGACGACCGAACAACTGGCCCCGTTGCTCAACCAGTTGGGCGATCGCTATCGCTTCGTGGTGATCGACGGCGACGCGGTGTATTCGGCCACCGACACGTTGGTCATCAGCACCTTGGTGGACGGCGTGATCATGGTGGTGCGCGCCGAAGACACACGCTGGGAGGTGGCCCAGGCCGCAGCCCAGCGCCTGACTCAGGCTGGCGCAAAACTGGTGGGCAGCGTCTTCAACCGGCGCAAGTACTACATGCCCAAATGGCTCTACAAAAACCTGTAAGCAACCGCAGAAAAGGATGACGCTATGAACGCCAAAATGCTTCTCCTGCTGTTGCTGCCGCTTGCAGGTTGCTCCAGCACCAGTGAAACCCAGCAGATGCCGGTGCAGATCCTCACGGCCGAGCCGGCCAATGCCCAGGCCACCGACATGCCCAAGGTCGAACAGACCCTGCGGCCCAAGGACGTGCTGGATGTGATCTTTCACGTCAGCACCAGTAGCTCGGGCGCTTACCGCATTCAGTCCGGTGACCAGGTCGCCCTGAACTTCACCGCGGCCAGCCAGCTCAACGGCACCCAACGGGTGCTGCCCGACGGCACCATCGAACTGCCGGGGGCCAATACCTCGGTGAAAATCGCCGGGCTGACAGCTGTCGAGGCACGGCAGGAGATCCAGCGTGCCTATGAGCGCAAATCTCTTTTTCAGCCTAATCGCAATCAGGTGACGGTGCTGGTGACCAGCCCGCTGAGCGACGAGCAAAACCTCAAGAGCAACCTGAACCACCCCGCTACCGGTATGAGCCGGGAGATCGTTGTGGGCAACGACGGCTATGCAAGTTTCCCGGAAATCGGCTCCGTGCCGCTGCAAGGCATGACGGTCAACCAACTGGAAACGTTCCTCAATCAACGCTACGCGCAATTGCCGGGGCGGATGAAGGTCGACGTCATGCTCAAATCCACGTCGGGTAACGAAATCTATGTGCTGGGTGAAGTCGCGCAACCGGGCTCCTATCCGATTCGCCGGCCGGTCTCGGTACTCGAAGCCTTGACCCTGGCCCGTGGCACTAACGTCAAGGCGCGGCTCGATTCGGTAGTGATCATGCGCCGCACCGGCAACCATGTGCAGGCCGTGCATTACGACGTTGAAAAAGCCTTGTCCGGTGATGCGTCGCAGATTGCTTACCTGCAACCGGACGACATGCTTTACGTGCCCAAGACCAAACTGGCCAGCGCCGGTGAGCTCGCGCGGCAACTGGCGGACGTGGTGTTGTTCCAGGGGGTGGGCTTCGGATTCGCCTACCGCGTCGACAACAAAGACAGCGACAACTAACGCTCAGGTGACCGACCATGAACCCAAAGGAAAACTACCTGCATGAGTTCTTCAGGATTTTCTTCGCCAACAAGCAGTTGGTGAAACGAGTCTTCCTGATCTTTGCAGTGATCGCCCTGATCTTGCCGCTGATGCTCAAGCAGAGCTTCGACATCACCGCGCAGGTGATCGTGCAATCCAAAAAACTCTCCCAGGGAGACGCCACCACGTCCCTGACCCAAGGTGATGCCTCGTTCATTCCGCCGTCACTGGCAGACATGGAAACCGAGAGCAATATCCTGCGTTCGCCGGCCCTGATCCGTCAGACCATCAGCGACCTGCGGGCCAAAGGCGAGTACGCGCCCAACCCCGGGATCTTCAGCAAACTGGTGACCGAACCGATCAAGCGTTTTGTGACCACCCCCTTGCGTGAATACGTGGTCAATCCGGTGCGCGATGCATTCGGGCTTGAGACCGATCCGGTTCGGGACACCGCCCTGGATACCTACACCCAAGAGGCCGTCGATAACCTGAAAATCGAAACCCTGCCGGGTTCTAACGTGATCTCCATTGTCTACAGCTTTGGCGATCCCGCCCAGGGCACCCGGTTTGTCGCGGCGCTGCTGCAAAACTACCTGGCCAGCCGTCAGGAACTGCAATCGATCGACCTGCCGCAGAGCTTCTACGAAACCAAGAAGAAGCAGTATCAGGTGCGTCTCGATGGCCTGGAAGGCACGCGGCTGGCGTTGCTCGAAGGCGTGGCTTCATCCGATCCGAAGGAAGAAATCACCTTCCGCCTCAATGCCATCAACACCGAGGAACAGGCCCTGAACCTGTATCAGGATCGCCTGTTGCAAAGCCAGCGCTGGCTCGACTACCTGAAAACCGCCCTGACGTCTGCTACCAATACGTCCCGGCTCAGCGAGTACACCTTCCCCTTCACCTTCACCACCACGGTGGACAACATTGCGTTCGAAGACCGGGAGATCAGACAGCTCGGTGAGCAACTGACCACTCTGGTCAGCCGCTACATGAACGACCTGGCGGTCTTCCAGCCGGGCAGTGAACCCATGCTGTTGACCCGCGAGCAGATTTCCCGCACCCGTCAGCAGTTCCTGAAAATCGTCAGCAACCGGATTCAGGAGCGCACCAACGACCTGGCGATTGTCACCTCGGTGATCAAGCAGAAAACCGCGCGCATCGCCGACTTCAAGGAGCGCATCCATCAGTTGCAAGTGGCTCAGAGCAAGTTGCAGCAGATGGACACCGAGATCAATGCCTTGCACGCGGCGTTCTCCACCTACGCCCAGCGCTTTGCCGAAAGCAGCTCCGCCGGTTTGCTGGACAACGATATGTCCAACGCCCGGGTACTCAGCCCGCCGTATGAACCGACCGATGCAGCGTTCCCCAAACCGCTGCTGATCATTCCGTTCGGGATGCTGACCGGTCTACTGCTGGCGATTGCCTTCGTCTACGTGCGTGAGTTCTTCGATCACCGCTTCAAACACCCAGCGCAAATCACCCATGAACTGGGCTTGCCGGTGCTGTTGGTGATTAACGAGCAAGACGTCGTGCCGAACAATCCGCACAAAAACTGGACCGTGGATAGCTTCGTGCATTGGGTGCGCCATTGAACGGGCCGCTCAGCGCCAGCGCTCTGCCGATCATGCATTTGATCAGCAGCGGCGGCTTCTATGGGGCTGAGCGGATGCTGCTGGACCATTGCCTGGCGACGCCGGGGCGGCATCAAGTGCTGTTTCTCGATGCGCCACCAGCGCTGATCGCGCGATTTCGCGGGGCTGGGGTCGACTGCCGCAGCTTCACGGGCTTGAGGGAATTGCTGCGTCATTTACGTCAGCGGCGGGCTGAACAGCCGCTGATCAACACGCACAATTTCAAGGGTCTGTTATTTGGCTGGGTGGCCGCCACGTTGTTGGACTTGCCGTTGGTGATTACCCAACACGGTTTCACCCCGCGCAGTCGCAAACAACGCGTTTATGGCTGGCTGAGTTTGCAATTGTGCCGCACGGCGTCGGTGCACCGCGTGGTTTGCGTGGCCGAAAGCATCGCCGTGCTGCACCGCAAGGCCTGTGTCCGGACGGAGAAACTGCAAGTGATTCCCAATGGTCTGCCAAAGGCCAGCGGCCTGCTACCTCACACTGCCACACACCCGCGCTGGCTCGCGGGCTACGTCGGTCGGCTGAGCAATGAAAAAGGCCCGGACCTGTTTCTCGATGCCCTGATCCCGCTCTGTCAGCAACACCCGCAACTGGACGCCGTGATGCTCGGCGACGGCCCGGAACAGAAAACCTTGCTGGCGCGGATTGCCGCTGCCGGTTTGCACAAACGCATCACCTTGCCGGGTTATCAAACCGACATGAACCGGTGGTGGCAGCAACTCGATGCGCTGGTGATCAGTTCGCGTACCGAGGGCACGCCGATGATTTTGCTGGAGGCCATGCAGGCCGGAGTGCCGGTGGTGGCGTTCAGCGTCGGCGGGATTCCCGATGTGCTGGAGGACCGGCACAACGGCCTGCTGGCGACACCCACCGACACCACCGCTCTCGCCCGGCAGATCGATATGCTGCTCAATGAGCCGGCCCTGGCTCGCGAATTGATCGACAACGCAAGACGTACGCAATTGGACCGTTACGACCTGAAGGCCTTGGCCGAACGCTGGTCGCAGCTTTATATCCGTACTGCACGGGAGGCACGCGCGTGATCTTTCCGCTCTCGATCGTCAGTCTGCTCGCCCTGGTCTGCCTTGGTTTGCTGGCCAGCCCTTATCCGTATCTGGCGCCAGGCGCAGTACTGGGCCTGGTGGCTGTCGCGGTGCTGTACCGAAAACCTGCCTGGGGTTTGTTGGGCATCGCGGCGTTGGTGCCGTTCGAAGGTTTCTTCAAGGGCAGCGCGCTATCGGGCACCAAATTCATCGGTGCGTCTCTGGCGCTGATCGTGATGTTGCAACTGGCTATCCACCAGATTCCGTCCGAGCGCCTGCGCAGCAACATCTGGCGCTTCCTGATCTGGTTCATGGTGTTGTACCTGTTGAGCATGATCAATACCGATAACCTGGACATGTCCCAGAGTCATCTGCGGGATATGAGCGTCGGCCTGGTTCTGTTTGTGATCACCTTGCTGATCGGCCGTGAGTTGAACCTCGATATGTTCGCCCGGCTGGTGACCCTCAGCGTCAGCGCGACCAGCGCGCTGGCCATGTTCTCCACCAAGTATCAGGACCAGGGCCGCGCTGCAGGACTGCTGGAAGACCCGAACTCGTTTGCCCTGCTGATTGCCTTCGCCGTGCCATTGGCGCTGCTGCTGGTGATCCGCGGCCCGAACCTGTTGCACCGATTGTTCTGGGGCGGCTGCTGCATTTTGCTGCTGGGCGGCATGACCAAGACCGATTCCCGTTCCGGGCTGGTGGTGCTTTTTCTCAGCTTGATGATCGGTGCCTGGCACTACCGCGCGCAGTTGCCACGCATCCGTCCGCGCCACTTGGGTTTTGCCATGCTTGGCCTTGCGATCGTGATCCCGCTGGCCATTTATTCAATGCCGGCCGGTTACATCGCGCGCATCCAGTCCTTGAGCATCTTGAAAGCCGGGGCCAAGAGCCAGGACGAATCCCTGGGCCGTCGCGCGTCGTACATCCTGGTCGGCAACCAGATCATCCAAGAGCACCCGTTACTCGGTTCCGGCCCCGGCACCTTCCCGCTGCACTACGCCACCACCGGTTACGCCAAAGTGTTTTCCGCCAACCGCAAGCCCGGCGACCTGTACCGCCGCGCGCACAATACTTACCTGGAAATCTTCAGCGAAGTGGGGATTCCCGCCGGCCTGTTGTTCGTCGGCATGCTGGGCCTGGGGATGTACAACCTGGTCCGCGCCCGTCACGCCTGGATGCTGCGACGAAATTGGGAACAGGCCGACCTGATCACGCACCTGAGCATGAGCTATGTGTCGTTGCTGCTGTTTTTGATGTTCCTCAGCGCACCGAATCACAAATACCTGTGGATCATGCTCGCGCTGACGTTCGTGTTGCGCCTCAAGGCTGAAGAACGTCCGCCGACGGAGGCTAGCGCATGAGCCGCATCAGCCTCGTCATCCCGATGTACAACGAAGCCCGACACATCGGCCGTACGTTGCTCGCCGCGAAAAAAGCCGTCGAGGCTGCCAGGCTGGAATGCGAGTTGATCGTGGCCGACAACGGTTCCAAGGATCAAGGGCCGCACATTGCGCGGCAAATGGGTGCGCAGGTGCTGGTTCTGCCGGGCCTGCTGATAGGTGCGCTGCGCAATCGCGGCGCCGCCGTTGCCACAGGCGAATGGCTGGCCTTCATTGATGCCGACATCGAAGTGCCCGAGGACTGGCTCACGCTGTTGTTGAGCATCCAACCCGCAGTTCAGGTCGACGTCCTGGGACTGGACCTGCACACCCCGGCCGAAGCCCCGTGGTATGCCAATGCCTGGCAACGCCGCACGTTGCGCCCGAACGATGAAACGTTGAAAACAGTGCGATGGCTGCCCAGTTCCAACCTGTTGATGCGTCGTCCATGGTTCGACAAGGTCCGCGGCTTCAACGAAAACCTGCGCACCGGCGAAGACAAAGATTTCACCATGCGCCTTTCCCACTCTGGCGCACGCCTGCTGTCCGTCAACCAGAGCGTTGCCCTGCATTGGGGTTACGAAAGCAGTTGGCGCGAATGGATGGGCAAGGAGTTCTGGCGTCAGGGAAGTCACCTGCAATTACTGCGCAGCCACGGCATGAATATGCGTTTACTGCGTTTCCCGATGCTGTCAATCATCGCTTGGGTGTTGGATTTCATTGCGCTATCCGCCCTCCTCAACGGTTCTCCCCTGCTGGCGGTATTCACGCTGTTCATCACCAGCCTGCCAGCGCTCGCCCAGAGCCTGCGCCAAAGCCTGAAACACCATGACATAGGCCTGATGCTGCAACTGTGGGGCCTGCACTGGGTGCGCCTGCACCTGGCCGGTGCCGCGCTCATTTTGAGCCTGTGTCATTGGAATGCCAGGAGGCCGGACCGTGGCTGAATTCATTTTCTGGTTGTGCCTGTTATTGCCGGTGTATGCCTGGCTTGGCTATCCGCTGCTGCTGACACTGATCGCGCCGTTGTTCCGCGCGCGGCGTCATGCGCCAGCCCCCCCCATGAATGTCAGCATCATCATCGCCGCGCACAACGAAGCCCGGCATATCGAAGAGAAATTGCGCATCCTGCTCGCCCAGGATTATCAGGCGCGCTCGCTACACATCATTTTGGCCAGCGACGGCTCCACCGACGACACCGTGGCCTGCGCCCACAAGGTCATTGACCCGCGCATCAGCGTGCTCGACCTGCCTCGTCAGGGTAAGGCAGCCACCTTGAATGCCGGCGTGGCCCTGAGCATGGGCGAGATTCTGGTGTTCACCGATGCCGACAATCAATGGTCGACCGACACCCTCGGCCAGTTGCTCGCGCCCCTGGCCGATCCACAGGTCGGGGCCTGTGCCGGGCACATGCTGATCCCGGTGCCGGGCAAGGGCCTGAGCCTGGGCGACAGCCTTTATCGGCATTACGAAGGCTGGTTGCGCAAGGTGGAAAATCGCACCGGCTGCATGGTCTCCGCCGACGGCGCCCTGCTCGCCCTGCGCCGCGAGTTGTTCCAGTACGTGCCGGCGGAGGTCAACGATGACTTCTTTATCAGTACCTGCGCACCGGTGGCGTTCAAACGCATCGTCTATGTGCCCCAAGCACAAGTGAGCGACCAGGGCGTCGACGAAATCGCCAAGCAATGGCGCCGCCGCCAGCGCGTCACCGTCGGCGGTCTGCAAAGCCTGGCCCAGCGCCGGGAGCTGCTGAACCCTTGGCGGTATGGCCTGTATGCGATTGCACTGATCAGCCACAAGCTGATTCGACGCTTGGCACCGGTCCTGTTGGTGCCGTTGCTGCTGAGCAATTTCTGGCTGTGGAATGTACATGGCTTCTATCGCCTGAGCCTGATCGCACAACTGCTCGGTTACGCGATGGCCATCGTCGGCCTGCTGGATGTGCAACACCATTTACCCAAACCCTTTCGCCTCGCCGCGTTTGTTCTGGTGACCCTTGCCGGGATGAGTATCGGTCTGTGGCAGTTCTTGCGCGGCCAGCGGTACGCGCAATGGAACCCCGAGCAAAATCGTTGAAAGGACCGCGCCATGGCGATCAAACAATTATTAAAACGCACCAGTGGCTGGCTTTATCTCAACTCGCCCGTAGGCCGTCACCAATTGCACGGTGCCGGGGTGATCCTGATGCTGCATCGGGTGCTGGCCAATGACCGCGCCGCCGACCTGCCCCATCGCAATGAACTGTGCGTCGGGCCGAAGGCATTCGAACATCTGCTCGCCTGGTTGAAAAAGAACTTCGACTGCGTGCCACTGATGGAGATCTTGCAACCGGGCGCCATCAGGACCGGACGACCAAAAATCGCGCTGACCTTCGACGACGGCTGGCGCGACAACGCGCTGAATGCCTTCCCGTTGCTGAAAAAGTATCAGGTGCCGGCGAGCATTTTTCTCTCCACCGACTTCATCGGCAGCCGACAACGCTTCTGGTGGGAAAGCCTGGGAGAAACCCTGTGGCACAGCCACGGTGAAAAAGCCCGGACGCATTTGATTGAATGCCTGCAACAGATCGGGCGACCGTTACCGGTGCTGCTCGATGATCTGGATGTGCAGCGCCGAAGCCTGGCGCTTTTGCACTTTTTGCACAGCCTGAAAAACTTGCCATCGGGCGAACTGGATCGGCTCAGCGATCAATGCCCTGAAGAGTCGTTGCCCCAGGCCCTGGACTGGCATCAAGTACGCGCGCTGGAAGCCAGCGGGTTGATCCGCTTCGGTCCCCATGGCGCCAGTCACGCGATTCTCACCGGCCTGGACGATCAACGTCTGGATGAGGAACTGAGCCGCAGCCGCAATGCCCTGCTCAACGGTTGCAACCGGCCGCTGCCGGTCTACTGCTACCCCAATGGCAACCATGATGCGCGGGTGCGCGAACACGTGGCGGACCACGACTTCCCGTTTGCCCTGGGCACCGACGTCGGGATTTATCGTGGTATCAGCGATCCATTGGCCTTGCCGCGAATCGGCATCAGCCATCGCACGGCGCGCAATCCGGAGTTGCTGTCCTGGCGCATCTACCGCGGAGCCAGGCCATGAGTCGCAGTCATTACCTCAAACACCTGGCCCTGAGCATGGGCACCAAACTGGCGATGATCGGCCTGAGGCTGCTGCGCAATGTATTACTGGCGCGGATTCTGGGGCCCAGCGAGCGCGGTCTGTTTGCGTTGCTCAGTACCCTGCCCGATTTGATCAGCGCCGCCACCAGCGGCGGGCTGAATTCGGCGGTGGGGTATCAGGCGGCCAAGCAACGGCCCATGGGATTGTTGTTGAGCCAGGTGCTGGTGTTTGGTTGCCTGCTGGCGGGTTTGCTGACGTTGCTGGTGGTGGCGCTGGTGCGGGAGTTCGGTGGTGAACTCGACATCACCACGCAACTGGGATTGCTCGCCTGGCTGTTGCTGTTGGCGGTGCCGCTGACCGTCCTCAAGAGCGGCCTGCTGACCTTGCACAATGCGTCGGGCGGTGTGGTGGCGTTCAATGCCTTGCGGCTGGTGGAATCCCTGGCGCCACTGCTGTTGTTTCTGGCCTTGTTCTGGATGTGGAAAGACGCAGCCCTGGAAGCGGCGCTGATCAGTTGGCTGGCCGGCCTCAGCCTGGTGGTGCTGGCCGGGTGGTTCTGGCTCAAGCGCGCTCAGCCCTTGAAGTTGCAGTGGGACCGTGCCAGCCAGAATGAACTGCTGCGCTACAGCGCTCGCAGCCATCCGGACCTGTTGTTCCAGCAAGTGATTCTGCGCTCCGATTACCTGTTCATCGGCGCCCTGCTCGGCAGCACCGCGTTGGGGCATTACGCCATGGCCAGCGCCGCCGCCGAGTTGCTGCTGATCGTCCCGGAAGCGGTGACCACGCCGCTGATGAAACGCCTGCTGCAACAGGACGAAGGCATGGATCGCCTGACGCCGTTGGCGCTGCGCCTGACCGCCACGGTGATGCTCGGCGCCTGCCTGACCATGGCGGTGATCGGTGAATGGCTGATCGTCACGCTGTTCGGCATTGCCTATCAGCCAGCCTACCCGGCGTTGCTGGCGCTGCTGCCGGGGCTGCTCGGCCTTTGTTATGCGAGCATCTTGCGCCTGGACTTGCTGGGCAAAAATCGCCCCGGCACGATTTCGCTGTTGATGGGCCTCGGCGCGTTGCTGAACCTGGCCCTGAACCTGTTGCTGATCCCGATTTACGGCATCGTCGGCGCTGCGACGGCATCGTCCATCGCCTACCTGGCGGTAACCCTCGCGCTGCTGGTGATGTATTGCCGGTTGAGTGGCGTACCGGCCTGGCAAACCCTGATCATCCTGCCCAGCGATGTGGCTCCGATGCTTCAGATGCTGCAACGGAAATCGGCATGAAACGCCTGATGCTGCTGTTGAGCCTGGGCCTGGGTTTGAGCGCCCAGGCGGCGCCCATGCGCTGGGCTGATATTCGCGACGGCAGCCTGTACCTGCAAACGGATCGCCCCGACACGCTGACTGTTCGCTGGGCTCCGGCGTGGCAGGCCGATGCCAACGAAGAACGCCTGTACCTGCTCGACGGTAACGGCAACCTCAAGGGCGAGCGCCTGATCGCCGCCAGTGAAACCCGAGGCAAGCAGAGTTGGCCACTGGCGCCGAGTGCCGCCAGTTATCGACTGGAAATTCCGGGCTACAGTTTCCGCCGCTACACGATCGAACACGATGAACGCACGGTGGCGCTGTTCGCCCCGGCCAAGGTGCATTTCAGTGCCGAAACCCGCGGCGGCGATGAGCTGTATTTCAAGGTCGCACCCGGGGAACACGCCGTACTGGCCGGCAAGTTTCACGGTGGGATCAACGCCCTGCAGGCCCAGCGCGTGGGCGACAACAAACAGTTATCCCTGGCGCTGAAACCCTATCGTGCCTATTGGCAGTTCGATCAGGTGGCATTGCCCGTCACTCAGGACGAACAGGTCTGGCGCCTGCGCCTGCAAGGCAGCGGCAAGGTCGCGTTCTGGCTCGATGGCACGGCGAATCTGTTTGCCCAGAAACCGCAGCAGCTCAAACCGCTGCGCGAGGACGATGGCCAGACCCGCTTGACCCTGCACAAAGAGATGCTCGGCCCCACCCCGAACCTGGGCATTTATTTGCCCTACGTGCTGCCCCCTCAATCCAGTTTCGCAGCGCTCGACGCCCTCAAGCCTCAGGCGGGCACCTATTACAGTTTCGTTGACGTCACCGCGCAAAATCCGCACCACGAAGATGCGTTCCGCCAGCTCTATCAGAACCGCTTCGGCATCACGCAGGACCTCACGCTGTTGGCCGGCAGCCAGCGTCAGGCGGATTTGCGCGCCGACACTCAAAGCAACGCCGGCCTCGGTGCCTGGCTCGCCGCCACTCGCGCCCTCGGCGGCACCGGTACGCACTACATCGCGTTCGCCGACGAGCCGAACCTCAACTACCCGAGCTACGCCGACTACCAGTCGATTTTCAACAGCATGGCCCGGCAGGTGCGCAGCGATCCGGCCAACGCCAAGGCGGGTGTGCGCATCGCCATGCCCGCCACTTCACGCTTCGTCAACGGCCCGTTCGCCGACAACGCCGCCGACAAGCGCGGTATCGATTGGGCAAGGCGCCTGTTGGCCGAATCCGGTGAGCAGATCGACGCCCTCGCCTGGCACGAATGGATGATTCGCGACCTGCTGGCTACTCGGGTCTACCGCGACAGCGTGCGCCGTGCCGCCGAGCTGGTGGGCCTCGATGCCAAGGGCCGGCCACGCAAGGCCTTGCTGCTGGATCAGACCAACCTGTCCAGCGGTTCAAGCCTGAGCCCCTATGATCAGGAAACCCACTTTGCTTCGCTGTGGTGGACTTCGGTGGTCATCAACTCGGCGCAGGATGGGTTGCTGGACATGCTCAACTGGTTCCAGGCCGCCGACGAACCGACCTATCCCAAAGGCATGGTGCGGGTGCTGGGCGGCGATCGTTTCGAACTCAAGCCGGTGGGCCTGGCCCAGCAATTCATCCAGCAGCACTGGCTGAAAAACGTCATGCGCCTGGACAACGACGCTTTCGAAGTCGATGTGTTGGCCATGGCCACCGAGCGCCAGCGCAGCCTGTTAGGGGTCAATAAAGGGGGGCGCTTGCAGCGTGTCGATCTGGGCGGGGCGACGTGCCCGCTGGCCAAGGGAGCGCTGGTGTACTTCGGTGCCGACAACCGCAGTCGCAGCGCTCAGTTCACCTGTCACGACGGTCGCGTCAGCTTCGACCTGCCGGGCGAAACCCTGTTCGCCTTGAGCTGGAGCGCCTCATGAACGCCGCCAACTTGCATCACCACGACCGTGCCGCTCTCGACCGCGCGTTTCACTACGCCAGCGGCGACCGGTCTCTGTCAGGAGGCAATGATATGAATGCCTTGGAAAAACTTCGCCAACACATCAAACGAAAAGGCCTGCGTGCAACGGTCCGGCTCCTTTGGAGGCGCTACATGTTCGTTCACTGGGAGCTTCTGTGGATGAAGCGTGACCTGGTCAGCCCGGTACCGCCCCACCAGCTCAAACCTTACCCACCACTACAGTTGAAGACCATCACCGTGCACAACACCGCAGCCTTCGCCCGTCACTTTGGCGACCGGGTCAACATCATGGAAGAACTGGCCACCGAGGGTTACACCGGGCACATGTATCTGGATGGCAAAGGCGACGCGGTGGCTTTCATCTGGGGCAGCACCCGGGATTACCACGACCGACATTTCTACGGCTGCACGTTCCCGGTAAAGAAAGGCGAATTCTTCGAATTTGGCGGCGAACTGGCTCGCGCGTATTGGGGCACCACGCTCTCGGTGGACCTGCAACTGCGACTCTGGAAAGCCATGCAGGCCCAAGGCTGCCACACGGTCGTGGATGTCTGCGACGCCCACAATATACCGGCGCTGAAACTGCACATTCGCATGGGCTATCAAGAGCAAGGACGCATCCAGCACGTCTATCGATTATTCGGTCGCTGGCGTTTCTTGCGTGAAACCCGTTACAGCGACTCACGCCTGGATGCGCTACAAAAACCGTCCCGTTCACCTGTTCCTGAGTCAGTGGCGTGAAAATATGATGGCTCGATTCGAATGGCGCACCTCGCTGTGCGCCCCGGACTTTCCGGCAGCTGCTTATGAGGGGTTGCGCAGGCGCGTGACGGACCATACGCCGTTCAACACCCTCGCCTGGCTGTGCGCATCGGAACAGGCACTGACCGCCGGGGAACGCTTGCACGTTCTGCTGGGCTGGCAAGGTGATGAATTGGTCTTGTGCCTGCCGCTGGTCGCGTCCGTTGAGCGCTTTGGAAGGCTGCCATTTCGGGTCTTGCGTCACCTCGGTTATCCCCTCACCGATCGCCTGGCCCTGCTCACCTGCCTCGATGCCGACAGCATGCGCAAGGCGCTGGTGATCATCCGCCGTCACTTGCCCCATGCGATGCTGCAACTCAATGAATTGTCCGAACCCATCGGCGAAGAAAGCGCGCTGACCGCATGGATGGCCCACAGCTCGACCGGCGAGCGTCGGCTCAGTTGCCGGGTGCCGGTGCATTTGATCAGCGATATCGACCGCCAGGAAGTCTCCGGCGACCCGCGCTACAAACTGCGCCGGGCGCGTAAACGCATGTTGGCTTATGGTGCCCAGGTCCGACGCATTACCCCTTACGCAGCAACCATCGGGCCTTTATTGCAGGCCCTCAGCGAAGTCGAAGTGCAGAGCTGGAAAGGTGTCGAAGGCCTGGGGATTTTCACCAGCAACCGTAGCCGACAATGGATCAACCTGGCCTTCACCGCCCTCGCCGAACAGGGACTGCTGCGGGTGGTGCTGCTGGAAGTGGACGGGCGCTGCATCAGCTACCGGCTCGGCTTGCTGGAAGAGGGCCGGCTGTACGACTACAACCTGGCGTTCCTGCCCAAATACGCCGACCTGGGCAGCGGTCGTGTGCTGCTCGAAGAGTGGATTCGCTGGGGTCTGGACGACAACTGGCACTGGATCGACGCTTCGCGGGTCAGCCTGATGAACTCCAGCCATCAACTCCAGGAGCGCATGACCGGGCAACTTGAGCACTGGCGCTGGAGCTTCTACTCCTGGCGCCCCAGCGGCCTCGCTCTGGGGTTGGCCATGCGACTCTGGCATCAATTCAAGCCGTGGTTGAAAAAGTGGCGGGCCTGGCGTGCATCAGTTGCTCCTGCATCCCCTGCGACACCCACTCGTGTCGACAAAGGCCCGGTGCCCATTGAAAAAACCAAGGAGGGAGAACATGCCTCGCCAAGTCATAGTCAACGCTGACGATTTCGGCCTCAGCCTGAGCGAAAACGCGGTGATCCTTGGTGCCTTCCAGGCCGGGGTCATCAGCTCCGCCACCGCCATGGCCAATATGCCGGCGTTCGAGGAAGCCTGCGTCCTGGCCCGGCAGCCGTTGCTGCAAGGACGAATCGGCTTGCACTTCAACCTCACCTATGGCCGGCCGTTGAGCCCGTCGATTCTTGCGCGTTCGACGTTCTGCGACAGCCAGGGCATGTTCGATCTCGACCTGCCCCGCCACAGCCTCTGGCTCAACCGCCTGGATCGCGAAGCGGTGCTGGAGGAACTCCAGGCTCAATGGCAACGTTGCCTGGATAACGGCCTTATCCCAAGCCACATCGATTCCCATCAGCACGTGCACAACATCTGGCCCATCGGCGAAATCGTCGCGCGCTTTGCCGCCTACCAAGGGGTGCCCGTGCGACTGGCGCGCCATCTGGGAAATAACCTGAGTGTGCGCAAGCGGGTGTTCAAGACATTGCTCAATCATCGATTGAACCGCCTCGCCGGAGCGACCGCCCAGTACGTATGCACCCCGGTAGACCTGCGCAACGTGGCGATGCCGATCGACGGCCTGCTGGAAATCGTCGTCCACCCGACCCATATCGGCGCTGATTTTGGCGATATCTATTTAAACCCCGGAGAGTCTCTGGCTCACATCCTGGAGCTGCGTCTTCCGGGCATTCCGAGAGTGTCCTATGCCGTTGTGCCAAGGACGCTCAAAGACGAACAGCAGTACCCGATTGAGCTACGCCCGTTGCAACCTTGATTTATCGCTATCGAAAACGTTACCCACCACACCCTGGCTTCAGCCTCGGAGGACTTCATGAGCGCCATCGACAAGCTTCGCGAACGTATCAAACAAAAAGGCCTGCTCCACACGCTCCAGATGCTCTGGAAGCGCTATGTGTACTTCCACCGAGAACTGTTGTGGCTGGGGCGCGATCTGGTCACCCCGGTGGCGCCGCACAAACTACGGCCCTATACGGGTTTGAAGCGGGTGACGATTACCCGGGAGAACGCCATCGCTTTCACCAAGTATTACGGTAACCGCGTCAAGGCCATGGCCCAGATCGCCTCCGAAGGTCACACCGGGCACATGTATGTGGACGAGGCAGGTGATGCCATCGGATTCATCTGGGGCAGCCTCAGTGACTACTTTGACCAGCATTATTATGGCTGCTGGTTCCGGGTCAAACCCGGTGAGTTTTTCCAGTTCGGCGGTGAAATGATCCCTCTCTACTTCGGCTCCAGCCTGTCGGTGGACGCCCAGTACAATATCTGGGGGGCGATGCGGGACCAAGGTTGCGACAAGGTCATGGACGTCTGCGATGTCCGCAACATCCAGGCCATGAAAATGCACCTGCGCATGGACTACCAGGAACAGGGGCGAATCACCCACGTCTACGACCTGTTCGGCCGCTTTCGCTTCTTCCGCGAAACACACTACAGCGGCTCGCGGCTGACTGCGCTGCGCAAACCGGAACAGCAGACAGTGACTGCGGCGCAGGCGTGATGGGTGGGAGCGATTGTTGTTGCTTGACTGAAGACAGTATCGCCGTCATCGCGGGCGAGCCCGCTCCCACATGACCGCATTTCCGTGTGGGAGCGGGCTTGCCTGCGATGACGTCATGTTGCCTACACAGTTCAGCGAAAAATACACCAAACTCAAGGAACCGACTGACTTCTCATACCTGCGCGAACCTATACATTCGAACAGGAATGAGGAGTCAAAACCATGAGCCACAAACTCACAGATTTCGATATGACAGCACTGCTCGACAGTGACGAAGCCATCAGCGAGTACCTCTCTCAGGTACTGGCAGACGGCGACAACGAAGAATTTCTTCGTGCTATTGGCTACGTGGTAAAGGCCCGTGGCATGACACAAATTGCCAAAGACTCCGGAATGGGCCGCGAAAGCCTGTACAAAGCCTTCGCGCCAGGCGCGAAACCACGTTTTGATACGGTTCTAAAGGTCATTCATGCCCTTGGTATTGATCTCTGCGCACAACCGGGACATGCGGCAAATCACTCAACTCTCTGAGAGTGTCCTTGTCACTATGTTGTTCGCCTTCACCGCCACCAACGTGTAACACAACGGCAACTGCGCCTTTTGCTGCTGATACCGATCGTAGAGTTCTTCGCGGTTGGAATGCGGGTATTCCTTGAAGTGGCCGATCTGCAACCCCGCCTCAACGGCACCGGTGAAGATGGCACCCAGGGTGTGGACGAACCAGTAAGACGCTGAGGCGGGCTGTTCGACTTTGCCCTCGTAAACGATCGGCTGGTTCTGGACGAAAGGTTCGCTGCGAAAATATGAGCTGTCCGGGCGATAGGGATCGGCTGACTCGGGGTCGAACATTTCCAGGAACGGGTGGGTTTCGTACACCACCAGGCTGCCGCCGGGCTTGAGGGTTTGCGCGGCATGGCGCAAGAATTCAGCGATGTCCGGCATCCAGTTCAATACGCCGATGGTAATCAGCGCTACATCGAAACACTGGTGAAGATCAGTCGGCAGATGATGGATGTCAGCCTCGATGAATTCGGGCTCATGGGGCGAACGGGATGCCAGCTCCCGGGCCTGATCGAGAAAGGCCTCCGACTGGTCAATGCCCACGACACGACGGGCCCCCAGGGCAAACAGCGAAAGACTTTCGCGTCCGTTGTTGCAGCCGAGCTGCACCACATCCTTGCCGTCGACGCCGACCTGTTGAAGCAACCCGGTGAGGGTGTCATCCAGGCAGGAAAAATCGCCATGGCTCACGGCACTCAAACAGGCCAGCCACTCAGGGGTATCTTTGTGGTGTTGGGCGGAGTCATTCCACGCATCGCGATTGCTGGCGATGGCTTTTTCTTTTGTCGGCATTTCCATTGCACGCTCCAGAATTCGGGCCTTTGATTGGCCGCCACGAGTCTGGATCAGCATCAGCAAAACTACCATTCGAGCTTTGTTGCGATCTTGTAATCACCGGTGGTGCGAACCCTCTTCGCCTTGATTCAACCGCTCACGCAAGAACTCGATCAGCGCCTGCACCGGTCGTGACCTCTGGCGATGCTGCGGGTAGACGGCCGACAAGGTCAGCGGCTTGGGGCGCAAATCATCCAGCACCGGCACAAGTCGGCCGTCCTCAAGGGCCGAACCGACAATGAAGGTCGGCAGGTACGTGATGCCCATACCGGCAATGGCAGCGTCCTTGAGCAATTCACCATTGTTGACCCGCATCCGCCCAGTGACGTTGACGTTCTGCGGCTTGCCCTGCCCCTCGAAACGCCATTGCACCTGACGACTGTGGCCGTAAGGCAGGCAATCATGGGTGTGTAAATCCTCGGGTTTAAGCGGCGTACCCCGCTCGGCCAGGTACACCGGGCTGGCACAGTACAGCCGCTCGATGGAGGCGAGGCGTCGGGCGATCAGTGTCGAGTCTTCCAGCACGCCGATGCGCAATGCCAAATCGTAGCCCTCACCGAGCAAGTCCACGGGTCGATCACTCAGGTCGACTTCCACGGTGACCTCGCGATAACGCTGCAAAAACTCCGGTAACAGACAGCCCAGATGCGCCACGGCAAACGACAACGGTGCGCTCAGGCGAATTGTGCCGCGAGGCTCGGTGGTCTGGCCGGCGATGCCCTGCTCCACTTGCTCGACTTCGCTGAGAAGGCGCAGGGCTGATTCGTAATAACTCTGCCCCAGCGGCGTAACGTCCAACCGCCGGGTCGAACGGTTGAGCAGGCGCACGCCGAGGCGCTCTTCCAGTTGCATCAGGCGGCGGCTGACGAACTGCTTGGACAACCCTAATTGATCGGCCGCCGCAGTGAAGCTGCCGGAGTCCATGACCTGGCAAAACATACGCATATCTTCGAACGGATTCATTGTCGCGCCCTGGTTGACAGCCAAACGCTTTATAGCCGTTTTTTTCGTTTCTGACTCCCCAAATCTAAAGATCAAAAGATCGCAGGCTTCGCCAGCGCCTACGGGGATTGAGTACAGGCGGGTGTACCCAATCAAGTAGGCGCTGGCGAAGCCTGCGATCTTTTCAAGCGGCCGGCCGAGGCCGGCAGCCATACCTCTTACTTCGCGGTGAACGTCGTGTAGCTGTTGATCAGGTTGCGGTAGTTCGGGATGCGCTGGGACAACAGGTTGGCCAGGCCTTCCATGTCGTTGCGCCAGTCGCCCTGCAACTCGCAAGCCACGGAGAACCAGTTCAGCAGTTGCGCACCGGCAGCCGACATGCGAGCCCACGCCGCTTGTTGCACCGTCGTATTGAAGGTGCCGGAAGCGTCGGTTACCACAAACACTTCAAAACCTTCAGCCAGTGCCGACAACGTCGGGAACGCCACACACACGTCAGTTACAACACCGGCAATGATCAGCTGCTTGCGGCCGGTGGCTTTCACGGCTCTAACGAAATCTTCGTTGTCCCAGGCGTTGATCTGGCCCGGGCGTGCAATGAACGGAGCGTCCGGAAACTGCTCTTTGAGTTCCGGCACGATCGGGCCGTTCGGGCCGCTGTCGAAACTGGTGGTGAGGACGGTCGGCAGGTTAAAGAACTTGGCGATGTCACCCAGGGCCAGCACGTTGTTCTTGAATTCGTTAGGCGAGAAATCCTGCACCAACGAGATCAGGCCAGTCTGGTGATCAACCAGCAATACCACTGCATCATCTTTGTTCAGACGATTGTAAGGAACGTTGCTCATGTGAAACTCCTCGGGGGATGGACTTACCTCAGGGGCGCCGACACACCAGGCCGGCGCATTGTTTAATCACTAGAAGGCAAAGCACGAGCAGCCAAACGCGCCCCAGAACCCCTGGAAATCGCTGACCGGCGCGTTCGACAAACGCGCCCGCTCATGGCTGTGGGAATGCACCGCGCACGGCCCGCTGCACTGGTGAACCTGCGCCTGCATCGGTGAAGCCGGACGCCAGTGACCCGGCACCTTGACCACCGGCGACCAGTCCGGCAGCACCGGCACGCTAGGCGGTCCAAGCTTTTCGAATTCGCCGGCGGCGTACACCACCTTGCCGCCGACCACGGTCAACACCGATTCGATCCACTTGATGGCTTCTTCCTCGACGCTGAAGAAGTCGGCGCTCAGGGCGGCGACGTCGGCCAGTTGCCCGACCTTGATCTGGCCTTTCTTGCCCTGCTCCGACGAGAACCAGGCACTGCCGTGGGTGAAGAGCTCCAGCGCGGTCTGCCGGGTCAACCCTTCACTGTGCAATTCCAGCCCCCCCACCGTGCGGCCGCTGACCATCCAGTACAACGAGGTCCAGGGGTTGTAGCTGGACACCCGCGTCGCATCGGTGCCCGCGCCGACGGGTACACCTTCAGCCAGCATGCGTTTGATCGGTGGCGTGTTTTCGGCGGCCTTGGCGCCGTAACGCTCGACAAAATATTCGCCCTGAAATGCCATGCGATCCTGTATCGCGATGCCGCCGCCCAACGCCCTCACTCGCTCGATGTTCTGTGGGGTGATGGTTTCGGCGTGATCGAAGAACCATGGCAAACCATTGAAGGGAATGTCGCGGTTGACCTTCTCGAACACATCAAGCATGCGGCTGATGGACTCGTTGTAGGTCGCATGCAAACGGAACGGCCAGCGCTGCTCGACGAGGTGGCGAACCACCGGTTCCAGCTCGTCTTCCATGGTCTGCGGCAGGTCCGGACGCGGCTCGAGGAAGTCTTCGAAATCCGCCGCCGAGAACACCAGCATTTCCCCGGCGCCGTTGTGCCGCAGGAAGTCGTCGCCCTGATGCAGCTTGACGCTGCCGGTCCAATTCTTGAAATCGGTCAATTCTTCCTTGGGCTTCTGGGTGAACAGGTTGTAGGCGATGCGCACGGTCAGTTGCTGATCCTTGGCCAACTGCTCGATCACCGCGTAGTCGTCCGGATAATTCTGGAAACCACCGCCGGCGTCGATGGCACTGGTCAGGCCGAGGCGATTGAGTTCGCGCATGAACTGGCGGGTCGAGTTGACCTGATATTCGAGCGGTAACTTCGGCCCCTTGGCCAGGGTCGAGTACAAAATCATCGCGTTCGGCCGCGCCACCAGCATGCCGGTCGGCTCACCGTTGGCATCGCGCACAATCTCGCCGCCCGGTGGGTTCGGCGTGTTGCGGGTATAGCCGGCGACGCGCAGTGCCGCGCGGTTGAGCAAGGCGCGGTCGTACAAATGCAGCACGAACACCGGCGTATCGGGTGCGGCCTGATTGAGTTCTTCCAGGGTCGGCATGCGTTTTTCGGCAAACTGAAATTCGTTCCAGCCACCCACCACCCGAACCCACTGCGGCGTCGGCGTGCGGTCGGCCTGATCCTTGAGCATGCGCAAGGCATCGGCCAGGGACGGCACACCTTCCCAGCGCAGTTCGAGGTTGTAGTTCAGGCCGCCACGGATCAGGTGCAAGTGCGAGTCGTTGAGGCCGGGGATGACGCAACGGCCCTTGAGGTCAATGACCTGCGTGCCCGAACCGCGCAGGGCCATGGCGTCGGCATCGGTACCAACCGCGACGAAGCGGCCATCGCTGATCGCCACGGCGCTGGCGAGGGGCTTCTCACGGTCAACGGTATGGAACTGGCCATTGAACAGAATCAGATCGGCGTTCATCGCGTTTCCTTAAGGCAGAGTGGAATGAGACTGGCCGGCTTCCAGCCACGGCGCGAACAGGCGCGTGGCCAGCGGCATAAAGACGTACACCACCGACAGCACAATGGTCAGGGTGATCAGGAAAGTGGCGACCACGTAGTTGGACAGGAATGCATTGAGCTGCAACAGCGGCCCCCAGATCAGCGGCACCAGCAAGGTGTGCGGCAAAATCACCAACAACGTCACCACGGCCTGCTTCCAGCGCGGCGGTGGCGAACCGGCGTCAACCAGCGGCGAGAACCAGAATTCATTGACCGGGTTGACCTCGGTCTGATCGCCGTCGGCCAGCATCGGCGCGGCTTCATCGACCAGCGCCTGGCGTTGCGGCGAGTCGAGCCAGCGCTGCATCGCCTCGGTGGAGCAAAAACGCAGCACGCAGGTGAACAGGTCGAGGCCACCGCTCTTGCCGCGAATCACATCCACGCCCAAGTGTCCTTCGCGTTGCCCGGCCACGCTGACGATGTTGCGCAGCCAGGCTTCATAGGCCGCTTCAAAACCGGCCTTGACCCGGTGTTTGACGATCAGCGTCACGATCTCATCGATACGATTGGAATCAGGCATAACGGAGGGCTCCGGCGAGACGAACATTGAGCGCCAGCCGTCCCGGCCCGGCGATGAAAATGCTGGTGAACAGAATCAACAGCAGCCAACCGAACTGCCCCTCGGCCACACTCCATTGCGGATGCACGACCAGCAGTGCAACCAGCAGCACAAACAAAATGGGCAGGCACGCCAGACGCACAAATACGCCGGCGACGATCAGCAATGGGCACAGTACTTCGGCGAAGATCGCCAGGATTAGCGTGAGGTGGGCGCCGAGGTGGAACGGGTCTTCGATGCGTTGCAACTCGGCGCTGAAGTTCAGCAGCTTCGGCAAGCCATGCACGCCCAGCAGAAACAGTGCGCCACTGATCCGCAGAAACAGCAGCCCGAAATCTTGAGCCCGTTCATTCCATTGCGAAGCGTTCATGGCCCCTACCCTTGATCAATCATTGCCCTGAATAGTGCAGTGACGGGGTAGGGAAAAATTGAATGTACGTGCTCTCTTTGTACGGGGAACGCCGTACACAAAGACAACACAACTCACTGTGGCGAGGGGGCTTGCCCCCGTTGGGCTGCGAAGCGGCACCAAAACCTGCAATCACCGTCTGTCTGGCAAACCGCATGCTCAGGTTTTACGACTGCTGCGCAGCCGGACGGGGGCAAGCCCCCTCGCCACAAGTTTGTTTCGTTACCGGGATGAATCAGCCTTCAATTCCAGACTATCCAGCGCCCGACTCACAGCCAGTTCACCCAGCATGATGAGCTGCGCAACGCCCAGTATCGTATTGCGCTGCGACCCCTCCAGAAAGCCGGCACAGTCACTGGCGATCACCTTGGCCGAGGCAAAGGATTCGCAGGCATTGGCCAGTAGCTCTTCGATGTCGATGCCCGGGGCGACGGTGTAAATCGTGCTCGGTTTGCGCGAGGTCTTGGGGTCGGACGGTTTGAGGTAGTGATCGAGAGCACGCTCGGCGGCTTCGTTGAGTTTTTTGGGATCGAGGGGATCGTAGGGGGAAACGTCGTCGGTTCCTGGCGGGTTAGGTGTGGCTTTGAACATGGTGAATCTCCTACAAGAAATGGAGCCACCAAGACCTGTCGCTAAACAGGTAAGGGTGGCGGCTGCACGCAGGTTAGCGAACCGGGTGTAGGCGCCCGGCAGACCCGAAGGTCTCCCGCGCACAGCCGCCATGACATCAATCGCAGACATGAACAATCTGCAAGAGAGTTTGGAGCGCTGTTGCGCCTACAAAGGTTCGGGTCGCTAAACCCGATCGCTGATTCGTCAGCGACCGGGAAACAATAGAGCCCGGCCATTAGGCGCACAAGCCGGCGGATTCTGGCGCAGTCGTAGGCAACGGCGCAAGGATCTGTAGCTTTCAGGAAGTAACGCTAAACACCATTAAACACAGCCCTCGAATCAACACACATTCCCCTGTGGGAGCGAGCCTGCTCGCGATGGCGGCCTTCCAGTCAACAATGATGTTGTCTGACACTCCGTCATCGCGAGCAGGCTCGCTCCCACAGGGGATCGGGTATATCCGCAAAATCGGGTCGGCTGTCAGGATCAAAAAATCGCAGCCTTCGGCAGCTCCTACGGGGTTGGTATTTTCAGGGGCTCAGACATGAACTGACTGATCCGTGAGCGCAGCCATTTTTCGGCAGGATCGTTGTCATGCACCCCGCTCCACGCCATCGACAACTGTGCGGCGTCGATAGGAAACGGCGGATCTTCGGCGCGCAAGGCACATCCCTCGACCAGCGCACACGCAGCGTAATCCGGCACCGTGGCAATCATCTCGGTGCCGGCCAACAACGCCCGCAAGCCACTGAATTGCGGCACGCCCAACACCACGCGGCGAGAGCGGCCGACCTTGGCCAAATCCATATCGATGTTGCCGCTCAGGTCACCGGAGAACGACACCATCGCATGCGGCCGCGCGCAATACTCGTCGAGGGTCAGCGGCCCTGGACGATCGTCACCGCGCAGCACTTTGCAGGGAATGTCGCGCAGGCGTTTGCGTTTGGCATTGGCCGGCAGGTCAGTGGTGTAACTCACCCCCACCGAAATCTCGCCAGACGCGAGCAACGCCGGCATCAGCAGATAGTTGGCGCGACGCACCACGACCACGATCCCCGGCGCTTCTTCTTGCAGTTTGCGCAACAACGGCGGAAACAGTCCGAACTCGGCATCGTCCGACAGCCCGATGCGAAACACGTCGCAGCTGGTCGTTGGGTCGAATTCCTTGGCGCGGCTGACCGCCCCGGAAATGGTGTCCATCGCCGGTTGCAACTCCTTGAGAATCGCCAGCGCTCGCGCCGTCGGTTCCATACCGCGACCGTTGCGCAGCAACAACGGATCGTCGAACAAATCACGCAACCGCCCCAGCGCAGCGCTCACTGCCGGTTGGCCCATGAACAGTTTCTCGGCGACCCGGGTCAGGTTTTTTTCGAACATCAGGGCTTCGAAAATCACCAGCAGGTTCATGTCGACGCGGCGCAGATCGTTACGGTTCATATGCACAATCCCATTGTGTTTTCAGCCCGGCACGGGGGTTAACGAGTGTGGCTGACTGTACTCGAGACGGCCCATGCCAATCGAGAAATTAACAACGTTTAACTCGCAAGCCAAAGCCTGCGCGACCAAAAATGAAGCCCTCTGCGCAAACCTTTTTTTCAGAACAAACGTACTGGCTCATCGTGCAGTGCACCCGCGCGCGCCCACCGACACGGACATTGGCCATGGCTCCCTTTCAGCAAAGCGCGATCAACGCGTCCTCCACTGAAATGCGAAAAAAAACCACTGGCGGGCTCAGCCCCTGGCGTGAACATCTGGCCAAGCAGCTGATCCTCGACCATCTCGATGAAACCCTGGAAGTGACTGAACTGGCACGGGCGTGCGCCCTGTCACGCAGTCATTTTTCCCGTGCGTTCAAGTGCAGCACCGGCCTCTCGCCGCAAGACTGGATTCGCCGGCAACGCATCGCCCGGGCCAAGCAGCTGATCCAGAACACCGACCTGACCCTGACGCAAATCAGCCTGGAATGCGGCTTCTGCGACCAGGCGCATTTTTCCCATATCTTCACCCGCAGCGAAGGCGTTTCACCGTTTGCCTGGCGCTGTCGGGCCATGCGTACTCTCCCCTCTCTCAACAGCAAAAGATCGCAGCCTTCGGCAGCTCCTACAGGGGTCCACAAAACCGCGTAGGAGCTGCCGGAGGCTGCGATCTTTTGATCTTGAATGCGAACAGCAAAGATCGCAGCCATAGCCATGTAGCTGCCGAAGGCTGCGATCTTTTGATCTTGATCAGCCCTTGATGAACGCCAGCAGATCTTCGTTGAGTTGATCCTTGTGGGTATCGGTCAGGCCGTGGGGTGCTCCCGGGTAGACCTTCAAGATGGAGCCCCTGACCAGTTTTGCCGCAGCGATACCGGCGGCTTCGATCGGCACGACCTGGTCGTCGTCGCCATGCACCACCAGGGTCGGCACGTCGAACTTCTTCAGGTCTTCGGTAAAGTCGGTTTCGGAGAACGCCTTGATGCAGTCATACGCGTTCTTGTGGCCGGACATCATGCCCTGCAGCCAGAACCAGTCGATCATGCCTTGGGACGGCTTGGCACCCGGGCGATTGAAACCAAAGAACGGACCGCTGGCCAGATCCTTGTACAGCTGCGAACGGTCGGCCAGGGACGCCTGACGAATACCGTCGAACACTTCCAGCGGCAAGCCGCCAGGGTTGGCTTCGGTCTTGAGCATCAACGGCGGCACCGAGGAAATCAGCCCGGCCTTGGCCACGCGTCCAGTGCCGTGGCGACCAATGTAGCGCGCCACTTCGCCACCGCCGGTGGAGAAGCCGAACAACACGGCGTTCTGCAAATCCAGATGTTCGATCAGTTGTGCCAGGTCATCGGCGTAGGTGTCCATGTCATTACCGAACCACGGCTGGCTCGAACGCCCGTGACCACGGCGATCATGGGCGATGACCCGATAGCCTTGGGAGGCCAGGAAGATCATCTGCGACTCCCAGCTGTCGGCGTTCAACGGCCAGCCGTGGCTGAAGACGATCGGCTGACCGGTGCCCCAGTCCTTGTAGTAAATCTCGGTGCCGTCTCGGGTGGTAAAGGTGCTCATGGTGATGTCTCCTCATGCATGGTTTTTGTGGCGGTTAATAAGAGGTATGGGCCATTCGTTCGGCCAGGCGCGCCACCCGCTCGCCCAAATGCGCGGCGGTGCGGCGGTCTTCCAGAGGGGGTGCAAGCTCGGGGGACTGTTCGACATTCGACTGCGCCATGGCCCCCAGCGAACTGCCGAGACGGTTCAACTGCCCATCGAACAGGCCCGTGCTGCTGCGCGCCGGCAGCAGGTCGAGGCCGACCCAGATCATCGAGTGCTGGGCGGCGAACACCGCCATCTGCTGCAAGGTGTTGAGCTTGTCGCCGCACAGGCAGCCTGAGTTGGTGAAGCCGGCGGCGAGTTTGTCGCGCCAGGGCTGGGCCAGGTAGAACGAGGCGGTAGCGTCCATGAAGCCCTTGAAGGCTGCCGAGGCACTGCCCATGTAGGTCGGGGCGCCAAAGATAATTGCATCAGCACGGTGCAAACGTTCCCAGTGATCGTCCACTTCTTCGACCGGAATCAGCCTACAGGTGCTACCCAAGTGCCGTTCCACACCCTGGCCCACAGCCTCGGCCATGACCCGGGTGTGCCCGTAGCCACTGTGATAGACCACCACCACGTTGCTCATTCCGGTTCCTCCAGAAGGGTTCATCCTTTTTGCGGCATGCTTTTTGTTGCAAGAAGGACGGTGCCTTCGGTTGAACTTGAAGGGATGGATTTTTGAGCGTAGGCCGGACACAGGACGAGTTAAACGTTGTTAATTTTCAACGGTGCACCAACGAACCCGGCCAGCGCCGCACCCAATAAATACGGGTTCGATAAGCGCTGACGGGAATCCAGCAGCCGATGCACACACCGACGAGGTGCACGACAGAGCATTGCACTGCCGAAAAAACCTGAGGAATATGCCCCGATACCGTGCGATAGACGGATGCAAGCAGGAGTGACCCGTTGACCCTTTCTCCCGAACAGGCCATCCATTTCGGCCCTTACCGGATTTACCCCGGACAACGCCTGGTGATGGAGGCCGACCAGCCCTTGCGCCTGGGTCGGCGGGCCATGGACATTCTGTTGATCCTGCTGGAACACGCCGGGCAGGTGGTGAGCAAGCAGCAACTGATCGCCCGGGTCTGGCCCAAAAGCGTGGTGGAAGACATCAACCTGCGGGTGCACATGGCTGCGCTGCGCAAGGCCCTCGGTGATGGTCAGGCCGGCCAGCGCTACATCATCACCGTTGCTCAGCGCGGCTACAGTTTTGTCGCGCCGTTCTCTGTGGAGCACATCGAGCAAAGCCCGAAAAGCGCCGAAAATGGATCGAGCCGGCATAACCTGCCAATCCGTCGGACCCGCATGATTGGTCGTCAGGCTCTGGTCGACAGCGTGATAACGCAATTGAAGCGGCAGCGTTTCATCACCCTCGTGGGCCCCGGCGGAATCGGCAAGACCACGGTGGCGCTGCGCGTCGCCGAGCAATTGATCGGCCGCTACCGAGACGGCATTCGCCTGCTGGACCTGGCACCGATCAACGACCCTTTGATGATCACCACGCACTTGGCAACGCTGCTGGATTTATCCTTGCACGACTCCGACCCCATGAGAGGTCTCGCCACGTTCCTGCGCGAACGGCAGATGCTGCTGGTCATCGACAATTGCGAACACTTGATCGATGCCATTGCGTTGCTCAGTGAAAGCATCCTGCGCGCGGCGCCCCAAGTGCACATTCTGGCCACCAGCCGCGAGAGCCTGCGGGCCGAAGGCGAGTTCGTGCAGCGCCTGGAATCGCTGGACTGCCCACCGCCCATCGCCGTGCTCGACCGCGCTCAGGCCCTGACGTTTTCGGCGCTGCAATTGTTTGTCGAACGGGCGATGGCCAGCCACGACAGTTTCGAACTGAGCGAAGCCGAACTGCCGCTGGCGATTGAAATCTGCCGGCGTCTGGACGGCATACCGCTGGCCATCGAACTGGCGGCAGCGCAAGTGGGCAGCCTGGGTTTGAGTGGGTTGCTGTTGCAGCTGCAAGGCAACTTTCGCCTGCTCACCCAAGGCTGCCAAACGACCTTGGGCCGCCATCAGACCCTGCGCGCGACGCTGGATTGGAGCTTCGAACTGCTCAATGCCTGCGAGCAAACCTGCCTGCGTCGACTGGGTATTTTTCGGGGCGCCTTCACCCTGGAGTCGGCGGCCGCCGTGATCGTCGGCGAACACCTCGAGCCCGATCTGGTATTCGGCTCGATCACCCAATTGGTCGCCAAGTCGTTGCTGAACGTGGAAGTCGGCGACGAAGAAGTGTTCTACCGTTTGCTCGACACCACGCGCAGCTATGCACTGGAAAAACTCGCCCAGGCCCAGGAGTTGCCAGACACCCGCGAGCGCCACGCCGAACGCTGCCTGGCCTTGATGCAGCAAGCCCGGGACGACTGGGAGCAGATCTCGAGCGATCGCTGGACAGAGCGTTACGCCCGCAACCTGGAAGACATCCGTTCTGCACTTGATTGGGGCTTGAATGCTCAAGGGCCGCAGGCCTTGGCGATCCGCCTCGCCGCGACCTCGACGCCGCTCTGGCAGGAACTGTCGCTGCTCAAGGAGCATGGCGTGTATGTGCGCAAAGCTTTGGCGTTGCTCGAAGCGACGCATCAGCCCTGCCCGCGTGTGACCATGACCCTCAAGCTTGCCCTCGGCAGTTCCTGCTACCACACCCTGGGCAGCAGCAACGAAGCCGTCGAAGCGTTCGTCAGCGCCAAATACCTGGCCGAACACTGCAACGATGTGGCCGGTCAGCTCAAAGCGATTTCCGGGCACTTGGCAGTTGATCTTAGTTGCGGCCACTACCAGCAGGCCCTGGAGCAGAGCCGACAATTTGAGCAGTTGGGGCTGCACGGTGATGCGGTGTTGGCCCTCAGCACCCAACGCTTGCGGGTTCTGGCCCTGCACTTTGCCGGGGATCAGGCTCTGGCGCGGGAGAATGTCGAACAGGTTATTCAATGCCTGGCCCAGAGCGGTTACCTCAACCGCTTCACCTACTGTTTTGGTGTGCATTACGATCAAAGCGTCGCAGCCCTGACGATTCTGGCGCGCATTCTCTGGTTACAAGGGCACCCGGAAAAAGCCTGGCGTACCGCACGACAAGCACTCGACATCGCGATGCAGATCAATCATGGCACGTCCATCTGCTTCACCCTGGCGCTGGCCGGTTGCCTGATCGCTCACTACAACGGCGACACCCCGGTCGCCCGCGAGCTCCTGAAGCTGCTGCTTGAACAGGCAAAGAAACACTCGGTGCTGCTGTTCTACAGCTGGGCCAAACATTACGCGCAGGTGATCGAGGGGGCCGATGCGCCCTCGTCATCGCGAGCGAACACCGGGTTGATCAAAGAAATCATGGTCACGCTGGACAGCCGCTTCATCGATGACGCGCTGCTGGAACGGGCCGAAAACGGCGCGGCGGGTTGGAGCACCGCGGAAATTCTGCGAGCCCGGGCCGACGCGTTGCTGGCAGAGGATTGCCCGGCACAGGTCGACGCAGCCGAGGCCGTGCTGCTCAAGGCGTTAGCCGTGGCAAAAACCCAGGGAGCGCTGGCCTGGGAACTGCGTAGCGCCACGTCACTGGCCCAACTGTGGCAGCGTCAGGGACGCTGCCGACAGGCCCATGAGTTGCTGGCGCCGATTTACCAGCGCTTCACCGAAGGCTTTGCTACTCCGGACTTGACGAAAGTCCGTCGCCTACTCGACGAGTTGCAGCGACACCTGCCCGGCTGATGTCCAGCGTGCTCGGCTAATGTAGCGGGCATGACGCAGTTCAAAGGCACGCAAATGACCGCTATGTTCGAGTTTCTCCAAGGCGTAGATACGGGTGGTGTTGAGGAAACGGTAACGGGTCACACCACTGCCCTGCTCCACCGACAGCAGTGATTTGCTCGCCAGCCGCTCTACGATTTCGACCAAGCGGCTGGGCCGCAGCACCGCGCAACTGATCACGCCAATCGCCGAGTCCAGCGTGAACGCCATCTTGAACACCGCCAGCCGCTGCAACACGGTTTGCTCCAACGGGCTCAGCTGTTCATAGCTCCAGTTCAGTGCGGCTTTCAGGCTCTGATGCCGTGGCACGGCAGTACGCCGACCCTGTGTCAGCAGTTGAAAACAGTTACCCAGTTGCGCTTGCAACCCCACCAGCGCCAACGCATCGATCTGCACCGCCGCCAGTTCAATGGCCAGGGGCAGGCCATCCAGCCGCCGACAGATTTCGCGCACTGCCTTGAGGTCCTGTTGGCGCAGGGCAAACCCTTGCTGACGGGCTCGGGCGCGGCTGACCAACAGTTGCACCGCCGAATAACCCATGGCCTCGGCCACGTTGTATATCGCTGAGGCCGGCGGCACCGCCAGAGCCGGTAAACGCAGCAGCGTTTCCCCCGCTGCTCGCAGGGGTTCGCGGCTGGTGGCCAGGATCGACAACCGTGGCGCCGAGGCCAGCAAATCGTCCACCACTGCCCGACAACATTCGAGCAGGTGATCGCAATTGTCGAGCACCACCAAGGCATGCCGCTGCTCCAGCGCCGCCCCGCCAACGTCCAGTTCCAGCGTGCGCGACAGATGCTCGACGAGTTGCGCCGGGTCATCGATGGCCGCCAGATCAACCCTCCAGACGCCGTCGCGATAGTGCTGCAACAGCAACTCGGCCACGCGCAACGCCACGGTAGTTTTGCCAATGCCGGCGGGACCAATCAAAGTCATGAGACGTCGAACCGGCAACTGCCTGACCACACTGCCGATGATCGAGTCGCGACCGGTCACCGGGGTGAGCCGGGCAGGCAGATTGTGTTGAGGCTTGTGCTCCGTTTCGACGGGCACCGGCGTGCCTGCCCGGTCGCACTGCACCGGGGCGATGAAGCTGTAGCCGCGCTGGGGAATATTGACGATGTAGCGCTGCTCGTTCTGGCCATCGCCGAGTGCCCGACGCAGGGCGGCGATGTGCACGCGCAGGTTGATTTCCTCAACCACCGAGGTCGGCCAGACGTGGGCAATCAGGGCATCCTTGCTCACCACTGAGCCGGCGCGTTCGACCAGCACCTGCAAAATATCCAGGGCCCGCCCGCCCATGCGTAGCGGGCGATCACCGTCCAGGATCAGTCGCTGATGCAGATGGAACGCGTAGGGCCCGAACCGCAGCACCGCATCGCTGTTTATATTTCTGAGGCTGTTCATGCACGTTCATGCGCTGAAAACCTGGCCCGGCTCAAGGCACTGCAAAATCCATCGCCCCCGTCCATCCAGGCTCCCGCATCTCCATGGCAAAGAGTTCATGGGTATCTTGGCAGGCATGGGTGACGGCACAACGGCCACGGGAGGAGCATCACGGCCATCACGGTGCGCGTGACGGACAACGCCCCCCTAACTGAACTGTTCGCGGTACTGGGTGGGGGTCAGGCCGAGCTTTTCACTGAACAGAAAACGCATGTGCCGCACGCTGCCGAAACCACTTTTGAAGGCCACGGTCTTGAGCGGCAGGTCGCTGGTTTCCAGCAGGTTCCTGGCACAATCGATGCGCGCACTTTGCAGAAACTCCATGGGCGTCATGTTCACTTCCCGGGCGAAAACCCGGGCGAAGTGCCGCGCACTCATGTTCACCAGGCTGGCCATGCGTTCGATGCTGAACGCCTCATCGAGATGTTCGAGCACATAGTTCTGCACCCGGGTGATCGGCGTTTCATGGGGTGCCACTGCCGCCATCAACGGGCTGAACTGCGCCTGCCCGCCCTGGCGTTTCATTACCACCAACAACACTTTGGCAACGTCCTGGGCGACCTTCTTGCCATGGTCTTCGGCAACCACCGCGAGCGCCAGGTCGATGCCAGCGGTGACACCGCCAGAGGTGATGAGATTGCGGTCTTGTACGTAAATCTGATCGGTCTCGACGGTGGCCTTGGGGAAGCCTTTGATCAGACGTTCGGTGTAATGCCAGTGAGTGGTCACGCGATAGCCGTCCAGCAGCCCGGCATGCCCGAGCACGAATGCGCCGGTGCAGATCGACCCATAACGGTTCGCCCGGGTGACAGCGCCCTGAAGCCAGGCGAGCAATGACGGATGTTTTTCGTTGTAGGCTCCCGGCCCGCCCGGCACCAGCAACAAGTCATAGGGCTCGTTCGCTTGATCGATGTGCAGATCGGCTTGCAGGCTGACGCCATTGGAGGCCCGCAACGCGCCGTGCTCAGTGCCGATGGTCGATAGCTCATAACGGTCTGCCGGTTCCAGATAGCGATTGGCGATGGAAAACACTTCCATGGGCCCGGCCATGTCGAGCAGAAGAAAGTCGGGGAACAGCACCATTGCCACGGTTTTCATGGGTTCAAGGTCACTAAAAGAGAACTGTTAATACCACGGCGCCAAACACCACCCCCTTGTGGGAGCGAGCCTGCTCGCGATAGCGGCGGGTCAGTCGACATCAACGTTGAATGATAAATGGCTATCGCGAGCAGGCTCGCTCCCACAAATATCACCTCGGCACTATGGCTAAATGTAACAACAAGGATACATGAACCAGCCCACATAACTGTCAACTTAAACGAGACAGTATTTCAATTTTCATCTACTTATTGCACCAATCGGTAAACATTAACCTTCTCCTCACTCGGACGAATTCACGTCCTGACAGGAGATTTCATCATGCTGACCCTTCGTAAAGCTTCGGATCGCGGCGCAGCCAATCACGGTTGGTTGAAGTCGTTCCATACCTTCTCCTTCGCCAACTACCGCAACCCTCGGGAGCAGGGTTTTTCCGACCTGCTGGTGATCAACGACGACCGCGTGGCGGCTGGCAAAGGCTTTGGCCAGCACCCTCACCGCGACATGGAGATTTTTTCCTATGTGCTCGAAGGTGCCCTGGAACACAAGGACACCTTAGGCACCGGTTCGGTGATCCATCCCGGTGATGTGCAGTTGATGAGCGCTGGCAGCGGCGTGGCTCACAGCGAGTTCAACCATTCGACGAACAAACCGGTGCACTTCCTGCAAATCTGGATCGTGCCAGAGGTTAGCGGCGCCAAACCGCGTTATCAGCAAGAACACTTCAGCACGCAGAAAAAACGCGGGCGCTTGCAGCTGATCATCTCCCCGGACGGCACCAACGGTTCGCTGAAAGTAAGACAGGATGCGCGGGTATATGCCGGCCTGATCGACGGCAAGGAAAGCGCCACCCTGGAACTGGCCGCCGATCGTTACGCCTATGTGCATGTGGCGCGCGGCAGTGTCGAGTTGAACGGCGTGCAGTTGCAGGAAGGCGATGGTGTGCGGGTTCGGGAAGAACAGGTGCTGACCTTGAGCAACGGCGTGGATGCCGAGGTGTTGGTGTTTGATTTGCGGCCGCAAGAGTTGCCGCAAATGCCATGAAGCCAGTTAAACGCAATCCCTGTGGGAGCGGGCTTGCTCGCGAAGGCGTCGGGTCAGCCAGCATCAATGTTGAATGACACACCGCTTTCGCGAGCAAGCCCGCTCCCACAGGGGATTGACGCGCTATCGGTAACCACGAGCCTGCACGTTGAACAACTGCGCATACCGCCCGCCCGCCTCGACCAGGCTGTCGTGATCGCCTCGCTCAAGGATCGAACCCTGGTCCAGCACGATGATGTGATCGGCATTGCGCACGCTGGAGAACCGATGAGAAATCAGCAACGTCATGCGGTCTTCGGTGTGTTGACTGAAATGCTCGAACACCGCCGCTTCCGCCGCAGGGTCCAGGGCAGAGGTTGGCTCATCCAGAATCAAAATATCGGCGTCGCGGCGCATGTAAGCGCGAGACAAGGCGATTTTTTGCCATTGCCCCCCGGACAACTCCTGCCCACCGGCAAACCACCGCCCCAATTGCGTGGCGTAACCGCGATCCAGGCGCTCGATAAAGGGCGCGGCCATGCCCTCGGCGGCCGCTTGCTGCCAACGCATTTCATCGTTGAACGCCAACGTATCGCCCACGCCGATGTTCTCGCCCACGGAGAACTGGTAGCGAATATAGTCCTGGAAGATCACGCCGATGCGTCGTCTCAGCGCTTCTTCGTCCCAGGACTGCAAATCGCTGCCATCCAGCAAAATACGGCCCTGATCGGGGCGATACAGCCGAGTCAGCAACTTGATCAGCGTGGTTTTGCCCGAGCCGTTTTCCCCCACCAGGGCAACGCTGTGTCCAGGCATCAGGTGCAGATCGATACCCTGCAAAGCGGCGCGGCTCGCTCCCGGATAACGGAAACCGACGTTCTCGAAACGCAAACCGTCGCCGGGCACCGCGCCCACGGTAAGGCTTCCGCTATCGGCAATAACCGGTTCGGCCAAATACTCGTAGAGGCTCGACAGGTAAAGGCCATCCTCGTAAAGACCACTGATCGCGCTCAAACTGCTGCTCACGGCGGCCTGCCCCTGCTTGAACAGCACCAGGTACATGGTCATTTGCCCAAGGGTGATATTGCCGTGAACGGTATCGACCACGACCCAGGCGTAGGCCAGATAAAACGCCGTGGTGCCCAGCAGTCCCAGTACAAATCCCCAGCCATCACGACGCAATGTCAGGCGCCGGTCTTCGGCGTAGAGACGCGCAAACGTGTCCCGATAACGCTGCAACAGCAGCGGCGCGAAACCGAACAGTTTCACCTCTTTGATGTAACCCTCGTGGGAGAGCAGCGTCTCGATGTAATTCTGCTGCCGACTCTCCGGCGCCCGGCGCGTGAACAGGCGAAAGGCGTCCCCGGAAAAATGCGCTTCGGCAAAGAACACCGGCAACGCCCCAACCACCAGCAGCACCAGCGCCCACGGCGAAAAATGCACCAGTAACACACCGAAACTGATCAACACGATCAGGTTCTGGATCAGCCCCAGCGACTTCATCACCAGCGCCAGCGGCCGGGTCGATGCCTCGCGTCGCACCCGTACCAGCTTGTCGTAGAACTCGGAATTCTCGAACTGCACCAACGATAACGTCTGGGCTTTTTCCAGAATCATCGTGTTGACCTTCTGCCCCAACTGCACCCGCAATAGCGATTGCTGAACCGACAATGCACGCTGTGTCCCGGACAGCAACGCAAGCACGCCTGCTTCAAACAGCACATACCGCACAACCGGCCATAATGGCGCACTGCCCTGTTGGGCGTGCAATTGCATGGCCGTGACTACGGCATCGACAATCCGCTGCCCCAACCAGGCCGCCAGCGCCGGCAGCACACCGGCAACCAGAGTTGCCAGCACCAATCCCAGAAACAGCCCGCGGGACGTTCCCCAGACCAGCAACAAGGCACGTCTCGCCTGGTCGAGCAAAGAGGCGAAGCGGGTCAGGACGGGCATAGGACGAGGGACTCGCTGGCAGATGTCAGAGAAGCGCGGCGGTTCTACAGTACGTGAAACAAGCCATCACAAGGCGATAAGCCTCGCTTGGCCCATAGAAAAACACCTGAAAAATACCACCGCTCGCCAGGTTTCAGCGCTTTGCTATCTGGAGTCAATGCCCACCGGCATTCGAGCACGAACCTGAACGTCCCCCTCAATAACTGCCTGATCTTCAACGGCGACTGCGAGGCCGCTTTTACGAAATGTCGACAGTGTGGCGGAGGCAGAACGGTTTTTTGCTGCCGCTGGAGGCGACGTTCTGGGCGGTCCGTTTCGCAATGCTGGTCGATCGGTTTGGCGTTGCGTGGAGGGTTAATTGCAAAAAGGACGGTTAGTACATAAAATTTAATGGCGCTTTAATATCAGCTTTGGGATTTTTCAATAGCCAAACAGAATAACTACCCGCTGACAATTATACTTTCGTACATAAATATTACTAATATAATGCGAAAAGCCTCAATTAATATGGTCATTCGCCCTAAAAAGAGGCTGTCGCTGTACTAATCGCCATCCCAACGTGCACCTACATCACCCTAGAACACCGTGGAATATCCTTATAAATCAACTCCAATTTTCAAAAATGCGGACATCCGCACCGTTCATACGCAAGACTCCGCAGTTGTGCTTCGTTCTGCAGCAAGGTGGGCAATTAGCCATCGCATCTGTATTGCTGCTCATAGAAAAGTCAACCTAAAAAGCCTAGTCCGACTGAAAGGGGCCACCAACTAAGTCCGATCACAAACACCAATGGGCTTAAGCCTCGGCATTTGCCTATGTCATTGAATCAGCTAAAACTACAGGGCATGGAGTACGTGTGTTCCAGACGGGAAATGTTATAAAAAGTCAGATAACGTCAGTATTTTGTGTATTAAGATTGCAACGCCAGCACATATGAGTAATTTGCATGATGAGTACTGAGAGCAAAATCGAAAATAGCCAGAGAGGTATTCTCGCTATTGGGCGCACTTGGCGCTCGACAGAGAAACTTCGCCAACTATTTGTACCTAATCTCACAAATGTTTATACATTAGATTATCCAAACCCGGCAAGCATGGATATCGAAACGCAAACACTCGATACCGTACTGATCGATATTGAAACCCCCTCCATATTTAATGATAGCCTGGCACTGATCAAGAAGTTACGTACGAATCCGACAGAACTGGCCATTATCGTTGCAATCAACTATCGCTCTCCGCACGCTAAAATTGAATGTTACCTGGCCGGAGCCAATCACTGCATCAATGTACCTAACGATCAGGATGAAAAAGCCAGGTTACTCTCAGAACTGCTCGAAACCCCTGAATGGCAGCCGAGTATAAAGTTGACTCTGGACCAAACATGCCTGCACTTATACAACGATGAATACAAACTGGATCTGGCCTATCAGGAAATGAAAGCCCTGGATGCGCTTATCAATGCAGAAGGCAATATCCTGCACCATGATTGCATGGCCGAGTCCATGGGCTTGAATATAAAACTCTACGACTCACGCGTCCTGGAGAAATCCATAAGCCGGCTTCGAAATAAAATCAAAAAACACTTTGGCATTAACATCATTCACAGTGTACGTGGTTATGGTTATCGACTGCTTCGAGGGGTCGTCTCAGTCAATCAAACAAATTTTCACTCTTAAAGGACTAGGAAATGGAGCCCAGCAGGCAAGCTATAGCGCACGAAAACTTCGCATTGGTATTCTTCAGGCAATCGATTCTGAAACGAAACGATGAACTGTTCGGCAGCGAAATCTATGCCAAGGCGACCAAACAGGAGACACCTCTGAACAAGGGGTATCAACAACTGCATTCCGATCATCCACTGGCGACTTATTACGAAGTCCTCACACGGATCCAATTGAATGCCCTCTCACAGATTGAGGCGACACCTTCCCATTCCGCACCGGCACCAAACAAACTGTTCGTGACCATGAATCAATCTGCTTTATTGGATAAAGCGCTGATCAAGGAAATGAACGATGCTCAAGCGATACTCAAAAAGCATGAGCAACAGCTAATCCCCAGCATTAACAGCAGTTCGTTCCTGTCGTTCAACCTGAAAGAAAAAAGAACTATTATCAATCATATTCACTTATTGAAAGACAATGGTATCGAGATCGCTTTCGATGGCTATGATTTAAGCGACGACAGCACCGAAAAACTGATCAGCCTGGCCCTCTTCGATTACATAAAAGTGGACCTGACCAAATCCAATTTCGACATCATGGTCGAAAACAGCCAGGATTTTTTCAACAGGTCTTATGACTGCCTAAGCGGCATGATCCATGACAGCAAGATCAAATTCGTGGCGGACAGGGTGGAGCACAAAGCGCTACACACACTGGCTCGCAGCATGCCCTTCGACTTTTTTCAGGGGAGGTACTACTCGCCGACTGAGCTTATTTAAGTTTTGAAAATTTCACCAGACTAGGAAGGAACCTTATTGTGAATACGCTGAATAACAGCTTTCTGATTTTCACCCGCGACCAACTGGCACGACAAGCAATCGAATCGCTTCTCGCGCAACGCCTGTATTTATCTGTTGAAATCGAGTCAGGTAAACTCAGCAGCGAACGCATCCGAAAGAGTCGATTCACGCACATCCTGCTCGACCAGGCGGACATATCGCTAAGCGATGTCAGTTTCATCCGTAAAAATCAAAAAGATGCGGAAATCATCCTCATAACACCCAACTCTGAATCTTCAGAACTCAATCACTTCTCGCACTTCGGTGTTGATGGCTTTCTCAAGAAGCCGGTGGCTGACGAAGAGTTCATCTCGGCAGTCAGTCGGGTTAAAGAGTCCCAGGGCAATCCTGATATCTGGTGGTTTAACGCTGACGATCGAACACTGGCCAAAGAAGACATCACTATTCCATTGACCGGTACCGAATCGTTAATGCTCACCCAACTGGTACTCAGCGATCGACGTGTACTCAGCAAAAACGATCTTATTCTACGCATCGACAAAGACCCGGACCAATATAGCGGCCTTGAAATGTGCCTGAGCCGATTGCAGAAAAAGTTCAAGACGGCAGCCAATGGAGAACGGCTGATCCGCTCGGTTAGAAACCGTGGTTACTGCCTGGCACAAAGGATAAGAGTCGCTTACTGAGCGAAGGATCGCAAAAAACAATAACAATAAACGCGATTCTCCGCCCCACTTGATACACCACCCACACCCACCACCTGCCTCTTCCCATCGCATATCCTGACTATCGCCATAAACTCTCCTATGGCGCACGCTCCGCTTTCCCCTCGCCTAGCCGGCAAACGTTTTTCGAATGCCGCAATTATATAGATGATTGAGCGATATCCTCCTAACAAAACAGCACGACCTTTTATAACAAGGCCTCTAAAAGAGTGGCCGTTATAATTCGTCAGACACCCACGAAGATTTAGGTACTAGTATAAAACCAGACACTGAGACAACCGTATCAGCTGACTTTAAAACAAAGCCTGGATGGCCAGCCATAAGCCCCGTTATTCCCTTCTAATAATAAAAACATTTCCTGACTGACGCGCTCGCTCAGCCTTTGTGCGTGGCTGCCATTTATTAACCGTCGACTGATACACAACGTGGCGCAGGCCCGAGGACACCGCGATGGTACATAATCGTATTAATCGAAATAACATAACCAAAGGACTGACCTTCTGGGGGCAATGGATAATTGCCATCACTTCGGTCAATACATTGTTATTTGGTCTGGCGTTGTACCAGACAGGAGAAATCGACGCCCATTATCGTGTGCTTGCAGTACTCACGTTCCTCGGTTCGGTCCCTTCCTACTCCCTGCTGCTGGTCTATCACAAGCAGCATAGCTACCTCAGCGGCTTGGCGCGTCTGCTACTGGGATGGCTGCTGCTGCTGGCCGGACTGACCAGTATTGGTTTTTTCAGCAAGACCAGCGAATTGTTCTCCCGGGAAATCATCGTGGTCTGGGCCACGGCCGGTTATTGCATTCAGGCCTTGCTGTACCTGCCATTGCACAGTTTTTCCAAGCACTACCAGCGGCAATTGCACAGCCAGTACAACACCCTGATTATCGGCACCGATCAACTGGCGGTGAATCTGGCAGACAAACTGACCAAAACCGAGTATCCGCCGCTGGTGGGCCTGATCAGCTCAAATCCCAACGAGCTATCGACCCAGGTCAATGCCCACCGGGTTCTGGGCCCATTGCAGGAACTGCGTGAGCTGATCCAGGTGCACGACGTCCGGCGGCTGTACATCGCGCTGCCCTTGAGCGAAGCCAAACAGGTCGAGGCGCTGTACATCGACCTGCTCGACGCCAATGTCGATGTGGTCTGGGTTCCCGACCTGGGCAGCATGACCTTGCTCAATCACTCCATCAGCGAACTGGACGGCCTGCCTGCCATCCACCTCAATGAAAGCCCGCTGACCAGTTACCCAACAGCAGCGCTGAGCAAGACCTTGCTGGACAGAAGCCTCGCCGCCCTCGCGCTGATCGGCTTCAGCCCTCTGCTTCTGGTGATCGCCGCCGCCGTGAAGATTTCTTCCCCGGGCCCGATCATCTTCAAACAGGAGCGGCACGGCTGGAACGGCAAGATCATCAAAGTCTGGAAGTTCCGCTCTATGCGCTTGCACGACGACCACCAGGTCCGCCAGGCCGGCCGTGAAGACCCACGCATTACTGCGGTCGGCCGCTTCATTCGACGCACCTCCATCGATGAACTGCCGCAGTTCTTCAACGTGCTGCAAGGCCATATGGCGCTGGTCGGGCCACGGCCACATGCGGTCGCCCATAACGACTACTACACCGGCAAGATCCAGGCTTACATGGCCCGCCATCGAATCAAACCGGGCATCACCGGGCTGGCCCAGATCAGCGGCTGCCGTGGCGAAACCGAGACCCTCGACAAGATGCAAAAGCGTGTGGAGATCGACCTCAACTACATCAACAACTGGTCGTTGTGGCTCGACATCAAGATCCTGATCAAGACCCCTTTTACGCTGTTTTCCAAGGATATTTATTAACTGCTGCGATGTTCACCTTCTATTCTTCAGCTAGCGGTTAACAACGCTGCAATCCGGGCAGTCAGACTTATGACTGCCCGGCCCCCCTCTATCTCATCTCCTTCGCACTCTTTTTTTGTAGCCGCTGCCAAAGGCTGCGCTCTGACGAAGCAGTCGTGAATTTGGGGCCAATCTTTATATTCTTTGTGGTGATACAGGAAATTGGGTTTTAAGCAGAGATGGCAAAAAAATTCGAATACGACGTGGCCAGTGATGAGCCAACCTGAGACTGACCTCCAACTGTAAATCCTTCGATACACGCTAGAGGAAAATGCTTCTGGCTTTCACTTTTCAATCGGCGATTAGCGCCATCGCCGTAAGCACAGTCTGGCTTCGCCGCGCCGAATACGGCAATCACCCGGACCAGCACGGTCTCGGTACCGGCGCGGATGTCCATCCGTTCAGTGGCGAGCCAGATGACGTCGACGCGGATCATCGAGTGAGCCCGCAGACGAGGCGTGCGCAGCTATCAGGATCGGACGTTGGCTATTTCACTGTGAGCGTTTGATGCCCGACTGGCAGCTCGACAATCACTGACGATTTGGGCTAGGGCTTCGGCTCAACCTTCAAAGGTATGAACGCAGGTAACTATGCTGGCGGTCGATCACAATAAAGCGGGAGTCATTTGCGGATGACGTTAGCGTTGATGCCGTGTTAGATGGCAACCCCGGAAGCCGTCACGCCTGGTTGCAGGCACTCCTGAACAACCGACAATTTCGTCTGTTCTGTGTAGTTTTTCATGCCCCCCCGATGTTGATGTCCAAACTTTCGGGGCCAGATCAAAATATGCAGATACCATCGCACTTAATATTGTAGTTCGGACGATGTGTTGGCTGGACGCTTACAAATAATCTGCTAAACGTTATGGTTGACGAGCATAAGAAACCAACACACACAAGAGTGAACACTTCATCACCTAATTGACCTTTCGACATAGCAAACGGCGGGGTAAGTTTGTGCACTGCACAATCCTTCGAATCTAACTTAGCGTACGAAGCAAACGCGCCTCAAGCCTCTCCTCTAAAAGCCTAACAAGACCATCACGTTATTATTTGTCAGCCATCATAACGCGCACCAATTCACAATAAATGGTAAAGAATCTTGTTTAGACGCACTCCATCCGCAGCCCCTTAAGAGCATTGAAAATTATAAATCCTGACCACACACAAAACATAGAACACCATAAAGCCAAGTCATTCCAGCCGGAACATTCACAGAAGGAGAAGTAAAATGCTTATTGGAATTCACTACATGCGAGGATTAGCCGCATTAATGGTCGTGATTTTTCACGCAATAAGCTTTATGGTTATTTACAAAAATTACAACTCCCCTTTCGCTCATCACATATTAGCGACAGGCGTGGATATTTTTTTTGTAATTAGCGGCTTCCTGATGGTAAAAACCACAGAAAAATACAAAGGAAGCAGGCTAGACTGGAAGTCCTTCCTCTATAAAAGACTAGTACGAATAACCCCAATGTACTGGACCATTACAATACTAATCGCCCTTGCGATAATGTACAAACCGTCGCTATCTGAAAAGACCATTGATGTCGACTTCTTAATCAAGAGCCTTTTGTTTCTTCCTACAAAAATCCCAAACAGTGATGTACAGTCCACCATTATCCCAGTCGGATGGACTTTAGTTTATGAAATGTTTTTCTATATGGTTTTCGCGGCTTTCACTGCCATTAACTACCGCAAGGGCCTCGCCGCAATCATTCTTATGTTTTGCATGCTTTCACTTGCTCATAGTCAATTCGACAATTACTACCTAACTCTTTATACAAATCCTATCATATTAGAGTTTTGCTTAGGAATGATCATAGCGAAACTCTCTACCCCTTCTAGCAAACACGCCCTACTGCTGATGGGTCTTGGATTTTTGGCCCTAACGACCGGCGCATACTTTGATGGCCCGCATTTCAACACTCGATTTTTAAGTGCGGGATTTGGTGCCGCCCTCATTATTTATGGCGCCAGCGGACTAAAGCTGAAGAAAACATTAGTCATCCCCAAACTTTTAGGTGACAGCTCTTACACCACCTACCTAATACATATGTATGTGATCAAAGCTGGCGCAAAATTTCTACCCCCAAGCTTTGTCTCATGCCTGATACTGGCAGCTTTCTCAATTGCGGTCGGACACATAGTGTATTTATTAATTGAATCCCCTATACAAAAAACAATTTTTAACTTTAAAAACAGAAGCCGCCCAGAGTTACAAGTAAGAACCTAATCAGTAAATTTGGACTGTGCAGTAATCGGCTAGAGTTATTTGGGGGATCCTATACAGACCAACCCTATCGATAGACGCTCTGAAGATCAGCCAGCTTTAGCTTCAGGGGCTAGCTGAAGTACCTAAGTCAGATCCTCCGCTTCGATGCAATAGTGTCCAGGAGGATCTGCCACAGCTTTTTACATCCTAGGGCTTAGGGTGTTTATCTTTAACTGCCTGAACTTGGACAGCCATTTCGATAGCAGCCCCCCCCCTCCATAAAGCGTCTAGTTGATAGCTTAATGCCTCGTGATCATCGGCCAAGACTACGTTCCTTTAACGCAGCCCGAGTCGAACGCAGCCTTGCAAGCTCGGCTGCGGCGACAGGCATTAGCCCGGATAAAGTGGCAAGAGAGTTGGCAAGAGAGGTATTGCTGGAGGGAATTGAAGAGAGCCATCAAGGTGTTGGGGGCGCAAAAGCTGATGGCGCTGATAGGCTGAGAGGCCCTTTATTTTTCAGACTTCAGAAAAGCAAATGCCCCGACAAGTCGGGGCATTTTCTTTAAACCATCGCAGGTTGCGTTTTCACACAGCCTGAAACTCCGGGCGTTTTTAACGCCTTTCAGCGCACCCAATACCTTGAAATCAATAACCCCATCAACACGCCGACAGTATTTGCCAGCATGTCGTAGGGCGAAGCCGTGCGCAGTGGCATCAAACCTTGCATGGCCTCGATGAGTACGCCAGTGAGCAAACACCCCACGGCGACCCAGCGAAATTTCACAGTGGGAAAGGCCAGGCGGCAGCTGCACGCAAATACCAGAAAGCCAATCCAGTGATGGAGCTTGTCCTCTTCGACAAACAGCTCCGGGATCGGCTGAGAGCGCAAACCCGCGAATAGCAGAATCACGGTCACCGCGGCAAAGACCAGGCCCCGGAGCCAGAATGGTAATTCGACCAAGCCCTTGAGCCACGTGATCATTCGGTAATTTTCTCGAAGTTGTTGTAGAACAGGTCGCTATCACGTCCGTCGGTCATGGTTTGCAGCGAGTAGGCACGGCTCAGGCGTGCACCGCCATCGCGGGTCAGTGGCGCCCAGACGATGTTGGCCCGACGCATGGTAGAGGTACTCATCAGTTCGTCGAACGGGATGGAAACATAGATCCCTTTGTCGAAGCTGCCCTCGCCATACTCCTCCTTCGACGCGCTGGTCAGCGTGACCCAGGCGCCAAACTTCACGCCGTTCTTGAACACCCGCGACAAGTCCACGGTGGTGCCCCAGTCCCGCGCCAGATAACGCCCGACGCTGACTGCTGCAAGCATGTCATTGGGCAGTTCAGTATAGCTGGTGACATGGCCCGTCACGGTCTTGTAGTCACGCAGGCCAAAGCCCTGATCATAATCGCGCTGGCGCACGAAGTTCAGGTCAGCGCCCACCGACCAGCGTTTCCCCGTGGGTCGATACAGCACTTCGCTGCCAACGCCAGCGTACATGGATTCCAGATAGCCGCCGTAGACCATGCCATACAAGTCCTGATCCAGCTGTTTTGCATGGTTGAACTGGAACGTCGGCATCGTCACATCGGAGGTGGTCATGTATTGACGCAAATCGGTGCGCACTCGCGGCAGCCCGCTCGGCGCATCGTAGGTGAACTTGTCGTAGTTGTTCAGCAGGTTGACACTGAGCAAACCGCTCCACCAGGTATTGCGGGTGAAACGGTACTCCGCGTCGGCATCGGCAGTGAACTGATAAAGCAATCCATCAGGGCCGCCGATGTTCTGTTTGTAGCCCAGGCCGAGGCCATAGGTGAACGGTTCCAGCGCCTGGGTGTAGAGCGTGGTTTCCCGGTGCGCCATCGCCGGGTTGACCTCGGTCGTACGGTGCAAATCCTTCAACGGCTGGTCATTGTTCACGACCGCGCGGAACGTTTCGCGCGGCACGCTGGTTTCCTCGATGGACATGTCATAACGCTGATTCACCAGGGTGAACCAATCGATGTCCTGATTGACGCTGTTATCAAGAATCCGGCTGGCTCGCCCGACGGCTTTGGACGGATAAAAATAGCGAGACTGCTCACCATAGACCATCAACTCGGAGCCACGCTGAGTGATGCGTTTCACCTTGTAGCCGGCATTTTGCTGCAGCCGGTTGGAGACATCGGCCCAGTTGACCTGGTCAGCCGGAGTCGACGGCTCCTGCGCCGGCAACGGCTCGGCGGGAGGGTCGTACGTCTTGGCCGGTGCCTTGCGGCTGACAAAGTTGGTGTGCAGGGTAATGCCGAACATCGCCGTATTGCCACGCTCCCAGCCAGCACTCAGATCGATACTGTCCGCGAGTTTGTAGACCACGCCGATGTTGATCGGCAGGTCCTGCTTGATCGAGTTGTCCAGCGGTTCATTCTTGTAATCGTTGCCCTCGTACTCAAGCTTCAGGCTCAGCGGTGCCCACGGTGTTTGATAGGCGATCCCGCCAAACAACGAAGGGTGGCCCCTGAAGTAAGCATTGGTGTTCACGTCCCCTGCCCTCGCGACAGCCGCCGAGCTCTCTGGTCGGTCGTTGAACTTGCTGCCGAAGACCGCCAGCGGGTTGCTGAAATCCCCTCGATTACCCAGATAGCCCCAGGCAATGCCAAGGCTGAAATCCAGGTCGCCATAACGCTTGTTGGCGACGAAATACTCGCTGGAAAACAACCCGGTACCGCCGATGTCCCGGGCTCCAATGGCGACTTGCGGCGCCCAGCGAGTTTCTTCCCAAAGCCGCGCCTTGATGTCAATGGCCTTGTCTTTGAAGCTCTGGTCGCCGCTAAAATCCTCGGGACCGTAATTGCGGTTGGTGATCGCCGTGTAACGAAACGAGCCCTCCAGCCAATCGAGCGGCTGCAAGGAAAAACTGTAGCGCGAATAAGGGTCAGTACGACTGGCCGTGGCGCTCAACTCCCCCGCGGGGGCCATACGCGCGGTGGGGGTCTGTAACAGACCGACGCCACCAAAATCACTCTGGGTGTAGCGCGGTTCACCGTGAGCAAATCCGCAGGGCAGGAGCAATACAGCAGCAAAACGTAACTTAAAGGGGTACTTCAAGGGGCCACCTCAGCCAAGGGTTGAGTGGCGAGAAACTCGGCCAGTTGTTGATTGAGCTCGGGAGTCGGCACCTCAAGGTCGTCGTTCCTGATCGGCACCAGGATCTTGCTGCCAGGAGCAGCCACGACGCCCTCCTCACGGTTCCATGCCGCCACGCCCACACGCCGCACCTGGCCGTCGGGCTGAATCAGCCATAAATAATCGCGTTCGGCATCGTCGAGAATGGTGCAGTCCAGAGCATAAGCACGGACTTCCTGCAGGCCGCGGTAAGGCACATGACAGGACTGCGCGACTGCCCCAAGGACTTCAACAGTGGACGGCCGCGCGGGATAAATAAGTCGGTCACCATCATCCAGCAAAGCGTTGCGGGCGAAGCCCACTTCCACGGCGATCGGGTCGAGCACCGCGACCTGACGCCCGGTGACCGGCAGCCGCTCGATCTGCTCATACAGGCGCTTGCTCAAGTCTGCTCGCGTGCCCTTGCCATCCAGCAAGGCACCCCGTTGTAGCAACTTCAGATCGAACAAGACGCCGGCCTTCAAACGCGTTTGCTGATCCTCCAATGAGCGGTGCAGCCACGCAGCACCCAGCCAGTAACTTTCGGCGTTGGGTTGGGCCTCTCGAATGACGTCCATCAAACGTGCACCGGGTTTGACGTCGACGGGCCCGGGGCTGCGCACATCACCACTCACCGTGACGGCTGCCTGGCTCATGCCCGGACCGATCAAGAACAAACCCAGCAACAAAAGGTTCGGACACTTCAACGGGCAGCCCCCCGATCAGGGCGTAACTGCACGATTTTCAGGAACAATTGCGGCGTCAGGTGCTGCTCGCTGCGCAAGATGAAACCGTCCTGGGGGTCGACCCAGTAGCGGTTGGTGGCGTGGAAATTCAGGGTGGGTGCATCCACCTGCTCGTCGATGCGCAGCAAGGCGTAATCCTTGTCCAGAATGCTGATGGTCTCGATGCCATGGGTGCTGAAACGGCTGTCGACCGCAATGCCGATACGGTTGCCGTCATAGATGTCGATCCAGCGCGTGCTGGTATAGCCATCAGGCAAATGCTGAAGGCCGCGCTTGAACGGCGACTCTTCATTAAAGCGAGTGCCGTCAAGAGAAACGCCCAGCCCGACGGTGCGTACCACCAGACCGTCGCGCATCATCAACACTTGCTTGCCGGAAGCAACCCAGAACTGCAGGTCACCGCGCCGACGGGCCATGGCCATCACCCCCTCGCTGGAGGTGGTGGTGACCAGGATCTGCGGATACGGCACGGCGTCGACCTGAGCACGGGTCAAGTGGATGGAGGCAGGCCCCGTGATGGAAGCTCCAAGGGTGTCCCAGGAAGCCTTCATCAACGGATTACACCCGCACAACAAGAGCGCCATCGTCAGACAGGCACAGGTAGGCAAAATTTTCACGGCGGGATAGAGCCTTATCTGCTGTTAGCTTCGCTGAGGTTATTAACAGAGCTGGCGCCGGTCCCGAGGACTGCGGCCGTAGGCAGAAGCTGGCTGATCAAACGGTTCCAGCGCGTCACGCCGGCCGGACCAACGTAGACGATGTCTTGCGGTTGCAAATCGAAACGGGTGGCCAGCACCAGGGCCGAAGGGGATTCGGCATCGAGCTGGAACACTTTGGCCGGTTCAGTTTCAAGGTTATCCGCGCCGCGAATCACGTACACCGCGTTGCCGTTGGAGGTGTTCTGGTTCAAGCCACCCACCGTGCCCAGAGCATCGGTCAGGTTGATCGATTTGCTCTTGAAGCTCAACGCGCGAGGCTGGTTGACCTCACCCATGACATAGATTCGCTTTTGGTCGTTATAAGGCAAGTACAACCGGTCGCCACCCTTGAGGTAAACGCCCTGCAGCTGTGCGTCCGGGCGATTGAGCATGTCCAGATCCAGCTTGTATTCGCGCCCGTCACGGGTCAGCGTCAGGCCCGACAAATCTGCGTTCAACGGGTCCACACCGGCCGCGCCAACGGCCTCCACCACACTCAACGGGTTGGTGGTGATCGGTTGCTGGCCAGCTTTGAGTACCGCACCGGAAACCACCACGGTTTGGCTGGCGAAACGCAAAACGCTGACGTCAACCTGTGGGCTTTCGACAAATTGCGATAAACGCTCGGCGATATAGGCTCTCAGCTCTTCAATGGTTTTACCCGCGGCCGGAATATTACCGATGTAGGGATAAAACAGCGTGCCGTCCGGACGAACCAGTCGACCGTTGGCATCGATTTGCTGTTGCGGGCCAGAAGGCGCCGTCAACTCGGGGTGATCCCAGACCGTGATGAACAACAGGTCATTGGCACCCACGCGATAACCGCCAGGCACATAGGACGACAATGCTGCGGGAACCGATTCGCGAACTTGCGTGGCGGCATCCATGGCAATCAATTTAGGCGTGATCGGAATAAGCTCCACCCGGCTACTTTCCGGAGAACCATCACTGACCATTTGACTGGTGTCCATGTGTTGACCAGGCGAAAACATACAGCCGGACAAGCTGATACTTGCCAGCATAACAACAGATAATCTACGGATCATAATGGCACTACGCTAGTCGAGGGCAAATCTAAAACAAGATCACCCAGAAAGTTCTGAGTGATCTTGAACAACACACTTCGCGGGGTATTAGTTGGTACCGGTAGTACCACCGGTGCCGGTGGTGCCGCCTGTTCCGGAGGTACCGCCATTGGAGCTGCCACCGGAGTTTGAAGCGGCCACTGCAGCGCCAGCGATTGCCGCGCCGATCACAACAGTTTCGGCGACCGTCACGTCCCCGACCAGCGGGGTGTTCAACGACAGTGGCTCGCTTTCGCTCACCGTCTTGCTCACTGGTTCATCCGCTGCCAACGCCGCGGTACTCATGACAGCCAGCAAGCCGGCCGTAAGTAGTTTCTTCATATCAGACTCCTTCTCGACATCAACTATGCATTAGATTTGATACTAGGGACCGGGAATGAACAGCAGGTGAATAGAACTGACACCCGTATATTGAACGAGACAGTTCATGCACATTGCCTCCTTTGGAGGATGTCATTTATAGGCATTGCATGCCATATGCCGAGCCTCCTCACCTCATCCTCAAAAGCGCTTGCGCAGGGCAGGACGCTTTGACGAAAAGGAGATTTTTCAAGACGTTCACTACCCAATAAGACATTTTCGGCACAAACTCGAGACCTTGAACACCTCGTGCCTGACGCCGATTGTTATTATTAGTCAGGATTTTCCCGAATTCTTATCCCGCAAAGTTCTATGTGAATGAATATCCAAGGCTCAATACATCGGTCATAAATAGTTAATGTTAACTATAGACCATTATTAATCCGTCATTCCCCACTCAACACCGTGCGCAAGCGCGGGTTGCGCAAGTCTTTTTCCGAGAGTACAGGCGACTCCAACGGCCAGGCGATGTCCAGTTCCGGGTCATTCCAGAGCAGACCACCCTCGTCCTCGGGGTAATACAGATCGGTGCATTTGTATTGAAAATCAGCGGTATCACTGAGCACACAGAAACCGTGGGCATAACCCGGCGGCACCCAAAGCTGAAGATGGTTGTCGGCGGTCAACTTGACGCCCACATGTTCACCACAGGTGGGGGATTGGGGATTGATGTCCACTACCACGTCGTACACCGCACCTTGGGTGACCCGCACCAACTTGCCTTGGGGCCGGGTCTTTTGGAAGTGCAAACCACGCAACACGCCATACTGCGAGCGCGAGTGATTGTCCTGGACGAAAGGCAATTCGATGCCGGCGTCGCGATAACGCTGCTGGTGGTAGCTCTCGAGAAAGAACCCGCGGGCATCGCCGAAGATTTTAGGCTCGATGATCAGTACACCGGGCAGCCGGGTATTGATGACATTCATTTTGCGGGCTCCGTATTCAGCACCCGTGCCAGATATTGGCCGTAACCGGTTTTGTGTAACGCGGTGGCTTGTTTATCGAGTTCCGCGGCCGACAACCAACCTTGGTGGTACGCCACCTCCTCCAGACAAGCCACTTTCAAGCCCTGACGCGCTTCGATGGTCTGGACGAAATGCCCGGCCTCCATCAACGAATCATGGGTCCCGGTGTCCAGCCAGGCAAAACCACGCCCCAGCACGCTGACGTGCAGATCTCCGCGCTCCAGGTAGGCGTTGTTCACGTCCGTGATTTCGAGCTCGCCGCGGATCGAAGGTTTGACTTGCTTTGCAATGCTCACAACGTCTTTATCGTAGAAATACAAGCCGGTGACAGCATGGTCGGACTTCGGATGTTTTGGCTTCTCTTCGATCGAGATCGCCTTGCCGTTATCGTCGAACTCGACAACGCCAAAACGCTCCGGATCACTGACTCGATAACCGAAGACGGTGGCACCGGTCTGTCGTTGCGATGCTTCACGCAGCAAGGCGCTGAAGCCATAACCGTAAAAGATGTTGTCGCCCAGAATCAGCGCCACATTACTGTCGCCGATAAAATCCTCGCCGATCAGAAAGGCCTGGGCCAGACCATCGGGAGAAGGTTGTTCGGCATAACTGAGTTCAATGCCGAAAGAAGAGCCATCACCCAACAGGTTCTGGAAGTTGGGCAAGTCCTGCGGGGTGGAGATAATCAATATCTCGCGAATGCCCGCGAGCATTAATACCGACAACGGATAATAAATCATCGGTTTGTCGTAGACCGGCAGCAGTTGTTTGGATACACCACGGGTAATGGGATGCAAGCGGGTGCCGGAGCCGCCCGCCAAAATGATGCCTTTCATATGAGGATTCCCTTCAGAGTTGAATAGAGGCAGGGTTTGAATGGTTCAACCGATATGGCCAAGACGCTCCGGGCGGTACTCACCGTTAAGGACTCGTTGCCACCACTCTTGATTATCCAGATACCACTGAACCGTTTTGAGTAGGCCGCTTTCAAAGGTTTCCTGTGGTCGCCAACCGAGCTCACGCTCGATCTTGCTCGCATCAATGGCGTAACGACGGTCATGCCCGGGGCGGTCGGTAACGAAGGTGATCAGTTCCTTGTATGAGCCCAGCTCTTCATCGCGGGGGCGCAGCTCATCGAGCAGTTCGCAGATGGTTTCCACCACTTGCAGGTTGCGCTTCTCGTTGTGCCCGCCGATGTTGTAGGTTTCGCCCACGGTGCCGCGCGACACTACTTCGAACAGCGCTCGGGCATGGTCTTCGACAAACAGCCAATCGCGGATCTGCGACCCATCGCCATACACCGGCAGCGGTTCGCCATGGATGGCATTGAGAATCACATGGGGGATCAACTTCTCGGGGAAGTGGAAGGGCCCGTAATTGTTTGAGCAATTGGTGACCAGCACCGGCAGGCCATACGTGCGGTGCCAGGCGCGCACCAAGTGGTCGGAGCCGGCCTTCGACGCCGAATACGGCGAGCTCGGCTCGTAGGGCGTGGTCTCGGTGAACAGGTCGTCGGTGCCTTCCAGGTCGCCATAGACTTCATCGGTGGAGATATGGTGGAAGCGAAAGCCCTGCTTCTGCTCCGCCGCCAGCCCCGACCAGTAGCGGCGGCTGGCCTCCAGCATGCTGTAGGTGCCAACGATGTTGGTCTGGATGAAATCCGATGGGCTGTCGATGGAACGATCCACGTGGGACTCGGCCGCCAGGTGCATCACCGCATCGGGCTGGAAACGCGCGAACAGTTCGTGCAACGCCGCCGTGTCGCAGATATCCACCTGCTGGAATTCATACCGGGGGCTGCCCGCCACCGACGCCAGGGATTCGGTATTGCCGGCGTAGGTGAGTTTGTCGATATTGAGCACGCTCACATCCGTGTTGTCGATCAGATGGCGAACGACGGCGGAGCCGATAAAACCGGCACCGCCGGTGACGATAATACGTTGGGTCACTTGCTGTACTCCCTGGGGTACCACTGGATCAGTAATTTTTCATATTGGGAAAGGATGTTTTCCCAGGTGAACTTTTCGTTGAAGCGGCGGGTGCTTTCAGCCTTCATCGCCGCGATCAAATGGTTGTGGTCGTCGCGCAGGTACTTCTCGAACAACTCGGCACAGTCGTGCTCGTCGTCGAAGTACACCGCCGCATCACCGGCGACCCAACGGTTGAAATGGTTGTTATGGGCAATCACCGAGCAGCCGGCGCCCAATGCCTCCACCAGCGAAGGGTTAGTGCCCCCTACCTGATGGCCATGGATGTAAAAGCGGCTGAAAAACCGCAGAGCCCGGACCACCGCCGCCTCATAGATGGCGCCGGGGAAGATCACTTCCTCGCCGGCCGCGTCCATCACCCGCTTGTGGTACTCGTTCTTCTCTGGCGTGAAGTTGCCCAGCACCACCAACTTGTGGTTACGGCGCTTGCTGCTGAAAGCCTTGACGACCTGCAGAAAGGAGTTCTCCGGCTCCGGCCGGGCGATAACCACCGAGAAACCATGGGGCTCCAGCCCGTAACCGGCCAGGGCGGCCGAGTCCGCCTCGTTCACCCGGTCCCCGCCATAGGGGATCATGGTGACCTTCGAATCCTTGACCCGGGTGGACAGGTGATCCTTGATTTTCGGGTGGTCGGCCACCAGGTGGTTGCCGATCCAGCACCCCGCCCGCTCGTTCAGCCAGAACCACGTTTTCGCCACGAGTCCCCACTTCTCCCGCCGCCATTCGATGCCATCCATATTGATGACATTGGTCTGGCCCTTGATCCGCTGCAGAATATTGAACGCCGCCGTGTTGTAGCCAAGGGTTAGAAACAATCCCTTCTGGCCCAGCGCATGAACGGTGGCCTTCCAGTCGAAAAACACCGTGCCCGCCACGCCGGTATTGGTGATCGGGATATGAATCCGATGAACACCCTTCCATTCACTGGTCGATATACCGCCGGAACCCTCTTCCTGGCAGTAGACAGTGACTTTCCAGCCCTGCTTGACCAGGTAGAGAGAGAGCTTTTCGGCGAAGGTTTCGAAACCGCCATGTTTAGCGGGGATCCCACGAATGCCGAGGATATAGAGGTTCTTGGAAATCATACGCTCAGTTATTCTCTCTTAAGATTTTATTAATAAGTTGCAAGTACTCAGTACCGAACTTCTTGCTAGGCTCTATAACAGAGCCTTCGCCATATTCGTTCCAACAGCAAATAACTATATTCCCAAGAGTTTTTTGTGGATTATCCGTAACATATTTTTTTGCTGACTGTAACTGTTCTGAAAATTGCTGTGGCGTACTGGATGAATTATCGTGATCTGGTATTGTGCTGCCACCCCACGGACGCTTATCCCAACCTGAAGTCACAGGAATAAAGTAAGGAATATCACTATTATCAAGAACCCAATCCCATTTTTGCTGATACCCAACGGTTAATTCTTTATAGTTCATGGACAGTCTTGTGTTCTTGATTTCTCCGCGAGACAAATCTTGATAGTTATATGCCGATAATGCGTTATATCCAGAGCTTTCCAGATCCCTTGGGGAGTGACCTTTACCAGGGTTTACACTACCAATAAAATAAATGCCTCCAAAACCGGCTTTTTTAGATGCATGGTTAGCACGTTCCAATAACATTGAAGTGCTATAGCCAAAGCGACGAGCATCGGAGGCAAAGCGCTCCGGCGAAAATATGAAGACGGCAGGTTTTCCATCAACCTTCTTATAGTTGCGATGGGTGAAATAGTGTTTTACCCAATAAGCCACTATTTCATCAAACTGATCCAGGCTGGCTGGGGTATTTGTATGGTTAGCCCACATAACCATAAATTCCATTTTATCTTGAGGTAATGCCATGAACGCATTGATGGCATGCGTTCTAGTAACACCATAAGTATTATCCCAATACCAATCATAGAGTACATAGTCTATTCCGTAGTCACTCATCCATTGCACATGCTGTGCCGTGACTTTTCGGGAGCTTTCTTTATACCACCCGAGCAAAGGCTCTCTGTCCGGGTAAGGTTTGATTTTCGCCCATGGATCTGTGTGCGGTTGGTTCCAGCCAGGGTAATAAAATACACCAACGTCAATTTTAGCCGCAGCATTAGAGCAACTAGAGAACATAATGAATAGTAGAAGAAATACAGTTCTCAAGGCATCTAGTCCTTATTAGTTCTTCCCAGCACAGTTTTTGCAATATTTTCGGCGTATTGGGTTAAGGAAAATTTTGCTCGATATGTTTTTAGCGCTTCGACTGACAACTCCCGATAATTGTAACTACTCGGCGGCGGAAGATTTTTCAGTACTCGGGATAGCGCTGTGCAACTATTCGGCTCGAATACAAAACCATTCTTATCCTGGCATACAATTTCGACCAAACCACCGTGCCCTGCAGCTATGACAGGTAGACCCATAGAGAATGCTTCGATAGCCACCCTGCCAAAGGGTTCAGGCTTGATAGAGGGTACAACTACATAATCAGCCCACGTGTAGTGTTCAGTCGGATCAGTGGCAAATGGAATCAAACTAACAATTCCATTTAATTCAGAGCCTTTGATTCTCTGATACAGTTCAGTCTCAAGATACTCATAGCCTTCGAATGCGCTTCCAACTATGCGCACATCTAAATTAGACAACTGCTCTGGCGCAAGAGAACTTAACGAATCCAGAAAGAATGCCTGTCCTTTCCAAGTATTTATGCGGCCAATTAATAGAATTTTTGTTTTCTGAGTTGCCTGAGAGGCCATCGGAGGCGATGATATTTCTTCTACCCCGTTGTAAATCACATCTCCTTTTAGGTTAAATGCGTTTTTAGTCGCCTGAGAGTTAAAAATCAATCTTGCACCAGACAGTCTTAGCAGTGCTTTGAAAATAAAAATTGATTTGCTTCCTGGAATCTCTCTCACATGACAAAAAAAAGTCTTTTTAGATCCTCGATAAAGCGAGGCGGATATGAGTGCCGAAAACATTACGGTGGTATTGATATATACAATGTCATGTATTTTGTATGACAGGTAGTAGTGCTTCACCGCAGATAACATTTCCCATAGATATCGCAAAGGACGACGGAAACTTTTTTTTCGCAATACACCGAATGGATAGTAGGAAACTGTAGATCCGCTTTTCTCCAAAAGTGGTGCCAGATCTCCGGGAGAAGGAACTATAGAGTGAGTAGCAACATGGCGAGCCAATGCTTCGACAGCACTTAAAAAACTTCTATCCGACCCATAAAGCTCTGAACCCTGATGGAGACAAAGAATCTTGACAGTCATAATTATTTTGCCTTGGCCATAATTGATCGGATGGTATTCAATAACAAAATGTAGCTCAGATTTCTTGTTGTAATAACTCTCTTGGACACGAATGCAAGTACGTAAAGCGAAATTTTAATCCGATGAAATTTCACATCATCAAATACGTAAACCTTGGATAAGATCAGATTTGTCAGCCTTCTTTTCAAAGAGTTGAAGTCTGATAAATTATCGCGCAACGCTGACTCATGCTCCAACGTTGTATTAAGGATAAAAAGAACATCATATATTCTTGCGTACGACAGGAAGAACTTGGTATCCACTCCGTAGAAACTTAACCTCTCGTCGAACTTTAGTTCTTCGACTATGCTTTTGGACAAAACAGTCCCACTCATCATTGCTACTAGGTTAGATGACTTTACAATCCCAACATCTACATCAGATTCTTTGAGAGCGTGTCCTCGAACCCCTGAAATCCGCCCTGGAGAAATCAAATCACCATTGTGCTTTATAAGTGGGATAGCTACCTTTACATTTGACTCGAAAAAGGGAAGCAAACTCAATAGATAGGAATTATCTATAACCGAATCATCATCCAATATTATGTAGTAATCACATTCACCATTATCTTTAATAAGCTCATTGTAAACTATGGAAAGCTTTTTGTTTTCTCTGCTATGATAATAATTAACGTGCCCCAACATCCCTTGGATTGAGCTTAGATCGAATCCGCTCAGCGAATTATCCTGAATACAGTAAGTAGCATCAATTCCATACTTAGAAAAATCCACATCACTCAATGATCGTAGAGTTTTGGAATTTTCCGGCTCAGTCGAGTACAAAACAACGATGAAATTTATTCTAGTATTCATTAATGGCGCACCTCATAGGAAGTTGGGTTTGCCATCCTGAATGGCAGGTTATTCTTTAAATAATGCTCCTTACGCTCTGTGGACAAATGGTTATACGAGAGAAGGAACACAATTAAAAAATAGTACATAGAGCCAGAAATGTGTTGAAAGCTGCACACAAACAAAAACAACGAAAACTGTAAAAGCGTATAGATCCCAAAGCGCTTTTGCTCGAGACTAGGATCTTTTCGAGAAACGCTCATTCTAAATAATGTGTAATACAAAAGTAAGGAAAAAACCCCCAACTCCAGAATGCTATATATATAAAAAGAATCGAATGATCTAGGGTAACTACCTAACCCCCCCCCTAACAATGTCAAATCAGAAAAGAAAGTATTGTACTGAGCTATCCGTCCAAGTGAGGATGCGTCTTTAACTCCGACGTCAGAAGACAGAAAAACAAATAGCCCCGTTACCAGAGAGATAGATGCACCAATAGCCACCGCCTGTTTAGCTTTTCCTGACTTCACCAACTTAAATGAGTATATAAATAGAAGTGCAATGCCTACCATCAAGAAACTGGTTCGCACTTGTGTTATATAGGAGAACACAATGTACGCAACAAGAAGCATACCATCCAAGAAAATTCGCCTGGATTTCTTAAAAATAAGAATATTACAAATTAAATGTATCGCTATGAATCCATATATGTACGCTGCTATCAGCGCAGAAACTAAAAAGCCAGCAGCTCTTAGATTGTCATCACGGACCATCTGATAAGCAAGTTGAGCTTCATTGTAATTACTATTCACCTCCATTTTTGAGTTAAGAAGAGATTGATACCTCCATATATTTTCGTAATTCCCATTGAAGGTCATATACTCGTAGACGGAGTACGCACCATTGAATAACGTAAGAAGCACCACCGTCTTAAATATATGCTCAAACCTTACCCCTTTAACCCCCCCAGCCTCAATCAACACTATTGAAAAGATGATTGGGAGATGAGCACTTCGGAAGTCAATATAAACATTCTTTGGGTTGTATCCTTTGTTCAGACCAATAATTGCGGCAACCGCAATGAGTAAGGCACATGCAAGCAGAGGCTTAATTGCCTTTACTCTAATACGCCCCTGAAGAAATATCTTAAGCAGCGCGGATAATAGAAAAATCTCCGTACCTAGCTTAAAAACAATTACATCTGCTCCGAAGGCCAAACCCAAGTAGTAATTAACGTAGTCGTAGAAAAATATATAAGTAACATAAAATGACAAAAATAGTTTCTTGTTTGCTGTTTTCTCTGAATGGATTAGCGCGGAGGCAGCAAAAAACATTAGCAGAAAAAAAAATTCTGCAGCAATGTTCATGACGTCAGTTCCGATATAAACTCTGTCACTAGGTCTTTTTGTGGGCGGGTGTGTTCCAATATAGATTGCTTTGTAATACCTGATACTTTATCAAAGGCTACAGAGATGTCCTTTGCATGATATTGAGTAGTGAGACCTGGAGCCCCCCACGTTTTAATATACTCTTCTAATTTTTTTATTTGTTTATTGAAGGTTATATAGGGAACACCAAAACTCAACGATGTAATCGTACCGTGCAGGCTTGTTCCAATATACATTGAGGACTTCGAAATCAGCATCATTATTTCATAAACATCTATAACCGGCTCGATCAGAACAACTCTAGCCTTATGTTTTCCAATTAATGCATTACGTATAGTCTTCAACGGCAACAGGTCTTCGTGACCTAACGCGTGTCCAATTGGGCAAAGAACCAAATCAAAACTACTTTTTGACAAAACGGAATCTAAATTTGATATAACTTCGCTTAGATCGTCGGTCTTTTCACATCCCACTTGGAAAAATATATAGTCGTTCTGAATAGATTTATAATGACTGAATGAGTGTTTTCTCTGTTCCATTTCTTCAGATAATAATCTTTCCATGAGAATGGCTGAGTCAGGAACCAATTTCAGCGAAGGTAAATCTCCCTTTTCCGATAGTATGCTAAATGTTTTACGGTCTCTAACACCTATAGCTTTATGGCTCCGTATCTTCTTCTTCAGGAGTCTTCGCTTAGTATCTGTCCACGACGCAATTGCAGCACCACCGACACAGTTCAAAGAGATGTCAATATCCATATTCAACTCTGAAGAGCTAAATGAGAATGGCAAATCGGTAGCACCACCGCATAGGTGCTTCGCTATTTTTGACACGAGCATAGTTCTTCTATCAACCGCTCTAACCAACTTATACTTGTAGATCTTATTAAATGTCGGGCTCAAATACGAGTAAAGGTCCGCCCAACTAGTGCAGAGTGACTCACCGCCCGCGATAATTACATGATCACCGCTTTTGGTCTGTTGGTAAAAGTCCTTAATTGATCTGGTCGGCTTTCCGCTATATTGGGATAGATCGCTATCAATTAAACCATAGTAATTTACTATGGATCCGGATTCAGATTGCAGCGCTTTTTCCAGAATAAGCGGAAACAAAAGGTCTCCGTAGTTGTATCTGTCAAAGGGTCCTACGATTTGATATTGCTTCATGGGCATCCTATTGAGTCTGCTTATTTATGAAAACCTTAAATGCTATGCTCGCGAGGTAAAATAACAATACTGCGACAGCTACATTGATTGCATCAACTTGGTACACACAATAAATTACTACCAAGTAAAGAATACTTGCGGACAACCCAATACAGTTGGATAGCAGTATGACTCTATCAAGATTTTTACAGTAGAGAATATACTGGTAGCCTAAATTTATTGCGTTTGCTAGTAAGGCTCCTAGCACCAACATCAATAAAAGCGGGTTTTGCTGTATATGGAACAGCTGTGAGTTACTAAAAAATGAAGCTGCCACAAGAAATGACGGTATAGCCAAGCAAAAAAAAGCCCCCATGAGAAGAGATATAAATAAAAGCTTTTTGGATACTATTTTAAATTGCGCCTTGTCGTCACCTTTATGAAGAGCTACCAGGACAGGATATATTCTGCTGGGCCCAAAGAACATATATAGAGCGCTCGCCGCCATGCTGAGACTAGTATAAAAAACATAGATCCCTAGCGTCTCCTTGTCGGATGTAGCGTTGATGATGACTCGGTCTAAAACCTGCATTAGCCTAAGGCTTAGTGTTGCCATGAGAAAGATTAAAGCGGTTTTTATCGCGGACACTGACCAGCGATAATCAAGCTTCGGAGTAAAATACCAGGCATTGGTGTATCTTTTTGAAATATATATATAGGTAGCTATGGTGCTGATAGCACCAAATACCAACCACATAGAAAATATATCCGTTAGCTCAACTCGGTATATTTCCAACTGAAATATAATAACCGTTATTATCACCCAAGATGCCGCGCGAAAAAAAAGACTTAAGCTCGCAGCCAGTTGATCTCTTAGTGCGATTAATGTCCTGTAGGACTCTTGACCGAAGTGTTCGACCAACGTAATCCCTAAGAAAAAATAAAGGTACTTGAATTGTAGGGCATGCAGTTGACTCAACAGCAGGGTTATCACCAGGAAGACTAATGATGTAAACAGGTATAGCCCAAGCTGTTTATCAATTAGGACTCGCCATTTATTAGAATCCTCTCCTATCCCTTTTCTATTTACGTATGAGTGTGCCTCAAGCCCTATGAAATAAATTGAATAACTGGTCATAGCCGCAATTAGGCCGTAGTCCCCAAGGTCGGAAAGGCTTAACTTTCCGCCTAGATAAATTACGAAAACGAGCTTGCAGATAAGAGTTATTACTCTGAGCGCCGCTGAGATCAGCTGTGCATTTAGTATTTTTTTTAATAACACCATCGTAACTTTTCGCTTTCTCTACGACAAATTAAAGTACATTCACCTTTTTTCTGAAAGAGCTATATGACCTGGTTGTTAGGCTGGCTAACTGTTCAGAGCCATGTTGAACTCCCTGAACCAGGTCAGTGCATCGCACACTTAATATATCGTCCATTATTAATAGTCGAGTCTTTTATAAGCGATTATCGCTACAACCAAAAGACTCTATAGCGTTGTTTTGTTAGACGGTAGTCATATGTGCGAAAGTTAGCTACTTCACCTGCCGATTGAGTAGTACTCGATCCCAAGATCTTGCATCTTTTTCGGATTAAACAAGTTTCTTCCATCAAACACTACGGGATTGCGAAGCTTCTGAATTATATTATCAAAATCTGGAGCTTTAAATGCTTGCCATTCCGTTATAATTATGAGAGCGTCGCTGTCTTTTAAAGTTTCTTCTTTGGTGCCACAAAGACTTAGATTTTCATGATTTCCATAAATTCGCTGAGTTTCTTCCATAGCTTCTGGATCAAATGCACGCACGTGGGCTCCATGTTTCCAGAGTTCTTCGATTAGAACTCGACTTGGAGCTTCACGCATATCATCCGTATTTGGTTTGAAACTTAATCCCCAAAGCGCGAAAACTTTACCTTCTATTTTTCCGTCGTAATGTTTTAGGATTTTTCTCGATAGAACAGATTTTTGCTCGTGATTTCGTGATTCGACAGACTTTAGAACTTTCGCATCGAAGTCCAATTGTTCCGAAGCCTTAATAAGAGCTTTCACATCCTTTGGGAAACAGGAGCCGCCGTATCCGGACCCCGCGTAAATGAAGTGATAGCCTATTCGCGGGTCCGAGCCGATACCTTTACGCACCATTTCAATGTCAGCTCCGAGCATCTCCGAGAGGTTGGATATCTCATTCATAAAGCTGATTTTTGTTGCAAGCATGCAGTTGGCTGCATATTTCGTCAGCTCAGCGCTGCGAACGTCCATGACAATTATTTTTTCATGATTACGATTAAATGGCGCATATAAATCACGTATGACTGCTTCGGTGTTAGCTTGCTCGGTCCCGACAATTATCCGATCCGGACGCATGCAGTCAGATACTGCAGAACCTTCTTTTAAAAACTCTGGATTCGATGCAACATCAAATGAGAGATCAGTGCGGCCGCGTTCAGAAAGTACGCTCGCAACTCGGTCTCTCACTTTATCGGCCGTCCCAACAGGAACGGTAGATTTGTTAATGATAATACAATTACTTTCAATGTTACTTCCTATTGTTTCGGCAACGGCCAGTACATATTTCAGGTCCGCAGATCCGTCCTCATCAGGAGGTGTGCCTACCGCAATGAATTGAACCTCTCCATGTTTCACTGCAGCTATAGCATCTGTAGTGAATTTCAATCTTCCAGCGCTGTAGTTCTCTTTAACTAAGACTTCCAGTCCAGGCTCATAGATTGGAATAATCCCCTGTTCGAGGTTTCTGACTTTTTGCTCATCTATGTCCACACAAATGACATCGTGGCCAATCTCGGCGAGCACCGCCCCTTGAACAAGACCTACGTAGCCAATTCCGAATACAGTGACTTTCATGATGATTACCTGTGATACAAACGTTGGTTTTTGGCTCACGCCGTCCACTGGAAACCTAAGAGATCCCAGGCTCCTTGATAGCCTTAAAGTTCGGCAATAAGAGTGACCGATGAGAAAGGAAGCGGCATAAGACACGCTACCGCCCCAGGATTTTTCGTCATCTTCCTCAGGACGTGGTGCTTCCATGAAATATCGGTTTGATCCTGCCTATTGGCAAATGATCCGGCGCAGCAATAAACGATAAAAACTCAAGAACAACAGTAACGCCGTCAAACATCTGAACTTATGACGACCTGTTCAGTACTCATCAATTTTTATCGGAGGCGTAGGCATAATTGTAATAACCATAATCACTGTAGCCATATTTATTGGACGCCTTTCTCTCCACGCCGTTAAAAATCGCACCTTTAATGGCGACGCCATTCTGGGAGAACCGGCGGACCGTCAACTCGATTTCTTTCGCCGGGTTCAGGCCATAGCGCGTAACAATCAGATTGGTCCCGGACTGGCGTCCGACGATCGCCGCATCTGTCACCGCCAGTAGTGGCGGCGTATCGAGAATCACCAGATCGTAGAGTTCACTCGCCTGTTCCAATAGCGCGCTGAAATTGGCATGCATCAGTAACTCGGAAGGGTTGGGCGGGATCTGGCCTCGACTAACAAAATCGAAGTTGTCGATTTGGGTCTTATGGATGGCGGTGGCCATATCGCAGCGCCGGGCCAGGATATCGGAAAGCCCATTGTCTGCAGAAGTACCTAACACTTTGTGCAGATAGCCCTTACGCATGTCGACGTCGATCAACAATACCCGTAACCCGGTTTGCGCTATCACCACCGCGAGGTTGACCGATACGAACGTTTTACCCACTTGAGGGCTAGGCCCGGAAATCATCAGGCGGTTATTGTCGGCCTCATGCATGGCGAAGTGCAGACTGGTACGCAAACTGCGCAGTGCCTCAATTGCCAGATCGGTAGGATGGCTGACGGCCAGCAACGTAGTACCTGCCCCGGAGCGCCCTCGTCCGCGGGAGACTTTGTCTTCTTCGGTTTTCTGCAAAATGCTGTAAGGAATCGACGCGTAGACCGGCAACCCAAGTTGCTCGATGGCCTCCGGACTTTCCAGTCCCCGGTTAAGTGCCTTGCGTACCAGCACCAGGGCCACCGCCAGGAAGCCGCCAAGAATAGTGGCGATCAGTACAATCAAGGCTTTTTTCGGTTTGACCGGCTTGAGGAAATTGACATCCGCGGTGTCGATCAGACGCACGTTACCGACGGTGCCCGCGCGCATCACATCCAGTTCCTGAGACTTGTTCAGCAACTGGGTATAAATGGCGGTACCGACCTCTACATCCCGGGTAAGGCTCAGCAGTTCTTGCTGGGTGGAGGGAAGGCCCTCCACCTTGGACGCCAAACTTTTCTGCTTGCTGGTCAACTCACCGATCTGAGTCAACAAGGCGCGATAGGCGGGATGTTGGCGGGTGAATTTGCGGTCCATCTCGGCTTGCTGCAATTTCAACTCTGAAATGCTGGTATCAAGCCCGACAATCTGATCGAGAATGGCTTTGGTTTCGAGCGTGATGTCCACGGACTTGCTGCGCGTCTGGTATTCATTCAAGGCATTCCCGGCTTTTTCCAGGTCCTGCTTGACCACCGGAAGTTGCTCTTTAAGAAACGCCAGGCTCTGCGCTGCTTCAGCTGAAGTGCGCTCTACGTTTTGCCGCACATAAATAGCGGCAATTTCATTGAGGGTTTTAATGGCCTGATTCGGATCTGTGCTTTCCAGCGCCAGCCCGATCATGCCCGACTCTTTGCCGCGCTCGCTTACATCCAAATCCTCTTGGTAATCGAGGATGCTGGTCAGGCGAGAATTGCGGATGATTCTGAAGCGGGTTCCAGGATTGGCGTGCATTTCTTCTATCTGGAACGCAACGCCATTTTGTTCGAAAAGTTGCCCAGTCTGGGTGGCTGCCAATAGGTTTTCGTCTTCATCCACCAAGGTGTAATGACCATTTTCACCCGCGGTCAGAGTCAACTTCTTGCCCAGTTGTGAGTCGGGAAGTTCCAGTTTGAATATCTTCAGCGACTCCCCTCCCCAGGCGAAACTGTTCAACCCCAACAAGGGGTCGGCTATTTCACCGGGATTTTTATTCTGGAACCGACGCGCCAAGAACTCACCGACAACCGGGAAGTACATCGGTTGTATGACAATATCAAGTTTCAGGTTATCGACCGCCTTGCCAATCACCGCACGAGACTTGATCAGCTCGATCTCAGTCGCCGAAGGCGACTCTTTCCCCAACATGCTGCCGACATCGGAGAAACCCAACAAATCGTTCTTTTTCGCTTCAACCTGCAACAGCGCATTCGCCTGGTATACCGGGGTCGCAATCACCGCGTACGCGGCCCCAGCCACCATGAAGGCGCCGGTAACCGCGGCAATCAGCCATTTATGGTCGATAAGTGTTCCAAACAAGCCGAGAAGATCAATCTCGTCATTGTCGTCGTCCCGCACGTTAACTACCGGTGCTTGCTGCATAAGTCGGATTCTTTGCCTGTATTACGATTCAAAAAGGAGTGGCCATCAGCGCGCCAGGCGCTGTGCCCATGCGAGTACGGCTTCTTCGATCAACGCATAAGCGTGCACAAATGCAGGTTTGCCTTGACGGTAGGGGTCGCTGATTTCGCGATCGTCTTGCCATTTGCCCAATAGCAACACTTTGCCTCGCGCTTCAGGGGCAATGTTGAGTACCCCGCTGACATGTCGCCGCTCCATCACCAGAATCAAGTCCGCCTCGCTGACGGCTTGAGACGTGAGCTGAACGGCCTGGTGCTCATGGGGCAGATGACCGTGCTCCGTGAGTACGGCGTGTGCCGTCGACTCGATGGGTTTGCCCGCCAAGGCAGCGAGGCCAGCCGAACTGACCTTGATATCGGAATGAACGAGAGCCCCGCGCAGCAGATGCTCCGCGGTGGGACTGCGGCAAATATTGCCGACGCAGACAATCAAAACCCTTTTAAGCAAGATAACATTCCCCGTCTTGTCAACATTGGCGGTGACATAGCACTTGCCGAACATAAGAGCTTTAAACTACGAATGAATCCGGGTATTTATAACCCCGGTAACTGCAGCTGAGACTTTCAAACCATCAGTGCGTATTTATTACCATGACGTTTGAACAGCCCCCAACTTTTTCTTCAGACAAAAAATAACATTTCACTCTTTGAGCACTGAAAATAACAGTTCGACAATTTATCCAGACAATTTCTAACAATTGCCGTTTTCCCGCGACCGTTCAATCTAAATTACACCGAAATAGCGAGTGGCTAATATATAGTCGCTCCGTTAGTGAATTGCCAGGGCGTCAGATATTCGGTTAGAAGTTGGGTAAGAGATGCCTTGGGCAATAACTTTATTTATAGCGGGTTGCGTCAGAAGCATGCGGTGGAATAACCAGGCATGCTCGCCGACCAAGCGACCGCGCGATCTTTCTCTCTGCCTGCGCCTTGCGAGAAACATGGCGTACTGGCCTTTCGCTGCTCATGCAGCGTTGCCAACATTTTTCGCGAGTGAACGAGCCATTTAGAGCCCGCACTCTCCAGCGTTACCGGTTCCGACAACCCGTCGAACCTTTCCTACTGCCATTAGCCATTCCATCTGTCTACTTTCAAGGACGCTTCCATGATTCGTAAATGCCTATTCCCCGCTGCCGGCTATGGGACCCGCTTTTTGCCCGCCACCAAGGCCATGCCGAAGGAGATGCTGCCGATCGTCAATAAGCCGCTGATCCAGTATGCCGTCGAGGAAGCGCGCGACGCCGGCCTGCAACATATGGCCATCGTCACCGGCCGGGGCAAACGAGCGCTGGAGGATCATTTCGATGTCAGCTTCGAGCTGGAACACCAGATTCGTGGCACCGATAAAGAGCGGTACCTGGAAGGCACTCGAGAGCTGATCGATACCTGCACTTTTTCCTATACCCGCCAGGTAGAGATGAAGGGCCTGGGTCACGCGATTCTCAGCGGTCGTTCGTTGATCGGTGATGAGCCATTCGCCGTGGTGTTGGCCGACGACCTGTGCCTGAACCTTGAGGGCGATGGCGTACTGGCGCAAATGATCAAGCTCTATCAGCAGTTCCGCTGCTCGATCGTGGCCATTCAGGAAGTGCCGCGTGAGCAGACTCAAAAGTACGGCGTGATTGCCGGCGAGCTGATTCGCGAAGGTATTTACCGGGTCAACAGCATGGTCGAAAAGCCCCGCCCGGAAGACGCCCCATCCAACCTGGCCATTATCGGCCGGTACATTCTGACGCCCGATATCTTCGACCTGATCGCTGACACCGAGCCTGGCAAGGGCGGTGAAATCCAGATCACCGACGCCTTGATGAAGCAGGCCCAAAATGGCTGCGTGCTGGCTTACAAGTTCAAGGGCCAACGCTTCGATTGCGGCGGCGCTGAAGGTTACATCGAAGCCACCAACTTCTGTTTCGAGCACCTGCATCAGAACACCTGGTGACGGCGCTGAACCCTGACAAACGTGTGCGTTATCGAATTGATTTTTTGGTCTTTATTACCCTATGGACGAAGCCTCTATGAAGACATTGAGCGGTTTCAAGGCAGATGACAGTCGCCGCCCGTATGGCGCTGACCTTAAGAACAACCTCGCGTACCTCATCGTGCGCGCCTACGCGTCGGAGCTGATCTTTCCCCGGGTGCAGAAACAGCCGGTGCTGCTGGTGGAACGCATCGGTGCCTTCCCCTCCTCCGGGGAAATCCGCCGTCAGGTCAAGGATGGTCCGGCGTTAATGGCGAGCATCAGGCAGCGTTACGCCGCCGACGCCCTCGACATCGACGAGAGCGATGGGCTGAACCTGGTCTTTGCCGACTGGCGTCTCAGCTTGCGTCTTCTGGACGATGATGGCGTGACGTGCCTGACCGTGGAAAGCCGCGGCGACAGCTCGCTCATGCAGCACAAAACCGCCGAAGTGCTGAAGCAGATCGACGCAGAGGAGGCATTTAAATGAACGCGATTGCAGAGCACACCGCCAAAGCCTGGTACCTGCTTCAGTGCAAACCCAAACAGGATGAGCGCGCCGAAGAACATTTACAGCGTCAGGGCTATGCCTGTTTTCGTTCGACCTACCGGCGTGAGCGCGTTTTGCGCGGGCAGCGTCGTGTGATCAGCGAGTCGCTGTTTCCTGGCTATCTGTTTATCCAGCTGAGCCTTCAGGACAGTTGGGGCCCGCTGCGCTCGACCCGCGGTGTTTCGCGAGTCGTCGGGTTCGGCGGTCAGCCACTGCCGATCCGCGATGCACTGATCGACGAGCTCCAGGAGCGAGACAGTCAGGCGATCGTCACAACGTTGTTGAGGCACGGAGATACGGTGCGCATCACTGAAGGCCCGTTCTCCGATCTCGAGGCGGTGTTCCTGGCCATGGATGGCGAGGAACGGGTGCTGTTGATGATGAATTTCCTGCAGCGTGAACAGCACATCAGCTTGCCACTGGCAGGGGTTAACAAGATTTAGATCCACTCAGCGTCTTGAGTAAAAGAACCTGTGGCGAGGGAGCTTGCTCCCGTTTGAGCGCCTGGCACTCACAAAAATCGGCTGGCAGATTTTTGGGGCCGCTACGCAGCCCAACGCGAGCAAGCTCGCTCGCCACAGACCTACGCCCCTTCCGAGAGATGATTCCAGTCGATCCAACCCAAAAACCATGTCGCCAGAATCAGCAAACCGAACGCAATCCGGTACCAGGCAAACACCGCATAACTATGATTGGCGATGAACTTGAGCAAACCGCGCACGGCAATCATCGCAAAGAGGAATGCGGCAACAAACCCCAAGGCAAACACCGGCAAGTCTGCGGACTGGAACAGGTCGCGGTACTTATAGCCCGAGTACACCGCGGCCCCCACCATCGTCGGCATCGCCAGGAAGAATGAAAACTCGGTAGCCGTCTTGCGTGACAGGCCAAACAGCAACCCGCCGATAATCGTCGAACCCGAGCGCGAAGTGCCGGGGATCATCGCCAGGCACTGTGCGCAACCGACTTTCAAGGCATCGGTCCAGCGCATCTCGTCAACGTGATCGATAACCACCACATGCTCACGTTGCTCGGCCCACAACATGATGATTCCACCTATCACCAGCGCCACGGCAACGGTGATCGGGTTGAAAAGATACTCATGGATTTTGTCGGCGAACATCACCCCCAGAACAACCGCCGGCAAGAAACCGATCAACAAATTCAGCGTGAAACGTTGCGCATTACGCTGGGTTGGCAAACCGGTAGTGATCTCCAGAATCTTGCGACGAAACTCCCAGACGACCGCCAGAATAGCCCCCAACTGGATGATGATATTGAACGCCATGGCTCGCTCACCGCCGAAGTCGAGCAAGTCCGCGGCAATAATCTGGTGTCCCGTGCTGGAGATGGGCAAAAACTCTGTGAGCCCTTCAACCAACCCTAGAATCGATACCTGCGTGGTGGTCCAGAAGTCCATTAATCCCCCGTTAAACCCTCTCGGCTGAAAGGTCTGTTGATGATGCCGAACATTTGATTCTGGTCGCGATTAAGCCTGTCGGACCAGCGGAGGATTAAAGCGCACTCTCTGCCTGCTTGAGCTAAACGTTATAAAACGTCCATGTCGCAGCGCCGGGTCCGCGCTCCTGAAATACCCTTCGGCCCAAGAACGTCTGAGAATGAAATTCTTTTGCAAAATCGGCACTTGTATATCGCGAATTCATGGATGCCACTCATCGTCGGATCGTTGACGTTTCGGCTTTGGGCGCGCGCAATGTTCTACCCAAAAATGATCGCCCAAGAGAAAACTCCATATGGCAAAGATCATAGTACTCGCCGGTGACTTCCCGCAGTGCGACGGGGAATATCACCTTGGAACCATCACCCTCAAAACGTCCCTCAAACCCCGGCTTGGAACCAGCTTCCCGGTCTCGGAGTTTAAAGATCTAACCGTTCAGAACACTGATTCCAACAAAAATATAAAGAGCGCCATAGGCCTGGGCCTCGCGGGTGCCATGTTGCTCGGTCCCGTCGGCGCCATCGCCGGCTATCTGCTCGCCGGAAAAAACACCGAGGTGACCTTTATGGCCACAATGAAGGACGGTGCAAAGCTGCTCGCGGCGACCGACAGTGCCACCTTCCGGGATATCTCGGCACGCGCCCTGAAAAAACCCCGAACCGGCCGCCGAGGCCCCCTTTCCAGCTCACTTAACAACGGACCCATTCATTGATCCGCTTGCCCGGCGACGGCGAGAATGTTGCAGGGCACCCGATACAGAACATGCTCCGTGGTACTGCCCACCCACTTGTCCAGCCCCTTGCGATGGGCATTGCCCATGACGATCACGTCGGCCCGGTGATGTGCTGCAAAGTCGGCCAATGCTTTGCCTGGCGGCCCTGCAACGAAGTGTTGCCGTTCGGTGGGCACGCCGTAGTGATCGGCCAACGTGATGAATGACTTGTGCAAAGACTTGCGCACGTCGCTGTTGAAGCCGGGCATCGTCACTGCACCCGCGCCCGCATCGGATATATGTGTCTGCGATAGATCGTAGGCATACAGCAGATGCATTTCTGCATGGCATTGCGTTGCCAATTCGTTCGCAGCCTGGATGATCAGGTCGTTGATTCCAGTGATCTGAGTCTCTGGATGCGACGGATCGACGGCCGCCACAATCACGCGTGGAAGTGGGCAACTGACTTCGCTGACCAGATGCACAGGCACCGGACATTCACGCAGCAGATGCCAATCCAGAGGCGTGATGAAAACGCGTTTGAGCGCCGACTCATGCTGCACGTCCTTGATCACCAGATCCGCCTGCGTTGTTGTCACGTGCTGAAGGATCTCTTGCAACGCGTCGCGTGTGAAAAGCACCTCGGTACTCAGGTTGATCCCGCGCCCACGGATCAGATCGGCTTCATCGTTGAGCCATTTTTCGTTCTCTTGCTGGCAAGCCTCACGAAACCGCGCACTGGCGTGGATCAAACCCAAGATGTTGAAATCTTCGATAAACACCGTGATATGCAGCGCTGCGCCCGTGGCCTCGGCAATGGCGACGGCCCGCTGCAGTGCCGGCGTATGACGCATGGTGGGGCCGGCTATTAGAAAGAGTCGTTGATATTGGCTCATGTCACACCTCCAAACGTTCTGGGATATCTGCTAGCCCCCCAGCCTTTCGTCTGTCGCACCGCCAGCGATCTGCTATCGCCGCAATGATCTGGATCGACACAATCAATATACGCCTGGATTCAACTAACCAGCCATGATGGGGTTCATCATACCCACTACGATGAACCCCATCCCGACGGTCAATTGATTGACGACAATTCAACGTTACTTCTTCGCGTACTTCGCGCCGTGCGGATCGTTAAGTTTCACCTGCATCAACTCCCATTCACGCTGAATGATCGAGTAAGGGATAAAGACGCTGATTCTCTCAGCCCCCTTTAACCCAGGGTGAAAACTCACATCATTAAAAGAGGTGGAGAAAAAACCGACATTGATACCGACAATGCTACCGTCATTGGCGATGACGGGACCACCCGACATCCCCTTTATTATCGGGGCATCATGAATGGCATAGCGTTCGCCGCTGCCTTCATTGCTATTGATGAAAGGCGCCGAATACACCTTGCCTTGCCCGCTGACGGTGGTCATGTAGGGGCTCGCCCCCACGGCGGTGATGTGTTCACCCACACGCGGTGTGCGCCATGACGGGTAGCGGCCGTCGGCCTTGTGCTGGATGAAGACAAGGTCGCAACCGGTGCTGCAGCTGTATTTCACGTTGCGGATGAGGGGGGTGTGGCGAGTGGTGACGGCATAGTCTTCGTTCCATTGCACGGCCGAGGCCATGTACAGATAAGGCAAAGGAAAGCCCGAGAAGACTGAAAAGTATGAATCATTGGCAGGCCCCGACAAGTCGGGCTTTACCATACCGTTGCATCCTGCAAGAACAGCTCCTATTAAAAAGTAGGTCATGAATTTAATCATGATGATCACCGACTTATAAGGAGGATTGGATTTTTATTGTGGGGAAACTTTTGGTTGTCAGGTTCTTGTAGTTTTCCTCGCAACCCGGTCTGGTTGGTTATTTATGGCTTAAGTTTCAATAAATGCGTATGAATAAATTGTGCTAAGACTAATTACTTTTTGATCCATATAAGAAACTTCAACTATTTGACGCCTGAAAAATGGCACCCACATAATAAGCACACTAGAAATTAAACTTTCTTACTTGGTGTAAAGCCCATGAAACAGCGGCTTTCAGGGTAGTTGAATCGCCTTGGCATGCCGGGGTAACGCCACAGAAATCAGCGCTGCGAAAATAACAAATGCGCTGGATATCCATAAACACGCCCCCAGCCCGAAAGCCTGATAAACCCAGCCAGAGAGCACGGTGCCGATCAGCCGCCCCATGGCATTGGACATGTAGTAAAAACCCACATCCAGCGACACGCCGTCTTCCTTGGCATAGGACACGATCAGGTAGCTGTGCAGAGAGGAATTCACCGCGAACAGCGCACCAAAGACCATCAACCCGCCTAACAGCATCGCCTGTTGCGACAACCCGGTGTTCAGGCCCAGAGCGATTGCCGCGGGCAGGCCTGCCAGAGCAAATGCCCACAGAAAGGCAGCGCGACCATCAGGAACATGCCCCCGTTTCTTGCCAGTGATTCGCGGCGCGAACGATTGCACGATGCCGTAGCCGATCACCCAGGCCGCGAGGAATCCACCGACCTTCCAGAAGTCCCAGCCAAAGACGCTGCTCAAGTACACCGGCAAAGCCACGACAAACCAGACATCGCGAGCACCGAACAGAAACATCCGGGCCGCCGACAGAATGTTGATCGCCCGGCTTTTGGAAAGGATGTCGCGAAACCTGGGCTTGGCTTTGGCCTTGCCCAAATCCTTTTTCAACAGGACCAAACTGCTGACCCAGATCAGCGCCAAGACACCCGCCATGGCCAGCAATGCCCCTTTGAACCCGATCAGGGCGAGCAATGCCCCGCCAAGAAAGAAACCAACACCCTTGAGTGCATTCTTCGAGCCGGTGAGGATGGCTATCCATTGGTAAAGCGTGCCCTGCTGCCCCTCGGGCACTAACAGCTTGATCGAGCTTTTGGCGCTCATCTTGTTCAGGTCTTTGGCGATCCCCGACAGCGCCTGCGCGCCCATCACCCAAGGAATCGTCAGCCAGGCCACTGGCACCGTCAGCATCAACAACGCCACAACCTGCATCCCCAACCCGATGTTCATGGTCCGGTTCAGGCCCAATCGAGCGCCGAGATAACCGCCCAGCAAATTGGTGATCACGCCAAAGAGTTCATAGAACAGAAACAACGCCGCGATTTGCAGCGGGCTGTAACCCAACGCGTGAAAGTGCAGCACCACCAACATGCGCAAGGCACCGTCGGTGAGGGTGAAGGCCCAGTAATTGCCCGTCACGAGCAGGTACTGCCGCACTTGAGGCGTGAGGGCTGACAACGCTTTCATCACCGCGCCTTAAACGGCCAGGCCGACCATTCTGGCCAGTTCGACGGTGCGATTCGCGTAACCCCATTCATTGTCATACCAGGCATAGAGTTTGACCTGGGTGCCATTGATGACCATGGTCGACAGCGCATCGATGATCGATGAGCGCGGGTCGGTGCGGTAGTCGATGGACACCAGCGGACGCTCCTCGAAACCGAGAATGTCTTTCAGTTCGTTCTCGGACGCGTTCTTGAGGAACTGATTCACTTCTTCGACGGTGGTGACGCGCTCGACTTCAAAGACACAATCGGTCAGCGAAGCGTTGGCCAACGGTACGCGCACGGCGTGGCCATTCAGACGCCCGCGCAGTTCCGGGAAGATTTCGGCAATCGCGGTGGCGGAGCCGGTGCTGGTCGGGATCAAACTCATGCCCGACGCCCGGGCACGGCGCAAATCCTTGTGGGGTTGGTCGAGGATGCTTTGAGTGTTGGTCAGGTCGTGGATGGTGGTGATCGAGCCGTGGCGAATGCCCAGTTTCTCGTGGATCACCTTCACCACCGGCGCCAGGCAGTTGGTGGTACACGACGCGGCGGTGACAATGCGATGTTCCGCCGGGTTGAACAGCTGATGGTTGACGCCCATGACGATGTTCAGCGCGCCCTGCTCCTTCACCGGAGCGCTGACCACCACGCGCTTCACGCCTTGGTCGAGGTAAGCCTGAAGCACCGCGACGGTCTTCATCTTGCCGCTGGCTTCAATCACCAGATCGCAGCCCGACCAATCGGTGTCGGCAATCGCCTTGTTGGCCGTTACCTTGATGCGTTTGCCGTCGATGACGATGTTGTCGCCCTCGGAGTCGGCCTGGTCATTCCAACGGCCATGCACCGAGTCGAAGTTCAGCAGGTGCGCATGCGTTGCCGCGTCACCTGCCGGATCGTTGATCTGCACGAATTCAAACTCTGGCCAGCGCCAGGCTGCTCGCAGAGCGAGGCGACCGATGCGGCCAAAACCATTGATGCCCACTTTGATAGTCATGTTGGTGTGCTCTGTTTCTGTTGTCAGGGGTGGCGCTTTGGGAATCATCAAGCCGGGCAGCAAGCCGCTGCCCGTTCAGGACGGTCACCCATGTCTTCAAGGCGTTTGGCATCCGGGCTCAACCAGTGCTTGTTGGCTTCGAGCACCAAGGTCAGCACCTGATGCACCCAGTCCGGGAGATTCGGGTGCAGCCGGTAATAAACCCATTGGCCCTGCCGACGGTCCGAGAGCAATCCGCCTGTGCGCAACTGCGCCAGGTGCCTGGAGACTTTGGGCTGGCTCTCATTCAACGCACAGGTCAGCTCGCAGACGCACAGTTCACCCTCTCGGGCGATGAGCAGCATCATGCGAACCCGGTTGTCGTCAGCCAGGCATTTGAAAACAGTGGTCGGCGTCAGTTGGTCAGCCATTGGGTTTCTCAGCGTTTGGTGTACACGCGGTGCGAATGAATACAGGCATATGCGTTTTACCGAATATATGTTTCCCCGCATGTACGGGTCAACGGCAAATGTATCGGCTCCGTGTGCGAATGATATTTATTTACTTACAAAAGGTAATCGTTATCATTAGCGCAATAACTAAAAAAGGAGCTCATGGTGGCTTTACCGCGCATTTACCCGGCCTCTCTCTCATTGCTGGGGCTTTTTGCAGTACCTGATTTGCAAGCAGAAACCCAATCGGCATTGGCCCTTCCTGCAACCGCTGTGACCAGTGATTACAGCGAGCAGAGTTACAGGCCGACCGACAGCCGCAGTGCGCTGAAAATCGATGCGCCGCTGCGGGATATCCCGCAAACGGTGAACGTGATCCCCCAGAGCGTGATCAAGGATCAGGGCGCACAGTCGATGGAAGACGTGTTGAAGAACGTCCCCGGCATCGGTCTTTCCAATGGCGATGGCCAACGCGACCAAGTCACCATTCGCGGCTTCAGTGCCATCGGCGACATGTACGTCGACGGCGTTCGTGACGACGCGCTGTACTTCCGCGATCTGTCCAACGTCGAGCGCGTGGAAGTGATCAAGGGGCCGGCAGCGGTGCTCTATGGCCGTGGCTCATCCGGTGGCCTGATCAATAGCATCAGCAAGAAACCCAACTTCACCCCCAAACAGGAAGTGGGTGTCAGCTTCGACAGCGAGGGTAAAAAGCGCACGCAGTTCGACGCTGGCTGGGCCGATCAGCAGCAAAACGACAAGGCATTCCGGGTGACCGGTGCGCTGGAGAACAGTGACACCTTCCGCGATGACGGTTATATCGATCGCAAGGCCATTGCGCCTTCGGCCTACTTCAAACTCTCCGACGATCTTGAGCTGAACCTGGGGGCGACGTACCTCTACGACAAACGCTTGATCGACTTCGGCATTCCCGCGCGGGGCGATCGCCCGGTCGATGTCGATCGGGACAAGCGCTTCGGTTCCGCCGACCCGGATGACGATTACACCCGCAGCGAAGTGTTTTCGTTCACGGCCGGCGTCGACTACCGCATCAACGACGACTTCACCCTGAGCAACACCAGCCGCTACTACCACTACGATCTGGATCGCAACAACACACTCGCCGACTCCAGCCGGACCCGTTTCGTCACCGCGCCCAACGGCGAGCTGTTGGTAAAGCTCAATCGCGGCAATGTGCAGCGCAAGGAAGACGGCTGGTTCAACCAGACCGAACTGAAACAACAGGCCACGCTGGCCGGGATGAACCACAACTTGCTCTATGGCGTGGAGCTGGGGCGTCAGGTCAAGGATCAATCCGTCTTTAGTCAGAACAACGTAGCGCGGGTCCCGGTGTACCGCGATGGCTTGGTCGACGTACCGTTCCAGGCCAACCGACAAACCGCCAAGGGCACCACTACCCAGGACACGGCCGGTTTCTACGTCCAGGATCTGATCGAACTGACCCCGCAATGGAAAGCACTGTTGGGCGTGCGCTATGACGTGTTCGACCAGCAATATTCGGATGACCTGACGGGTGCCTCAATGTCCCGGACCGACAACACCTGGAGCCCGCGCGCAGGCCTGGTCTATCAGCCTGATCAGGTTCAGTCCTACTACATTTCGGTGAGTCGCTCTTATCAACCCTCCTCCGAAGTCTTCGCCCTGAGCACTACCAACCAGGACCTTGAACCGGAGCAAACCACCAACTTCGAGATCGGCGGCAAGTGGGACCTGCTCGACAATCGCCTGGCGTTGACGGCGGCGCTGTTCCGGCTGGAACGCACCAACATGAAAACGACCGATCCGGCGAACCCGACCAAGCTGGTCCTGTCGGGCGAGCAGCGCACCGACGGTCTTGAACTGACCGCCAGCGGGCAGTTGAGTGACAAGTGGCAGGTCTATGCCGGTTATGCCTATCTGGACGCCGAGATCACCAAGTCCAACAACCGAACCAATGGCGTCGCCAACGAAGGCCAGACACCAACGTTGACCCCGCGTCACAGTGCCAACCTCTGGCTGGTGCGCTCGCTGACCAACACCTGGCGCGTAGGCATGGGGGCGAACTATGTCGATGACCGTTACACCGCCCTGGATAACCAGGTGGTCATGCCCGCTTACACCACCGTCGACGCGGCGTTGCTCTACAACTTGCCGAAATGGGACATGGCGCTGCGCTTGCGCAACGTCTTCGACAAGGACTATTACGCCTCGGCCCATGGCTCGGTAGACCTGATCACCCCCGGAGCACCGCGAACTCTGGAGCTGAGCACCAACTACCGGTTCTGAGTGGAAACCTGAAAGCAAATGCCCTGCCTTCCAGGCAATGCTAATCAAGCACTGTTCCTCAGTCATGCTTACCTTTGTGGCGAGCGAGCTTGCTCGCGTTGGGCTGCGTAGCGGCCCCAAAGATCTGACAACAATCGTCGATTTTTGTGAGTGCTACGCACTCAAGCGGGAGCAAGCTCCCTCGCCACAGGTGTCGGTGACTCAAGACTCTCTTCAGTGAATAGCAACATCGTGACAACGATTCAAAGCTCGACTAACCTTCAGCGCGCACAAAGTGATTGAGAATCTCTCGCGTTGTCAGACAACAATATTTAGAGGAAAACCCATGCGTAAACTTCTGTTGCTCTCGCTTCTTGCCGCCTCCCCCTTGGCTTTCGCCGGAACTCAATGCACCACAGCCGACAAGGCCCAATGGCAGGACCAGGCCAAGTTTCAGGAAGATCTCAAGGCCAAGGGCTACAACATCAAGAAGTTCAAAGTCACGAGCGGCAATTGCTACGAGATCTACGGCTGGGACAAAGACAAGCGCAAAGTCGAGATCTACTTTGACCCGGTCACCGGCAAAGTCGTGAAAGAAGAAATCGAATAGGCCCCCTGTGAAAGCTGAAACCCTGCGCCTCTGGGACCCGCTCGTACGTATTTGCCACTGGTCCCTGGCGGTTGTCTTCATCAGCGACTACTTCCTCAATGAGGAAGGAGACGGCTGGCATCGCTGGCTCGGCTATTACGCCGTAGCTGTCGTGCTGGTGCGCGTGGTGTGGGGGTTCATCGGCCCGCCATCGGCGCGTTGGTCAGACTTCTGGCCGACGCCGACGCGGGTCGTTCAGCATGGCCGGGCGCTGTTTTCCGGCAAGGACTATCACCGCATGGGGCACTCGCCCATCGGTGCACTGGTGATGGTCCTCATGCTGCTGTTGATGACCGGCCTGGGTATCAGCGGTTTCTTGATGGAAGAAGTGGACTATTTCTGGGGCGAAGACTGGCTACGTGATGTTCACGAGTTTATGGCCAATGCACTGCTCACATTGGTTTGTGTGCATATCGTCGCAGCGTTGGTGGAAAGCCTGCGTTTGCGTGAAAACCTGCCTCTGTCGATGATCACTGGCCATCGTCGTAAGCGCTAACGCTCAAGCACGCTCCCCCACGCAAAGGTTCTTGCCCTCTCCCCCACGGGAGAGGGCGGGGGCCAACCCTATGTGTGATGTATTTCCCGATCCTTGGTTTCCGGCAGGAAGAACGTGCCAAGAATGGCCGTCATCACGGCGATGACGATCGGGTACCACAGCCCGTAGTAGATATCCCCCGTGGCCGCGACCATGGCGAACGCCACCGTGGGCAGAAAGCCGCCGAACCAGCCATTGCCGATGTGGTACGGCAGCGACATCGAGGTGTAGCGAATGCGCGCCGGGAAGAGTTCCACCAGCCAGGCGGCGATCGGGCCGTAGACCATGGTGACGTAGATCACCAGGATAGTCAGAAGCAACAGCACCATCGGATAATTGGTCTTGGCCGGGTCGGCCTTCTCGGGGTAACCGGCGTCCTTGAGGGCGGTGCCGAGGGTAGCGACGAAGGCATCGTTGCGGGCCTTGAAGTCGGCGGCCGGCATGCCGGTGCCCTCGAAGCTCTGGATCACCTTGTCGCCGATGCGGACCTGCGCGATTGCACCTGGCTCAGCCTTCTCGTTTTTGTAGGGTATGGCCTTCTTCGCCAGCACGGTCTTGGCAAGGTCGCAGGAGCTGGTGAATTTGGCCTTGCCCACCGGGTCGAACTGGAACGAGCACTTACTCTGATCGGCGATCACCGTGACCGGGTTCTTCTCCTGCGCGGCGAACACGTCGGGGTTACCGTATTGGGTCAACGCGTGGAAGATCGGGAAGTAGGTCAGCGCCGCGATAATGCAGCCGGCCATGATGATTCCCTTGCGGCCGATGCGATCGGACAGGCTGCCGAATACGATGAAGAACGGCGTGCCAATCAGCAGCGAGCCGGCAATCAGATAGTTGGCGGTCTGCGGGTCGATCTTCAGCGTCTGCAGCAGGAAGAACAGCGCATAGAACTGCCCGGTGTACCAGACCACCGCCTGGCCGGCGGTACCGCCAAGCAACGCCATGATCACTATCTTGAGGTTTTCCCAGCGGGCGAAGGATTCGGTCAGCGGCGCCTTGGACGACTTGCCTTCTTCCTTCATCTTCAAGAACACCGGTGACTCGCTGAGTTGCAAGCGGATGTACACCGAGACGATCAGCAGCAGGATCGACAGCAGGAAGGGAATCCGCCAGCCCCAGGCCTCGAAGGCTTCGGTGCCGAGAATGGTGCGGCAGGCGAGGATCACCAGCAGCGAAAGGAACAGGCCGAGGGTCGCGGTGGTCTGGATCCACGAGGTGAAGTAGCCGCGCTTGCCTTTGGGCGCATGTTCGGCCACATAGGTCGCCGCACCGCCGTACTCACCGCCCAGGGCCAGGCCTTGCAACAGACGCAGGGTGATCAGGATGATCGGTGCCGCCACGCCGATGGTCGCATAGCCGGGCAGAAAGCCCACTACGGCAGTGGAGATACCCATGATGACAATGGTGATGAGGAACGTGTGCTTGCGCCCGATCATGTCGCCCAGTCGGCCGAAGACGATGGCGCCGAAGGGGCGTACGGCGAAGCCGGCGGCGAACGCGAGCAGCGCGAAAATGAAGGACGTTGTCTCATTGACGCCGGCGAAGAAGTGCTTGGCGATGATCGCGGCGAGGGAGCCGTAAAGGTAGAAGTCGTACCATTCGAACACGGTGCCCAGGGACGAGGCGAAAATGACCTTGCGCTCCTCCCTGGTGATCCCGTGGTGGGGCGCGCTGCCTGTGGTCGTATTGTCGATTGCGGCCATGATTGTTCTCCGTCTTGCTCTTGTTATAGGCCGGAGTACTTCATTATTTTTTTACCGCACCCAGGCCCTAGGGCTATGTCATCGGATTACGGATTGCGCAAAGCATGCAAACAGGCTGACGGCCTCGCATCGCTGCAAGGTTTCTTGAAGCATAATCGGCTTCGCGCAGATATCCACTCGGCCATCCCGCCCAGACCCGGGCCGACGCGCTGCCGAATGACTATTCAGGCCCGTGAAATCCCACGCGAAGCGTCTGGGTGGCGCCCCGCTGATGCCTGTATCTTCGGGCGGCCATCGCCTGGAACTTCGCAGCGAAAGAATTTCGTATACCCTATCGCCATCTCACTCCAAACGACCGCTGCCGTGAACCTACCCAAACTCAACGCTCCCGACCTTGGCAATACACCTTCGACCTCGGAAATCATCACCCGTCATCTGCGGGACGCGATCGTCGCCGGGCATTTCGCCGAAGATGAGCCGATTCGCCAGGATGACATCGCCCGCCAGTTCAACGTCAGCAAGATTCCGGTGCGCGAGGCCCTCAAGCGGCTGGAGGCCGAGGGGCTGGTGATGTTCCAGCGTAATCGCGGGGCAATGGTCACGCGGGTTTCCGATGCCGAACTGGCGCAGATGTTCGAAGTGCGGATGTTGCTGGAGGACAAGATACTGCGCCTGGCCATTCCCAACATGACCGAAGAAACCTTCGCCCGTGCCGAGCGTATCTGTCAGGAGTTCATCGGCGAGGACGACGTGGGCCGCTGGGCCGAGCTCAATTGGGAGCTGCACGCTTGCCTTTACGAGCCGGCGCAACGGCCGTTTCTGGTCAGCCTGATTCGTTCGGTCAACGATAAGCTGGAGCGCTACTTGCGCATGCAGATGAGCCTGTCGGCCGGCAAGGAACGGGCTGATCACGAGCACCGTGAGATCATCAAAGCCTGTCGTGCCGGGGATGTGGATCTGGCAGTAAAGCTGTTGGACGAGCACATTGCCGGGGTCTGCAAGACCCTGTTCGAGCACCTGCCTCACGCGCACTGACCGCTAGAATGCTGTGCTGATTTCGTCATCGGCACAGGATAAATCCATCAAGCCGACACCCCGCTGCACAGGCCACTCTTTCGTTCACTCATCTGAACGGACGTGGCCCTCCCATGAAACGCATCACCGTGATCGACTCCCACACCGGCGGCGAACCGACCCGTCTGGTGACCGCAGGCTTTCCTGACCTGGGCACCGGCAGCATGGCCGAACGCCGCAAGCTGCTCGCCGAACATCACGATCAATGGCGCGCCGCTTGTGTGCTGGAACCCCGTGGAAGCGACGTGCTGGTGGGTGCCTTGCTCTGCACGCCTGTGGACCCGAGTGCGTGTGCCGGGGTGATTTTCTTCAACAACACCGGCTACCTGGGCATGTGCGGCCACGGCACTATCGGCCTGGTGGCGTCGTTGGCGCATCTGGGCAAGATCAGCCCCGGCGTGCATCGCATCGAGACGCCGGTGGGTACGGTGCAGGCGACCCTGCACGAAGATCATTCAGTGAGTGTGCGCAATGTGCCAGCCTACCGTTACCGCAAGGCGCTGGTGTTGCAGGTGCCAGATGTCGGTCAGGTGGTCGGCGATATCGCCTGGGGCGGTAACTGGTTTTTCCTGATCGCCGAGCATGGCCTGCGGGTGGCCGGCGATAACCTCGACGCGCTGACCGCTTACACCTACGCCGTGCAGCAGGCACTGGAGGCCCAGGGTATTCGTGGCGAAGACGGCGGGCTGATCGACCATGTCGAGCTGTTCAGTGATGACGATCACGCCGACAGCCGCAACTTCGTCCTCTGCCCCGGCAAGGCTTATGACCGCTCACCGTGCGGCACTGGCACCAGTGCCAAACTGGCGTGCCTGGCAGCGGACGACAAACTGCAACCGGGACAGATCTGGCGCCAGGCCAGTGTCATCGGCAGTGAGTTCGAAGGCTCTTACGAATGGCAGGGCGAGCGCGTTGTGCCGACCATTCGCGGCCGCGCTTTTATCAGCGCCGAAGCCAGTTTGATCATCGAACAGGATGACCCGTTCGCCTGGGGCATTCGCCCATGAACGAGGGCCTTGTGGCCGATGTGATCGTGATCGGCGCCGGCATCATCGGCGCCGCCTGTGCCCAGGCGCTGGCCCGTCGTGGCTTGCAGGTGCTGGTGCTGGACGCCGGCCTGCACGGCGCGACGGCGGCGGGCATGGGCCACCTGCTGGTGCTCGACGATAACCCGGCCGAACTGGCCCTGAGTCAATATTCCCTGCAACGCTGGCGCGAGCTGGCACCGGACCTGCCCGACGGCTGCGCCTACCGCAACAACGGCACGCTGTGGCTGGCGGCCAACGCCGAGGAAATGGCGGTCGCCCATGGCAAATACCTGAACCTGCAAGCCCAGGGCGTGGCGTGCGAATTGATCAGCGCCAGTGCCTTGAGCCAGCGTGAACCGGAACTGCGCGAAGGTCTGGAAGGCGGTTTGTTGATCCATGGCGACGGCATTCTTTATGCGCCGGCGACAGCCAACTGGATGCTCGACACGCCGAACATCCGTCAACGCCGGGCGCGGGTCAGCGCGGTCGATGACAACCGCGTCTGCCTCGATGACGGTCGCTGGTTGAGTGCCGAAGCGGTGGTGTTGGCCAACGGTATTCAGGCCAACGAACTGTGCCCGGAGTTGCCCATCGAGCCGAAAAAAGGTCACCTGCTGATTACCGACCGCTACCCCCGCACCGTCACCCACACCCTGGTGGAACTGGGTTACGTCACCAGCGCCCACAACGCCACGGGACCGTCGACGGCCTGCAATATTCAGCCGCGCCCCACAGGGCAATTGTTCATCGGTGCCTCGCGCCAATTCGGCACTACCGACCCGCAGGTCGAAGGCTGGATGCTGGCGAAAATGCTCAAGCGCGCCGCCGAGTACATGCCGGGGCTGGCCCGGCTCAACGGCATCCGCGCCTGGACCGGCTTTCGCGCCGCTAGCCCCGACGGCCTGCCGCTGGTTGGCCAACACCCGCAGCGCCAAGGCTTGTGGCTGGCCGTCGGTCACGAAGGGTTGGGCGTCACCACGGCCCCCGCCACGGCCGACTTGCTGGTGGCGCAACTGTTCGATGAAACCCCGCCGCTGCCCGCTCAACCCTATCTGCCCCAGCGTTTCCTCGGAGAACCTGTCTATGCCTGAATTGCTGCTGGATGGCCGCGCCTTGAAGGTGGCCGAGGGCACCAGCGTCGCCGCTGCCTTGGCGTTGGGCAGCGACGGCTGCACGCGCACGTCGGTCAGTGGTCAGCGCCGTGCACCGCTGTGCGGCATGGGCATCTGCCAGGAATGCCGGGTGACCATCGACGGCCGGCGACGCTTGGCCTGCCAGACTTTGTGCCGAGACGGCATGCAGGTGGAGACACGCTCATGAACGAATACGCCGATCTGCTGATCATCGGTGCCGGCCCCGCTGGCATGGCCGCCGCCCTTGCCGCCGCACCCAGCGGCGCACACATCGTCGTGCTCGACGACAACCCGCTGCCGGGCGGGCAAATCTGGCGTGACGGCCCTCAAGCCAACGTGCCCGACCAGGCCCGTCGCCTGCGTGAGCGTTTGCAGGCTTGCAGCAACATCCGCCATCACGCCGGTACCCGGGTGATCGCCAGTCCCGGTCCGAAACAACTGTTGGTCGAAGATGATGACGACGGCTGGTTGATCAGTTACGACAAACTGATTCTGTGCACCGGCGCCCGCGAGCTGCTGCTGCCCTTCCCCGGCTGGACATTGCCCGGCGTGACCGGGGCCGGTGGTTTGCAGGCGCTGATCAAGGCGGGTGTGCCGGTGCAGAGTGAGCGTGTGGTGATCGCCGGCAGCGGCCCGCTATTACTGGCGAGTGCCGCCACCGCGAAAAAACATGGCGCCCAAGTACAACGCATCGCCGAGCAAGCCTCGCGCACCGCCGTCGCCGGTTTCGCCGCGCAACTGCCCCGCTGGCCCAACAAGCTGATGCAATCGTTCAGCTTGTTCGACCGCCATTACCGAACCGCGACTCATGTGCTGGCCGCCCTCGGCACTGACCGACTGGAAGGTGTGCGCCTGCAACAGCAAGGCAAAATCGTCGAACTGGCATGTGATCGGCTGGCCTGTGGTTTCGGTTTGATCCCGAACATTCAATTGGGCCAGGCACTGGGTTATGCCATCGAGGGTCAGGCGTTGGCGGTGGATGCCTGGCAGGCCAGCAGCCGTGCCGATCATTATGCGGCAGGTGAATGCACCGGGTTTGGTGGGAGTGAACTGGCGTTGGTCGAAGGTGCAATTGCTGGTCACGCGGCGGTCGGAGACCTTGAAGCGGCCCGCCAATTATGGCCGCGCCGGGCACGCTGGCAGGGTTTCGCCAGAGCGCTGAATCAGGCATTCGCCCTCGCCCCGCCGCTCAAGTCCCTGGCCCAGCCCGACACCCTGGTCTGCCGCTGCGAAGACGTGCCTTACGCCGCATTGGCCGGGCACACTGACTGGCGCGAAGCCAAGCTGGCCAGTCGCTGCGGCATGGGCGCCTGTCAGGGCCGGGTGTGCGGCGGTGCGGTGCAGCACCTGTTCGGCTGGCAACCTTCGGCACCCCGCCCCCCCTTCAGCCCGGCGCGAATCGAGACCTTGATGTGCCTGGACGACACCCCGCCGACCTGATTCCCCCTCGGGGGTTTCGGCCACGCTGTCGAGCCTCTATGATCCCGGGGTCGCCATCAGACCCCAGCGCCATGTATCCCTCGCTCAGCACTTTCAAACCCTGCGACCTGCCAACGCTGCTGAACAGCCTGCAGCCGATTGCGCCGCTGCTCGATACCCTCTCGGATGTGGTGTTTTTCATCAAGGACAGCGAAGCCCGCTACGCCTTCGTCAACCAGACTTTGGCCCGGCGTTGCGGTTTCAAACATCGCGAGGAGCTGCTGGGGCGCACCGCCGAAATGGTCTTCCCGGAACGCTTCGGCCCGCTGTACACCGAACAAGATCGACGGGTATTGTCCAGCGGCCGCGAACTGGCCGACCAACTGGAGCTGCACCTGTATTACGGCAACCAGCCGATCTGGTGCCTGACCCACAAACTCGCCTTGCACGATGAACAGGGTCAGATCGTTGGCCTGGCCGGGATCTCCCGCGATCTGCAATCACCCCAATCCAACCACCCCGCATTCCAGAAACTCGCCGCCGTGGATGCACACATCCGCAGCCACTTCGCCCGCGCCATCAGCCTCGCCGAACTGACCGCCATCGCCGGTTATTCCGTGGCGCAACTGGAGCGTCACTGCAAACGGGTGTTCCAGCTCACCCCACGGCAGATGATTCACAAGGCGCGCCTGGAAGAAGGTTCGCGGCTGTTACTGCACACCGACCTGCCAATCACCGAAATCGCCCTGCGCTGCGGCTACACCGACCACAGTGCCTTCAGCCGACAGTTTCGTGCCTTGACCAGCCTGTCCCCGAGTCAGTTTCGGGATAATCAGCGCTAAGGATCGTTCCCACGCGCAGCAAAGGAATGCAGCCCGGGACGCTCCGCGTCCCACTCTCTAAAGCCGAACGCAGAGCGTCCGTTGAGGCATTCCCACGCAGAGCGTGGGAACGATCAACAGGCGATGTTTAATCGACACTTCCAGACACTCACCCAGGCTACACATCCTTGCGCCGTTGCCTACGACTACGCCAGAATCCGCCGGCTTGTGTGCCTTGAGGCCGGGCTCTATCGTTTCCGGGTCGCTGACGAATCAGCGATCGGATTTGACCGTCCGAATCAATCAAGGCGCGCCAGCGTCCAAGACCTAATTCAGGCATTGTCTGAAGTATCGTGTCGCGGTGGCTGTGCGTGGGACACCTTCGGGTGTGCCGGAGTCCTTGATGTCCGGTCGGTCAACCCGCGTACAGCTGCCACCTTGTTCGTTTGACCGCGAACGGCGGTAGCTCCAGTCATCAAGGAGCTTCACCATGTTCAAACCGACACCCAACCCACCTGAAACAGATCCAACATCCCCCTACGAATCCCTCGATTCCAAAAAACTCAACGAAGCCGCCGACCGCGCCCTCGATCACTACCTCAAGCCCTCCATCCCCAAAGACACCAAGCGCAAACCCAGCACCATTTACCATGTCGGCACCGAGATCGATAACGAAACCCTGCTGGTCAACGCCTGCGAATCCCTGGCGTCAGCGAGCATGATGCTCAGTGAGTTCGCCGGGTTGATGGACATGCCACATCGCAACCTGATGTTGGGGATTCAATCGGTGGTCATGCTCGGTGAGCTGGCGGTGAACCGGGTGCTGGATAACCTCGACCCGCGAGGTTAGCGAGGATGATCGTTCCCACGCTCTGCGTGGGAATGCAGCCCGGGACGCTCCGCGTCCCTTCCAGAGCCGAACGCAGAGCGTCCGTTGAGGCATTCCCACGCGGAGCGTGGGAACGATCAGCAGGCGATGTTTAAACGACACTTCCAGACACTCACCCAGGCTACACATCCTTGCGCCGTTGCCTACGACTACGCCAGAATCCGCCGGCTTGTACGCCAAAGGGCCGGGCTCTATCGTTTGCCTGTCGCTGAAAAACAGCGATCGGGTTTGGTAGCCCGGTTTTCTGGCGCATAGCGCAACCTAATACAGGGATTTTTTTGTCCTCTGTTTTTATGGTGGCTATGCGTAGGGCGCCCTTGGGCGCGCCGGGTTGCCAGATGACCGGTCTACCAACCTGCGTATGGCCGCCACCCATTCGTTTGGTAGCGAGGGTGATGGCTCCATTTTTATTATCTGGAGTTCCATCTATGTTCAAACCTACACCCAACCCACCGAAAACCGATCCAACATCCCCCTACGAATCCCTCGATTCGAAAAAGCTCAACGAAGCCGCCGACCGCGCCCTCGATCACTATCTCAAGCCCCCCATCCCCAAAGACACCAGGCGCAAACCCAGCACCATTTACCATGTGGGTGCAAAGGTCGATAACGAAACGCTACTGGTCAACGCCTGCGAATCCCTGGCGTCAGCGAGCATGATGCTCAGTGAGTTCGCCGGGTTGATGGACATGCCACATCGCAACCTGATGTTGGGGATTCAATCGGTGGTCATGCTCGGTGAGCTGGCAGTGAACCGGGTGCTGGATAACCTCGACCCGCGAGGTTAGCGAGGATGATCGTTCCCACGCTCTGCGTGGGAATGCAGCCCGGGACGCTCCGCGTCCCTTCCAGAGCCGAACGCAGAGCGTCCGTTGAGGCATTCCCACGCGGAGCGTGGGAACGATCAGCAGGGCCCGGTGTTCCTTAAAGGGGCGCCCCGCACAACCATTGCTCCCATCTGTAACACCTGCCGTTGCGGGTCCAAGCCTCCACGGCATCACTCCCCTCCAGTTGCGCCACCGCAACACCTCTACTTCAAGGCCTGACACTAAATTCGCGCCTCGGCCTGGAAATGGGCACGTTGATTGCTATTGTTAATATCGTATACGAAATCCCCAATACGATATCCAACAGCACTTCACATCAACGAGGCCTCTATGAAAAACCCCGCATTTGCCGTAGCCCTCAGCGCTGTTCTCAGTACCTCCTTCATCGCCACCGCACAGGCCGACAAGCTCGACGACATCATCGGTTCGGGCAAGCTGCGCTGCGCCGTGACCCTGGATTTCCCGCCCATGGGTTTTCGCGATGCCGGTAACAACCCGGCCGGTTTCGACGTGGACTACTGCCATGACCTGGCGAAAATCCTCGGGGTCGATGCCGAAGTGGTCGAGACGCCGTTCCCGGACCGCATTCCGGCGCTGGTCTCCGGCCGGGCCGACGTGATCGTCGCCTCTACCTCCGACACCCTCGAACGGGCCAAGACCGTCGGCCTCACGGTGCCCTACTTTGCCTTCCAGATGGTGGTGCTGACCCGCGACGACACCGGCATCAACAGCTTCGATGACCTCAAGGGCAAACCCGTGGGCAACACCAGCGGCACTTATGAGGCCATCGCCCTGGAGAAAGACGTGAAGAGCTGGGGCACCGGTACCTTCCGCGCCTATCAGTCGCAAAACGACACGTTGCTTGCCGTCGCCCAAGGCCATATCGCCGCCACCGTGGTCACCAACACCGTGGCCGCCGCCACTCTCAAGTCGGGCAAATACAAAAACCTGAAAGTCGCTGGTAACGCGCCGTACGTGATCGACTACGTTTCCCTCGGTGCCAAGCGCAACGAGTATGGCCTGCTCAATTACCTCAACCTGTTCGTCAACCAGCAGGTGCGCACCGGTCGTTACAAGGAGCTGTTCGTCAAATGGGTTGGCACTGAAATTTCGCCGACCAACCTGACCGTGCCACAGGTCTACTACTAAGGTGTCCGGCATGCCTAGGCCCACTTCTCTGACCGGTCGCAGCCTGGTCGCGGGCGCCGCCGAGGGCGCCCTGCTGTTCGCCGATATCGGGTTGAGTTTCTGGGGCGGGGTCGATCCGTATAGCGGCGAGATCATTGACCGTCATCACCCGCTCAGCGGCGAATACCTGGCCGGCCGCGTGCTGGCCATCCCCAGTGGTCGCGGCTCGTGCACCGGCAGTAGCGTGTTGATGGAACTGATCAGCAACGGTCACGCACCGGCGGCATTGGTGCTGGCCGAACCCGATGAGATCCTGACCCTGGGCGTGCTCGTGGCACAGACCATTTTCGAGCGTTCCCTGCCGGTGCTGTGCATCGGCCGGGAGGCCTTCGCCGCCCTGCGCGGCAAGGCCTTCGCTCGGGTCGAAGGCGCAACGCTGAGCCTGTTCGAGCACCTGCCGGGCAATGCCTGGCAGGCACTCGACAGCTCTTTGCCGAGCACCGATATCGTCACCGCGATCGAACTCACCGAACACGACCGGGCGTTGCTCGACGGCCAGTATGGCAAGGCCGCGCAGGTGGCCATGCAGATCGTTTTGCGCATGGCCGAATTGCAAGGTGCGCACAGTCTGGTGGACGTCACTCAGGCGCACATCGACGGCTGTATCTACACCGGACCGGCGAGCCTGCGTTTTGCCCAACAGTTGGTGCAATGGGGAGCAACAGTGCGGGTGCCCACTACCCTCAATTCGATTTCCGTGGACCAGCGCCGCTGGCGCGAGCTGGGCATCGACCCGGCCCTCGGTGAACCGGCCAGTGCCTTGGGCGATGCCTATATGGCGATGGGCGCACAGCTGAGTTTCACCTGCGCGCCCTACCTGCTCGACAGCGCGCCGAAGGCCGGCGAGCAGATCGTCTGGGCCGAATCCAACGCGGTGGTTTACGCCAACAGCGTACTCGGCGCACGCACCCTGAAGTACCCGGACTACCTCGATATCTGCATCGCGCTGACCGGTCGCGCCCCGTTGATTGGCTGCCACCTGGACGCGCAACGCAAGGCCCGACTGCAGATCGAGTTGCCCGCCCTGGGTGAATTGGACGACGCCTTCTACCCGTTGCTCGGTTACCACATCGGCGCGCTGGCGGGCAGCCGGATTCCACTGGTGCGCGGGCTGGAAAACCGCCAGCCGAGCCTGGACGACCTCAAAGCTTTCGGCGCGGCATTTGCCACCACCTCCGCCGCACCACTGTTCCATATCGCCGGAGTAACTCCGGAGGCTATCGACCCGGCGCAGGTGCTGGAAGTGGATGGGTTTCTACCCGTGGAAAAAATCCGACTGAACGATCTGTTGGTCAGCTGGCGCGAGCTCAACAGTGCCCGCGACAACCGGGTGGATGTGGTCTCGCTGGGCAATCCGCATTTCTCCCTCAGCGAGTTCGCCCACCTCGCGCGATTGTGCCTCGGTCGGCACAAACACCCTGACGTGGTCCTCGCCATTACCTGCGGCCGTGCCGTGCTGGAGCAGGCTCGCGAAGCCGGGCATATCGCCGTGATCGAAGCTTTCGGTGCCACCCTGGTCACCGATACCTGCTGGTGCATGCTCGGCGAACCGGTGATCCCGCTGGCCGCAAAAACCTTGATGACCAACTCCGGCAAGTACGCCCATTACGCACCCGGCCTGGTGGGCCGCAAGGTGCATTTCGCCAGCATCAAAGAATGCGTCGATGCCGCCTGCAATGCCACCGCCAGCGGGCGCCTGCCGGCGTGGCTACGACCTGCCGCCCTACTGGAGAGCCCTGCGCATGTTTGATTACAGCTTCCAATGGCGCTCAGCGCTGCGCGCCCTGCCGGACATGCTTGCCGGTGCCCTGGTCACCTTCGAGACCGCGGCACTGTCGATGATCTTCGGCGTACTGATCGCCCTGGCCCTGACCGTGATGCGCGAAAGCAAAAACCCGCTGCTGCGCGGCATCGGCAACGGCTGGGTATCGATCGCGCGCAATACCCCGTCGCTGTTCCAGATCTACGTCCTCTACTTCGGCCTCGGCTCGCTGGGCATGCACGTCAGTTCTTGGCTCGCCCTGCTGGCCGGGATCACCTTCAACAATGCCGGGTATCTGGCGGAGAACTTTCGCGGAGGCCTCAAGGCCGTACCGGACACACAAGTGCGCGCCGCACGTTCGCTGGGCATGAGTGCCTTCCAGGCCTACCGCATGATCATCGTCCCGCAGCTGCTGCGGATCGTCTTCTACCCACTGACTAATCAGATGGTCTGGGCGGTGCTGATGACGTCGCTGGGGGTGATCGTCGGGCTGAACAATGACCTGACCGGCGTGACCCAGGATTACAACGTCAAAACGTTCCGCACCTTCGAGTTCTTCGCCATCGCAGCGGTGCTGTATTACCTGATTGCCAAGGCGATCGTCGCGGCAGCCCGGCTGATGGCCTGGCGGTTGTTCCGTTACTGAGGAGCTGTCCATGTTTGACACCGGTTTTTCCTCCAATGACCTGTTGTTCCTGCTCAATGGTGCCTGGGTCACGCTGCAACTGACCTTCTGGTCGATCATGCTCGGCTCCCTGGCCGGCTTGCTCTTCGGCCTGCTGCGGGCCTTGCTGCCACGGGCCAGTTTGCCCCTGGCCTGGGTGCTGGACGTGTTTCGCAGCGTGCCGCTGCTGATCCAGTTCGTGCTGTTCAACTCGCTCAAAAGCATCGTCGGCTTGAACATCAGCGCCTTCAGCGTCGGCTGCATCGTGCTGGGAGTTTACGCCGCCGCGTACTTCACCGAGATCGTGCGCGCTGGCGTGCTGTCGGTGCCGTTCACCCTGCGCCGGGCCAGTCGCTCGCTGGGCCTGAGCTTCCTGCAGGACCTGCGCTGGATCGTCCTGCCGATGGCCACCCGGGTGGCTTTTCCCGGCTGGCTGAACCTGGTGCTCGGCGTGATGAAAGACACCGCGCTGGTGATGTGGATCGGCATCGTCGAACTGCTGCGCGCCTCGCAAACCATCGTCACCCGCATCCAGGAACCGTTGCTGGTGCTGTGCATCGCGGGCCTTATTTACTACGTCATGAGCCTGGTGGTCGCACGCCTGGGCGCTCGTCTGGAAAGAAGGTGGCAAGAAAATGATTGAGATCGACAACGTACATAAATCCTTCGGCGACCTCGCCGTGGTCAAGGGTGTCAGCCTGACGGTGAACAAGGGCGAGGTGGTGTCGATCATCGGCGGCTCGGGCTCCGGCAAATCGACCCTGCTGATGTGCATCAACGGCCTGGAACCGATCCAGAAAGGCAGCATTCGCGTCGACGGCGTCGAGGTCCACGACAGCGCCACCGACCTCAACCGCCTGCGGCAGAAAATCGGCATCGTGTTCCAGCAATGGAATGCCTTCCCCCACCTGACAGTGCTGGAAAACGTGATGCTGGCCCCGCGCAAAGTCTTGGGTAAAAGCAAGCGCGAGGCCGAGGAACTGGCGGTGCAGCAACTGACCCACGTGGGCCTTGGCGACAAGCTCAAGACCTTCCCGGGCAAGTTGTCCGGCGGTCAGCAACAACGCATGGCGATTGCCCGCGCCCTGGCCATGTCGCCGGACTACATGCTGTTCGACGAAGCCACGTCGGCCCTCGATCCGCAATTGGTCGGTGAGGTGCTGGACACCATGCGCATGCTCGCCGAAGACGGCATGACCATGGTGCTGGTGACCCACGAAATCCGCTTTGCCCGCGATGTCTCCGACCGCGTGGCGTTCTTTCGCAATGGCCTGGTGCACGAGATCGGCTCGCCGGATCAGGTGATTGGTAATCCGGTGCATGCGGAAACGGCGGCTTTTCTGAAATCGGTGAAATAACTGATGGCCTCATCGCGAGCAGGCTCGCTCCCACAGGGTTTGGTGGTGTACCTAAAATCGGTGACCGACGCAGGCCACTGTGGGAGCGAGCCTGCTCGCGATGAGGCCCTGACAAACGAAACAAGGAGCAGGCAATGCGCTCATCGAAAGTCATTCATGTTGTCAGTTGCCACGCCGAAGGCGAAGTCGGCGATGTGATCGTCGGCGGCGTCGCCCCACCACCGGGCGCCACGGTGTGGGAGCAATCGCGCTGGATCGCCAAGGATCAGACACTGCGCAACTTCGTACTCAACGAACCTCGCGGCGGCGTGTTCCGCCACGTCAACCTGTTGGTGCCGGCCAAGGATCCTCGGGCGCAAATGGCCTGGATCATCATGGAACCGGCGGACACGCCACCGATGTCCGGCTCCAATTCACTGTGCGTGGCCACAGTGCTGCTCGACAGCGGCATCCTGCCGATGACCGAACCGCAAACCCGACTGATACTCGAAGCGCCCGGCGGCCTGATCGAGGCTGTGGCCGACTGCCGTGATGGCAAGGTCGAGCGGGTAGAAATCAAGAACGTGCCCTCCTTCGCTGACCGCCTCGACGCCTGGATCGAAGTCGAAGGCCTCGGCTCGTTGCAGGTCGACACTGCGTATGGCGGCGACAGCTTTGTAATCGCCGACGCTGAACGACTGGGCTTTTCCATTCGTCCTGATGAGGCTGCCGACCTGGTAGCGGTCGGGTTGAAAATCACTCGCGCGGCCAATGAACAGTTGGGCTTCGTCCATCCGCTGAACCCCGAGTGGTCACATATTTCCTTCTGCCAGATTGCGGCGCCCATCGTCATGGAGAACGGCATTGCCACCGGAGCCAACGCGGTAGTGATTCAACCCGGCAAGATCGACCGCTCGCCCACCGGCACCGGCTGTTCGGCGCGCATGGCGGTGCTGCAGGCCAAAGGCTTGATGCAAGTGGGCGAGCGCTTTATTGGCCGCTCGATCATCGGTTCCGAATTCCATTGCCGCATCGATTCCCTGACCGAAGTGGCCGGGCGAGCGGCGATCTACCCGTGTATTTCCGGCCGGGCCTGGATCACCGGCACCCACCAATTGCTGCTCGATCCGAGCGATCCGTGGCCACAGGGCTATCGCTTGTCAGACACCTGGCCGGGTGCCTGAGGCCGAAGCAGAGCTTTTGTGGCGAGGATGTTTGTATGGAGAAGGTGCTTTTGTGGCCAGGCAGCTTTTTGTGGCGAGGGAGCTTGCTCCCGTTCGGCTGCGCAGCAGTCGTGAAACCAGAGTACCGATTGTTTCAGACAAACCGCGATTACAGCATTGGGGCTGCTGCGCAACCCAGCGGGAGCAAGCTCCCTCGCCACAAAAGCCCCCCTTACCACAAGGGCTGCCTCACCACACAAGCTCCCTAGCCACAGTGATTTCACCCACCAGCAAAAAACCCTGATTGATTGAAAAAAGCACTAGCCGAATATTGTCACTTGGAATATCGTATACGAAATACAAAAAAGAACCGGAGGCAACAATGAGCAAACGTATCAACTGGAGTGGCGTCTTCCCCGCGGTGACCACTCAATTCAACGATGACTTCTCCATCAACCTGGAAAAAACCCATCAGGTGATTTCCAACGTGATCCGTGACGGCGTCTCAGGCCTGGTGGTGTGCGGTTCGGTGGGGGAAAACACCTCGTTGACCGCCGAAGAAAAAATCGCCGTGACCGAAGTCGCGGTCGACGCCTCCCGGGGTCGCGTGCCAGTGATCTGCGGTGTGGCCGAGTTCACCAGCGTGCAAGCGGCCAAGGTCGCCAATGCCGTGCGCCGGGTCGGCGTCGATGGCGTGATGTTGATGCCGGCGCTGGTCTACGGCTCCAAGCCGTTCGAGACCGCCGAGCACTACCGCTACGTGGCGAAAAACGCCGACGTACCGCTGATGGTCTACAACAACCCGCCGATCTACAAAAACGACGTCACCCCGGACATCCTGATTTCCCTGGCCGACTGCGACAACGTGGTGTGCTTCAAGGATTCGTCCGGCGATACCCGTCGTTTCATCGACGTGCGCAATGAAGTTGGCGACCGTTTCGTGCTGTTCGCAGGTCTCGACGACGTGGTGCTGGAAAGCATCGCAGTGGGTGCCGAGGGCTGGGTCTCGGGCATGTCCAACGTGTTCCCGAAAGAAGGCGAAACCATCTTCCGCCTGGCCAAGGCCGGTCGCTTCGCCGAAGCCATGCCGATCTACGAATGGCTGATGCCGATCCTGCACCTCGATGCCCGTGCCGACCTGGTGCAGTGCATCAAGCTCTGTGAAGCCATCGCCGGTCGCGGCAGCGCGCTGACCCGTCCGCCACGCCTGGCACTGCCGGAAACCGATCGGGTGTTCGTCGAGCAGATCATGGCCAAGGCCCTGGCTAACCGTCCGGAGTTGCCAGACGTCGGTCTCTGAGTGATTGCCGGGCGGGTCTTTGCGGACCCGGCCCGGCTGCCTGTTTTTGCGCCTCTACAGGAAACGCCAGCATGTCCAATCCTCTACACACGCAAAGCGCAACCACCCCCTCGGGACTCAAACGCGTAGTGGCCGCCGCCATGGCCGGCACCGTCGCCGAGTGGTACGAATTCTTTCTCTACGGCACAGCCTCCGCACTGGTCTTCGGCCAGTTGTTCTTCCGCCAGACCGACAGCCCCATCGACGGCATCATCGCCGCCTTCGCCCTGTACGCGGTCGGCTTTCTCGCTCGCCCATTGGGCGGTCTGGTGTTCGGTCACTATGGTGACAAATTCGGCCGAAAACGCCTGCTGCAATTGAGCCTGGTGGTGGTCGGTATCACCACTTTTCTGATGGGCTGCCTGCCCGGCTTCGACCAGATCGGCTATGCCGCGCCGGTGTTGTTGGTGCTGCTACGGCTGATCCAGGGCTTTGCCTTTGGCGGTGAATGGGGCGGCGCAATTTTGCTGGTGTCCGAACACTGCCCCGACAATCGCCGAGGCTTCTGGGCCAGTTGGCCGCAAGCCGGGGTGCCGGCCGGCAACCTGGTGGCCACCGTCGCTCTGCTGCTGTTGTCGTCGAACCTGTCGGAGGAACAATTCCTCGCTTGGGGCTGGCGCGTGGCGTTCTGGTTCTCGGCGGTGGTGGTGCTGATCGGTTACTGGATTCGCACCAGCGTCGATGACGCGCCGATCTTCAAAGAAGCCCAGGCCCGTCAGGCGCAGACCAAGCAGCAACAGCTGGGCGTGGTCGAAGTGCTGCGTCATCACTGGCGCGCCGTGCTGGTAGGGATTGGCGCACGCTTCGCCGAGAACATCCTCTATTACACCGTGGTGACCTTTTCGATCACCTACCTGAAACTGGTGGTGCACAAGGACACCTCGGAAATTCTGCTGCTGATGTTCGGTGCGCACTTGGTGCACTTTTTCCTGATTCCGTTGATGGGGTATCTGTCGGATATCGTCGGGCGCAAACCGATCTACCTGACTGGCGCGGTGCTCACCGCGTTCTGGGGCTTTGTCGGTTTCCCGATGATGGACACCGGCAACAACTGGCTGATCATGGCGGCGATCATCCTGGGCCTGGCCATCGAGTCGATGACCTATGCGCCCTACTCGGCGCTGATGGCCGAAATGTTCCCGACCCATGTGCGCTATACCGCACTTTCACTGTGCTACCAAGTGGCGCCGATTTTCGCCGGATCCCTGGCACCGCTGATCGCCATCACCCTGCTCAACAAATATCACAGCTCGACACCCATCGCCTGGTACCTGGTGGGCGCCGCGCTGATCTCCATCGTGGCCGTCGGCCTGACCCGGGAAACCCGTGGCAAGTCGTTGCACCTGGTGGATGCCGAATCCGCTGCGCGCATTGCTGCCCTGGATAGCGCCGTGCCGGCCATGGCACGCCGGGGTGATTCGTTGGTTTGAGCGTTGTACCTGTCACACCCCGCTCTGTGGCGAGGGAGCTTGCTCCCGCTCGAGCGCGCAGCACTCGCAAAATAGGCAATTGTTGCCGCTATTTTGGGGCCGCTACGCAGCCCAACGCGAGCAAGCTCGCTCGCCACAAAACAGCGCACGGCTCAGCACCCTGATTGACCTGCAAAGGTCCTGCCTCACCTTTCCCGACAGGAGTTTTTTTGATGCCCGAGATCATCGGCCACAACTACATCGGCGGCGCCCGCAGCGCCGCCGGCAGCATCACTCTGCACAGCCACGACGCCAGCACCGGCGAAGCGCTGCCCTTCTCTTTCATGCAAGCCACCGTGGAAGAAGTGGACGCCGCCGCCCAGGCCGCTGCTGCCGCTTACCCGGCCTTGCGCAATCTACCGGCAACTCGCCGTGCAGAATTTCTTGAAGCGATCGCCACGCAACTGGATGCGCTGGATGATGAATTCGTCGCTCTGGTCACCCGCGAAACCGCGCTGCCGACCGGGCGCATTCAAGGCGAACGCAGTCGTACCACCAACCAAATGCGCCTGTTCGCTCAGGTTCTGCGCCGGGGCGATTTCTATGGTGCGCGCATCGACCGCGCCTTGCCCGACCGTCAGCCATTGCCACGGGTCGACCTGCGCCAATACCGGATCGGCGTCGGCCCGGTGGCCGTATTCGGCGCCAGTAATTTCCCGCTGGCCTTTTCCACTGCCGGCGGTGACACCGCTGCCGCCCTGGCCGCCGGGTGCCCGGTGGTGTTCAAGGCCCACAGCGGACACATGGCGACCGCCGAGCACGTGGCCGATGCAATCATCCGCGCCGCCGAGCAAACCGACATGCCCAAAGGTGTGTTCAACATGATCTACGGTGCAGGCGTCGGTGAAGCGCTGGTCAAGCATCCGGCAATCCAGGCCGTCGGTTTCACCGGCTCGCTAAAAGGCGGTCGCGCCCTCTGTGACATGGCCGCCGCACGGCCACAACCGATCCCGGTGTTCGCCGAAATGAGCAGCATCAACCCGGTGCTGGTATTGCCCGGAGCCTTGCTTGCACGCGGCGAAAAAATCGCCGGTGAACTGGTGGCGTCGGTGGTCCAGGGTTGCGGTCAGTTCTGTACCAATCCGGGGTTGGTGATCGGTATGCGCTCACCCCACTTCAGCGCTTTCATCGCGCGGCTCAGTGCCTTGATGGCCGAACAACCGGCGCAAACCATGCTCAACGCCGGCACCCTCGGCAGCTACGAAAAAGGCGTGCAGGCCTTGCTCGACCATCCGAGAATAATCCGCCTGGCGGGCCAGGATCAGCACGGCAATCAAGCGTGGCCGCAACTGTTCAAGGCCGACGCCAGTCTGCTGCTCAAGGGTGATCCGCTGTTGCAGGAAGAAGTGTTCGGCCCGACCACCCTCGTCGTCGAAGTGGCCGATAAGGCCGAGTTGCGACAAGCACTGAACAATTTGCACGGTCAACTCACCGCCACGTTGATTGGCGAAGCACAGGACCTGAAGGAACACGCCGATCTGCTGGTACTACTGGAACAAAAGGTCGGCCGGGTGCTGTTCAACGGCTACCCCACCGGCGTCGAAGTCTGCGATGCCATGGTGCATGGCGGGCCCTATCCGGCAACCTCCGACGCCCGTGGCACTTCGGTCGGCAGCCTGGCTATCGAGCGTTTCCTGCGCCCGGTGTGCTACCAGAACTGCCCGGACGCCTTGCTACCCGACGCCCTGAAAAACGCCAACCCGTTGGGCATTGCGCGACTGGTTGATGGCAACAGCCACCGCGAACCGCTGTAAAAACACAACCTCCTGTAGGAGCGAGCCCCCTCGCCACACAGCCTCGCTCCTACAGGATTTTCATCGCATTCAAGCCAGCAGTGCGTTCAGGTCGTTGTACAGCGCCTCGGGAATTTGTATCCCCTCCACCACACTGCGTGCCCGCGCCGCATAACGCCGTTGCGACGGCAAACGTGCACCCTGCCCTTCAATGCCCTGAAACAACACTTCGGCCCGGGCCAAATGTTCCTCGGTGGCCGCCCCCAGAAAACGTCGCGGATCCAGCGCAATGATCAACTCGCCATGGTACGGCGACGACTTGCTGCCCGCGTCATAGGCCAGCGATTCGGCACTGGTCAGATCACCGATCAAAGGCCCGGCGATCAACTCCACCATTGCCGCCAGCGCCGAGCCTTTGTGCCCACCGAACGTCAGCATCGCGCCGCCGTCGAGCACGACGTTGGCATCGGTGCTCGGCCGGCCCTTAGCGTCCACGCCCCAACCCTCGGGAATCGCCTTGCCGGCACGTCGATGCAACTCGATATCGCCGCGGGCAATCGCACTGGTGGCGAAGTCGAACACAAACGGATCCTGCCCCGCCCGCGGCCAGCCAAAAGCAATGGGATTGGTGCCGAACACCGGCACACGTCCCCCGGCCGGAGCCACCCAGGCATGACTCGGATTACACGCCAGCGCCACCAACCCGGCAGCGGTCAACTGCTCGATCTCCACCCACAGTGCCGAGAAATGCACACAGCGATTGATCGCCAACGCCGCAATCCCGTTGGCCCGGGTTTTCTCCGCCAGCAACCCAAGCCCGGCCTGAAACGCCAATTGCGAGAAACCACCAGCGGCATCCACCCGTACGATCGACGGCGCCTGGTCGATCACCTGCGGCTCGGCATCGGCCGACACCTTGCCGGCCCGCAGGGAATTCACGCAGCCCAGAATCCGATACAAACCGTGGGAGGCACAGCCATCGCGCTCGCCGGCGATCACCGTCGCCGCCACCGCTTGCGCGTGGGCCAGATTAAAACCGTTGTGCAACAGGATCGATTCGGCCAGTTCACGGGCTTGAATCAGGGTCAGTCGGATCATGGTCATCTCCTTGGACAGACCGGTCAGGGTGGTCTATTTGCAGGAGGGTGGCTTGATGGGTTTGGTCGCGGGGGGTGACGAAATTGGCACAGCGGTGGTGAAGGGGTGGCCTGAGGTCTTTCTGCATCATGGCACGCTCAGTCAACTCTGGCCGTTGTGCTCAAGCATCACAAAAATCCAGGAATTAAAGTCGAAGTGCCAGGGGAAGTTACCCCGCTCACAATGACAAAAATAGAGCCACTGCGATGAGCCTGACAAAATCCCTGCCAGCCTGCCTGGCACTCACCTTCGCATCATTTGCCGCACAAGCAGCAGATGGCCCTCCACCCCCCTCGGTGAACCAGCCCAGCGGTATCAACCTGGGCGGCACCAGTTTTTACGATGGTTTCGCGGGACCGCCCGGGTTGACGCATCAGACCTATCTGAAGTTCAGCACCGCAAGCAGCATCAGGGACAATGCAGGCAAGGATAATGGCGCCTTTGATAATCCGAAGATCAACGTCATCACGCTGATCAATCAGCTGAGCTATTACTCACCCGACACCATCGGGGGCGGTGCGCACTTGGGCTGGAGTTTGTTGGTGCCCATCGTCTCCCTGGATGGCGATTTCGGAGACAACGGTGCCAGGCTCCAGGATAACGCCACCGGCCTCGGTGACATCACGGTTGGGCCTCAGGTCCAGTTCGATCCGATCGTCGACGCCCACGGCAGGCCGGTTTTTGTGCAGCGTGTGGCTTTCGATACCATCCTTCCAACGGGTAAATACGACAAACATAAAGACCTGAACCCAGGCTCCAACTACTTCTCTGTGAACCCCTACTGGGCAGCGACCTGGATGCCCGCGCCGCGTTGGGAGGTGAGCTGGAGGTTGCAGTACCTGTACAACTTCAAGAACGACGACCCCGCCAGCAGCTCGGCGCAATATTTCGAAGGGCAATCCGTACGCGACACCCAGGCAGGACAGTCGGCGTGGGCCAACTTCACGGCCTCGTATGAAGTGATCCCAAAGGTCTCGGTCGGCATCAACGGGTACTACTTCAGGCAGATATCGGATGACGAGGTCAACGGAGGCAGGCTGAGCAATTCTCGGGAAAAGGTATTGGGTATTGGCCCGGGCCTGTTCTGGAAAATCACCGAAGACAAAGCTTTTTGGCTGAACACCTATAAAGAGACCGGCGTCGAAAACCGCTCCCGAGCGGATTACCAAGTGCAGGTTCGTTACGTTCACAAGTTCTGACTGACGTGTGCGCCCGCTCCTGCATAAGGAGCGGGCCCTCTTACCCGAGGTAATGCTCCATGAACGCGCTCGACTCCATCGACAGCAAAAAATCATTGGGCGCTATTTGCCTGATGATGGTCATTTCCCTAGGGACGCTGCAAATCCAGCCTATTCTGGGTGGCGCGTTGATCGATCAACTCGGCTTGCCGCTCAATGCAATAGGCGCCATTTTCGCAGCCGAACTTATCGCGATGGCCATCGCGTGCGGTGTTTGCGCACTATTTATGGCGAGCGTCGACCGGCGCCGCTTCGCCCTGGTTGCCTTACTGATCATGGCATCAGGGAATCTGGCCAGCACGCAATTCCACAGCCAGCCCTGGCTACTAATTTGCAGAATGATCTGCGGTGCAGGCGGTGGCGCTGTCATGGCGGTTGTCTACGCTACAGCAGCACTGCGCACGTCTAAAGATGCAACTTTCGCAGTCATCAATATCGGCAATCTCCTCTGGGGCATGCTGCTGGTGACCTCCATGCCCATGATCGTGCAAACATTCGGCGTAAATGGTGCGTTTTCCCTATTGGCCATCACCAGCGTGCTCGCGGCGTCGGGTTGCCGGAGGGTGCCCAAACGCTACCCGCAAGCACATCGTTCGGCCAACATCTCGACTCCGCCATTTGGTCTCACGTCCATTCTGTTGATCATGCTGTTTGCGCTGCTGTTTTTCGGACATTCCGCCCTGTGGGTTTACCAGGAGCGCATCGGCAAAAGCATTGGTCTGGAGCCGCAGCAGATTGGTGGCATTCTCGGAGGCAGCATCCTTGCTGGCGCCTTTGGAGCAGGTCTTGCCGGGCTGATCGGACGTCGCCTGGGTTTGCTGTTTCCGCAACTATTGAGCTTCGGTACAGCGTTGCTGGCGACCCTGGTCATGGTCTATGGCGACAGTGCCGTTGCTTTTGCCGCCACTGCCTGCCTGATCCATATGGTGTGGTTTTTCAGCCTGCCTTACCTGCTGTCCATGGCTGCCGAACTGGACCCTTCCGGTCGACTGGCGGGTTTGGGTAACGCCGCCATTTTTATCGGCCAAGGGCTCGGCCCATTTGGTGCAGCACTTGTCGTCGGTGAGGGACACTTCCGGGCGGTAGGATGGCTGGCCGCCTCAGCCTATTTGGCAGCCTTGATTATTTCGTGTCTGGTCGTTGCACGCTTTCGTCGAGGCGTGAAGCCTACCGGGCCGGCAATGTCCCCCCAATCGGTCTGAACGCTCTCCCTGAACATGAACGAAACCGCCTATTAATGAGATTTCCCGATGACTATTCCATTCCCTCAAACCCCTGAGTTTTCCGGCGCGCTCTATACGCCCAGCCGCGTAGAAGCAGAAGTGTTCGATCTCGAGATTGAAGGCACCCTTCCCGCCTCGATCCGTGGGACTTTTTATCAGGTTGCGCCAGACCCGCAATACCCACCTATGCTGGGCACCGATATCTTTTTCAACGGTGACGGAATGGTCAGCGGGTTCTACTTCGCGCACGGCAAGGTATCGCTGCGACGTCGCTACGTGAAGACGGATCGGTTGCTGGCCCAGCGTCGTGAGGGGCGTTCGCTCAATGGTATCTATCGAAACGTCTACACCAATGATCCGCTTGCGGCGAAGAACAACACCACCGCGAACACAACCGTCGTGCCACACAACGGCGTTCTGCTTGCACTCAAGGAAGATGCCATGCCTTGGGCAATGGATCTCGAAACGCTGGAGACCCTCGGCGAATGGAGTTTTGACGGGCAGATCAAATCAGCGACGTTCACCGCACACCCCAAGCTCGACCCGGCAACAGGAAACCTCTTGGCATTCAGCTATGAAGCCAAAGGAGAAGGCACGCCTGACCTGGCCTATTTCGAACTCTCGCCAGACGGAAAGCTGCTGCATGAGATCTGGTTCCAGGCACCTTATGCGGCCATGGTTCATGATTTCGCGGTGACCGAACGCTACGTCGTGTTCCCGCTCATTCCGTTAACAGTGGACATCGAACGCATGAAAAACGGGGGGCCACACTTCCAATGGCAACCCGATTTACCTCAGCTTTTCGCTGTCGTGCCACGCAACGGGCGCGCGCAAGACGTTCGTTGGTTCAAGGGGCCCAAGGAAGGTTTCCAGGGCCATACACTCAATGCGTTCGATGAGGACGGCAAGGTTTACGTCGATATGCCGGTCACCGGAGGGAACATCTTCTACTTCTTCCCCCAGGCGGACGGTTATGTCCCACCGCCTGAAACGCTAGCCGCCAGCCTGATGCGCTGGACCTTTGACCTGAATGGTTCGCAGGACGAAATCCAACCGCTGCCACTGACTGACTACCCCTGTGAATTTCCAAGGTGTGATGACCGCTACATCGGTCGAAAGTACGAGCACGGCTTCCTGCTCGCCTTTGATCCGCAGCGCCCCTACAACCCCGAGAATGGACCGATACCGTTTCAGTTTTTCAACTTGTTGGCTCACGTGAACCTGAAAACAGGAGCCACCGACGCTTGGTTTCCCGGTGACAGCGGATGCTTCCAGGAGCCCATTTTCATTCCGCGTTCCCCAGATGCGGAGGAAGCCGATGGCTATGTCGTTTCCCTGCTCAATCTCATCGCAGAGGGCCGTAGTGAGCTCGTCGTTCTGGACTCTCGTGACATGGAGAGTGGCCCGATTGCGCGAATCAAAGTCCCGTTCCGGATGCGCATGTCGCTGCACGGGTGCTGGGCACCAAGCTGAGCTGACGCATTCTGTGTCGCGTTGCCGAATGCAGGTTCCGTCCGCTGCTACAGATCGCTGACGGGTATTAAGCCCTCGTCCCTTTTCCAACCTCTCATAACATCGTTGCCATCCGCACCGTACGGGTGGCACACCTCCCTCATCGCCCTTTTTCCCTCGATCCTTCGGTCTGCCGAAAGCGGTAAACTTTACATAAATTTCATATTTTAGGATTTATGCATAAATCCTACTTTACAGGATTTATCTGCAAGACTAGATTAACCCTCATTGCATCCCGTGCGCATGCACCACTCTCTACCAAGGAGACTCCATGAAACTCGCGAGCTTTATTGTGCAAGGTCGTAGCACCTACGGCGTCGTCGAAGGCGATCAGGTCATTGATCTGGAATCGGTCAAGCCAACCTTTGGCACCGATCTCAAGCAAGCCATCGCCAACAATCGCCTGGGCGAGCTGACCAGCGTCGTCCTGGCGAACCTGCCGCGCATCCCTCTGACTGAAGTGACTTTCCTGCCCGTCATCCAGAACCCGGGCAAGGTGCTGTGCATTGGCATCAACTACGCCACTCATGTGCGCGAAACCGGTCGTGAGATGCCGACCTACCCGATGATTTTTACCCGCTTCGCCGACAGCCAGACCGCCCACCTGCAACCCATCATTCGCCCAAAGGCCTCGCACAAGCTTGATTTTGAGGGCGAGTTGGCAGTGGTGATCGGTAAAACGGCACGTCACGTCAAGCAAGCCGACGCGCTGGACTATGTAGCCGGTTACGCCTGCTACAACGACGGCAGTGTCCGCGACTGGCAGAAGCACACCATTCAGTTCGTACCGGGCAAGAACTTCCCGAACACCGGCGGTTTTGGCCCTTGGTTAGTCACCAGCGATGAGATCGGTGACCCACAGGACCTGGAATTGACCACTCGCCTGAATGGCGAAGTGATGCAGCACACCAGCACCAGCGACATGATTTTCGATGTACGCAAGCTGATCGAATACTGCTCCACCTTCACCGAGCTGGCCCCCGGCGACGTCATTGTCAGTGGTACCACCGGTGGCGTCGGCGCGTTCCGTGAGCCGCCGGTATGGATGAAGCCCGGCGATGAAGTCGAGATCGAGATCTCTCGAATCGGCATCCTGCGCAACAGCATCGCTGACGAGCAATAAACCATGACCAAACTGCACCCATCGGAACAACTGCCAGAACAGGATGCCGACACCAAAGGTTCGAGCCTGGAGCGCATGCTGCGGGTACTCGACCTGTTCACCGAAGAGAGCCCTATCTGGGCTGTCGACGACATGGGCGGTGCATTGGGATTCACCCGTTCGACTATTTACCGCTACGTGCGCGAACTGGCCGAGGCGAACTTGTTGTTCCAGGTCGAAGCCGGGCGTTACGCGCTTGGTGCCCGGATCATTACCTGGGACCGTCAATTGCGGCTAAGCGACCCCCTGGTACGCGCCGCACAATCACTGGAGCCGAGCTTCCCACGGTGGAGCGAGCAACAAGTCTGGCTGATCTGCCGGCTGTTCAAGGACCAGGTCGTCTGTATTCATCAGCACGGCGATTTGTTCAGTGAGGTCAGCTATTCCCGCGGTTCACCCAGACCCTTGCTTCTGGGTGCGACCTCCAAGGCGATCCTCGCCAACATGACCTCGCGTCAACACAGTCAGCTATTTCTGGAGAAACCCGACGAGGTACGCGCCAGCAACCTTGGCCAGACCTGGGAACAGTTTCGCCGTTCGCTGCAGCAATTGCGTCGTCAAGGTTATGTCGCCAGCGCAGGCGAGGTCGACGCTGGGGTCTATGGCCTCGCGGCACCGATCTTCGACGGCGATGGCAAGGTCGTCGGCAGCATCAGCTGCGTTCGCCCGATTCAAGAACGTGACAGTGCTCAGGAAGAGGGACAAGGACAGCAGATTCTCGCCCTGGCGCAGGACCTGTCGCAGCGCATGGCTGCACTCGCCAACCGTCCCAGGCAACTGGACTGAGCCATCCGGAAGGGAATAACAATGACAACCCTCAAAAGTTTCACCACCCAGGTACTGATCATCGGTGCCGGTCCTACCGGACTGACCCTCGCTAACCTGCTTGGCCAGGCCGATGTGGACACCTTGATCATTGATCGCAAGCCCGGCACCGTGACCGAGCCACGGGCCGTTTCGATCGATGACGAGTCTTTGCGCACCATGCAGGCCATCGGCCTGGATGAAGCCGTGTTGCGTGACGTGGTTCCTGGCTACGGCGTGCATTATTTCACTCGGCCCGGCGGCCGCTGCTTTGGCAAAGTCGAGCCTACCGGCAAGTTGTATGGGTTCCCCAAGCGCAATGCATTTCGCCAACCCCTTTTCGAGAGCACCTTGAAGAAAGGCCTCGAACGCTTTGCCAGTCTGAAGGCATGGTTCGGCCATGAGCTGCTGGAATTCAGTCAAGACCACCACGGCGTACGCGCGCTGATCCGTGACGCCGATGGCGAGATGATAGACGTCAGCGCTGCCTATCTGGTCGCCTGCGATGGCGGCCGTAGCCCGGTGCGCAAGCAACTCGGGATTGAGATGGTCGGGTCGAGCTTCTCCTCGCGCTGGCTGGTGGTCGATACCGATCAAGATGACGACCCGTTCTGGCAAACACGCGTGTATTGCGATGCAAGACGTCCCGTCGTCGAAGTGCCAGGCCCCCACCGTACTCGCCGATTCGAGTTCCTGCTCAAGCCGGATGAAACGGATGAGCAAGTGCTCAGCGATACTCGCCTGCAGGCGTTACTTCGCCCATTCAAGGGTGACGCCCCGGTTTCCATCGTGCGCAAGACTGTTTACACCTTTCACGCCCGGGTCGCCGAGCGGTGGCAGGTCGACCGCGTGTTTCTCGCCGGCGATGCCGCTCATCTGACCCCGCCCTATGCCGGACAGGGCATGAACAGCGGTGTTCGCGATGCGCACAATCTGGGCTGGAAGCTGATCGGCGTGCTGAAGGGAAAAATGGCTGAAACCGCCCTGCTGTCTTATGAAAGCGAACGTCGCGATCATGCGTGGGCATTGATCAAACTGGCCTTGAACCTCGGTGTGGTCATGGCACCGGCGACCGTCCTGCGCGCTCGTATGATAAGCGCTGCATTCGCCCTGATCGGCCTGCTGCCACCGTTGCGGGACTATTTCCTGCAAATGCGCTTCAAGCCTAAACCCCGGTTCACCAAAGGGCTGGTACTCACCGAAGGTGAAGCTGGAAAACTGTCCTGCGGGCAGATGTTCCCTCAACCGATGCTCACCGATACCCATGGCCACGAACGTCTCCTCGACGAAGCCATCGGCGCCGGCTTCGCCTTGATTCAATACAGTGACGCTACCCGCCAACGTATCGATGAACTCAAGCATGACCTCTGGGACCATCTTGAAGCCAAACGCATCCTGATCCTTCCCGAGCACGTCCAGGCCATGCCTTCGATTCCTGACTGCACGGTGCTCCAGGACCGTGAGGGTTTGCTCAAAGGAATACTGGGCGATTCAAACAAGTTTTTGCTGCTGCGCCCTGATCGCTATATCGCCGCCATCTTCGACAGGGCCACGGAAACAACGGCTGCCGAATCGTTGCAGTCGCTGTTGGGCATCGCCATGGCGAGAAGCAGCGAAATCGAGCCGGGCATCGCCCCCGTCTTTCATTGAACCCAGCCACAGAGGTGTTTATGCAAACACTCCAGACTTCCACACCGGCACGCCTGTGCTACCTGCACCTGGCGAGCAAAGAACCGCAACGGCAAATCGATTTCTATCGGCGGATGCTGGATATGGACAGCCTGGCGCAGGCCGACGGCAGCTGGATACTCAGCGGCCCGCAACGCGCCATGCTGGTCTCTCCTGCCGACCATAGTGGTCTGCTCGCGGCAGCTTATGACCTGGGTAATCAGGCTCGACTGGGAGAGCTGCGCGTTCGCCTGATCGAGAACGGCTGTGCGGTCGAAGACATTGACTCGCCGTTGCTCGAACCGGGGGCCTTTCTGATTCGTGACCCTCAGGGCCGGGAAACAATATTTGGCGTGGCTCGCGCCGATACCCAGGCCGATCGACCAGGCATGCCCGGCCGCCTGCAGCATGTGGTATTCCAGACCACTGAACTGGAAGCCATGATCGATTTCTACGTCAATACGGTGGGGTTTACCGTCTCGGACAATGTCGTCGATGAGCAGACCGGCCAGCTCATGACGTGTTTCCTGCGCTCGGACGATGAGCATCATACGTTGGCGTTTTTCCGCGGCTCGAAAAACGAATGGGATCACCACTGTTACGAAACCAACGAATGGAATGACATCCGTGACTGGGGTGATCGCTTCGCCAAGGAACGTATCACCCTCTTCTTCGGCCCTGGCCGACATGGGCCGGGCAACAATCTTTTTTTCATGGTGGTCGATGCCGATCGCAACCGCCTGGAGTTCTCGGCCGAGCTCGAAGTAACCGATGCCTCCCGCCAACCCGGTGTCTGGCCACAGGAGGAATACACGCTCAACTCCTGGGGACGCGCCTGGATCAGGAGTTGAGCACTTTTCACCTACAGCGTTTGCACCCTCAACTTTCTTGAACGACGCGGCCACCTGCCTGCGAAGGTAAGACTATGACGACTCAACAGCTCGCCCCCTACGCCATCAATGGCGACCAATACATCAACGGCACCTGGTGTGCAGGTCGCTCCTCTCGACGCCTGGATGACCGTAACCCCTTCAATGGCGAACAGCTGCTGGAGATGCCGCTGGCATCGATTGCCGATCTCGATGATGCCTATCAGGCTGCACATCGTGCACAAACGGCGTGGGCACAGCTGCACCCGACACAGCGCAGCGCACACCTTGAAAAACTGGCGCACGTCATCCAGAACCGCAGCGAAGAAATCATCGACTGGCTCATTCGTGAGTCCGGTAGCACCCGTATCAAGGCGAGCATGGAATGGCAGTTCACGCTGAACCTAGTTCGTGAGTGCGCCGCATTGCCGATGCAGGTTGAAGGACGGATCCTGACGAGCTACAAGCCCGGTGAACAGAGCTTTGTCTTTCGTGAACCCTTGGGTGTGGTCGGTGTGATCAGCCCATGGAACTTTCCCTTGTACCTGAGTATGCGTTCGGTAGTGCCCGCGCTCGCGCTGGGTAATACGATCGTACTCAAGCCCGCCAGCGATACGGCGGTGACCGGCGGCCTTCTGATTGCCCACCTGTTCGAAGAGGCAGGCTTCCCGAACGGTTCGCTCAATGTCGTGGTAGGCGCGGGTTCGGAGATTGGCGATGCCTTCGTCGAGCACCCGGTACCGAGCCTGATTTCATTCACCGGGTCCACGGATGTCGGTCGTAATGTCGGCCGCATTGCAACCGGTGGCAAACACATCAAACGCGTTGCGCTGGAACTGGGCGGCAACGCTCCCCTGGTGGTCCTGGATGATGCGGACATTGAGATAGCGGCCCACGCCGCAGTGGTCGGGCGCTTCCTGCACCAAGGGCAGATCTGCATGAGCGTCAACCGAGTGATCGTCGACCGCTCGCTTTATACAGACTTCTCGGCGCTGGTGGTGGAGCGCGTGCGCAACCTCAAGACTGGCGACCCCGCCAAGGCAGATACCGTGATCGGGCCTGTGGTCAATCAGAACCAGCTCGATGGCTTGCTGCGTAAGATCGATACGGCCCAGAGCGCTGGCCTGAAACGGCTTTGTGGCGGTCAGGCATCCGGGCTGGTGCTGCCCGCCCATGTATTCGGTGAAGTGGGAGCCGATCAGGAATTGGCGCGCGATGAAACGTTCGGGCCTTTGCTGCCGCTGCTGATCGCTGAAAACGAAGCCCATGCCCTAGAGTTGGCTAACGCCAGCGAGTATGGCCTGTCCAGCGCGGTGTTCACCCGGGACATGGCCCGTGGCTTGAACTTTGCCCGTGGCATTGTGGCGGGAATGACTCATATCAACGACATCACCGTCGACGACCAGCCCAATGCACCCTTCGGGGGTGAAAAGAACTCCGGCCTCGGACGCTTCAATGGTCATTACGCCCTGGATGAGTTCACCCGTGCCCATTGGGTCACCTGGCAGCCCGGAGGCCATCACTACCCCTTTTGATCATTGCCAACATTGACCCTGCCAGGATTGGGCAAGTTTTGACCCTTTTGCCCAGTCAGCAAATAACAATAAAAAAGAGGCGAAATATGAACAACTTAGCCTGTGTGTCTACCGATCAGATCGTTCGCTCCGACCGACTGATGAAGTGGAAGGAGTTCATGAGTGATCACCTGGGCCGCACGCCAGAGTATATAAAACGCCTGGAGTCGACGTTCATTGACCCGTTGCATGACAGCAACTTTCAGGGACGACTGGAGTATGGCGATTTGGGTCAGTTGCGCTTCTGTCGAATGACCGCCAGTGCCCATCGATATTCACGCCATCTGAGCAAAGCGGTCGACTCGCTCGACACCCCGCGCATGTTGATACTGCAGATTGCTGGCGTCAGTCATTTCGAGCAAAGTCAACAGAGCAGCGTATTGGCACCTGACGAAATGCTATTGGTCGACTGTGGCAAACCTTTCAACGTGACCAGCACTCAAGGCTGCGAACACTTCATCCTGCTGTTCCAGGGGACGCCCGGACAGCCCGCGCGAACAGGCGATGTGCATCTTAACGGTCGTAATGGACTGGGCCGCATGCTGATGCATTTGATCAGTGATGCTTACAACCAATACCCCTTGCTCAACAGCAACTCGGCCGGGCTGATCGGCGACAGTATCGCCGGGCTTCTGGATAACGTTCTGAAGAACAAACAGGAAGAAAAGCAACTCGAACACGACTTCCGCTTCTTCAAGCAGAACCGCCTCAAGGCCTATATCGAGCGTCACCTGGCCGACCGCGACCTGACCATCGAACGCATCGCCAATGCCGAACAGTGCTCGGTACGCAGCTTGCATCGAGCGTTCCAGGATGAGCTGGGCTGCAGCGTCAGCGAATACATCTGGCAACGGCGTTTGTCGCGCTGCGCCGAAGATCTGCGCAACCGGGAACATGCCCATCGCTCGCTCACCGAAATTGCCTATGCCTGGGGCTACGGCAGCAGTTCTCATTTCAGCCGGCACTTCAAGTCGACATTCGGCATGTCGCCCCGGCTGTTTCGTGAAACCGCCAGCGACACCCGCGCCAAATCCACCGCGGCATAACCCCAAGGCGCCGTCCATCAGCGCCGAAGCTTTGATGGACGGCTCTTGCGATCAATTCGGGATCGCCGAGCACGTTGTCGTCACGCACTGATCAAAAGTCATCCTTTACGTTTCCCCCCTTGATCTTGAACGCTCGGCTTTGCTGATAAACACTTCGGATAAAGTTGTACTTATCGCCAGTGATGAGCTTTTCAGATTTTAGATATTGAGCACGTCCGTCGATCATGCTCACACCGTACAGGCTATTACGCGTAGGGACGTCGCCGATGTAACGAACCGGGTTGGCGTAGGCATCGGGGAGGATGGCTGGTGCATCGCGAAGTGTGCTTGGCCCCAGGAACGGCAGTACAAGGTAAGGGCCGCTATTTACCCCCCAGTAACCGAGGGTTTGACCAAAATCTTCGTCACTGCGTTGCAGTCCCATAGGCGTCGCGACGTCTATCAATCCCACCAGGCCAATCGTGCTGTTGAGTAAAAAGCGACTCGTATCAACTCCGGCGCTATGAAACTTTGCTTGAAGTAAATTGTTAGCCAGATTCTTGATCTCCCCCAGATTGTTGAAAAAGTTATGAATGCCGTCTTGGGCAATGTGTGGGGTGACAAATTGATAACCTTGGGCGAGTGGCTTCAGCGTATACGTATCCAACATGTCATTGAATGAAAAGATAGGTCGGTTGATACCCTCCCAGGGATCCTTGTCGGAATCTGCGCGGCAAAGGGGTGAAATCGTTATGAAACAGGCACAGGTCAGCACCTGAACGTAACGGCTTAACTTGGAACGATATGCACACATGTTTATTCCCGATTGAATGAAGTAACCCGATTTGATGCGCGCAAGCCGTTCCATCGCTGCGGTTATGTAAGCAAGTGGCAGCGCTATTTCGCCTGAGCCATTAATTCCACCCGCCGCCCATCACCTTGTACAACGTCACCCGGTTGCTCTGTTCGGTCAGACGCAGGGTGATCAGGTCCTGCTGCGCGCTGTACAGTGAACGCTGGGCGTCCAGGGCTTCGAGATAACTTTGCGAACCGCCACGGTATAGGGCGTCGGACAGTTCGAAGCTTTTGCGGCTGGCGTCGGTCAACGCTTGCTGGGCCGTAATGCGGCGATCCAGTGTGCTGCGCACCGCCAAGGCATCGGCCACTTCCTTGAAGGCGCTCTGCAGCGTTTGCTGGTAGGTCTGCACCTGAATCTCGCGTTCGGTCTTGGCCGAGTCCAGCGTCGCGCGGTTACTGCCGCCATCGAAGATCGGCAGGCTGACGCTCGGGGCGAATGTCCAGGCGCCGCTGCCGGACTTGAACAGACCGGACAAGGCCGAGCTTGAGGAACCGGCATTGGCTGTCAGACTGATGCTCGGAAAGAACGCCGCACGGGCCGCACCGATGTCGATATTGGCCGACTTGAGCGTGTGTTCGGCGGCCAACACATCCGGGCGTCGTTGCAACAGGCTGGACGGAAGCTCGGCCGGCACCTGAACCAGCGCCGCAGCCGATTCCAGGTTCGCGCCTGGCAACAGCTCCTCGGGAATATCGCTGCCGACCAGCAGACGCAAGGCGTTGCGGTCCTGAAGAATCTGGCTTTCATAGACCGCCGCGTCGCCCCGGGCCGACTCCACGGTGGTTTGCGCCTGCGCCACAGACAGACCGGAAGAACCACCCAGTGCGTGGCTGCGCTGGGTCAAATCGTAGGTCGCTTGCTGACTGCGCAAGGTCTCCTGGGCCAGGTGCAGGCGTTCATTGTCAGCCGCCAGGGTCAACCACGCCGTGGCCACTTCGGCCACCAGGCTGATCTGCGTGCTACGCCGGGTTTCGGTCAGTGCCAGATAGTCTTCCAGCGCTTCGTCCTGAAGGTTCTGTACCCGCCCGAACACATCCACTTCATAACTGCTCAGGCCCAGTTGCGCGCTGTAGTCATGACTGGTGACCGCCGAGCCAGTGTTGGACAACGAGCCGGGCGTGCGGCTGTGAGTGCCGCTGCCGCTGGCATTGATTGAAGGCAAGGCCTCGGCTCGCTGGATGCGGTATTGAGCCTGCGCCTTTTCGATGTTCAGGCTGGCCAGGCGCAGGTCGCGATTGTTGGCCAGGGCCAGGGACTGCAAGCGCGCCAGACGGCTGTCAGTGAAGAACTGCTTCCACTCGATATCGGCGCTTACCTCCCCCTTGGGCGTACTGGCGGCAGGCAGCCATTGTTCAGAGACTGGCGCTTGCGGGCGCTCATACTGCGGCGCCAGATTGATACAGCCACCGAGCAGCGCGAAGACGGCCAGCAGTGGCCAGCGAAACTTGATCATGCATCACCTGACTGGGCGGATTGGATGGAGGTCGAAGTCGTGGAAACGCGGCCAAACCGGCGACGGATCTGCACGAAGAACAGCGGTACGAAGAAGATCCCCAGCACCGTGGCGCTGAACATGCCGCCCAGTACGCCGGTACCAATGGCCTGGCGTCCGGCGGAGCCGGCACCGGAACTCAACGCCAGTGGCAGCACGCCGAACATGAACGCCAGGGACGTCATGAGAATGGGCCGCAGGCGTTGCCGCACGGCGATCAGCGTCGCCTCCCGCAAGCTGTTGCCCTGCTCTTGCAGATGCTTGGCGAATTCGACGATCAGAATCGCGTTTTTGGCCGCCAACCCCACGGTGGTCAACAGCCCGACCTGGAAGTACACATCGTTGCTCAAACCACTGAAACGGGTTGCCAGCACCGCACCGACCACACCCAACGGCACCACCAGCATCACCGAGAATGGCACCGACCAGCTCTCATAAAGCGCAGCCAGGCAGAGGAATACAAACAGCACTGATATCCCGTAAAGCAACGGCGCTTGCGAACCGGAAAGGCGCAGCTGATAGGACTGCCCGGTCCACTCGTAACCGATGCCTTCCGGCAATTGTTTGATAATCGCTTCCACAGCATCCATGGCGACCCCGGAACTTACCCCCGGAGCAGGATCGCCGACCACCTCCAGCGAAGCGTTGCCGTTGTAACGCTCCAGCAATGGTGAGCCATAGCTCCACGAACTGCTGGCGAACGAGGAAAAAGGCACCATCTCATTGTTGCTGTTGCGCACGAACCAGTGCTCCAGGTCGACCGCCTGCATCCGCGACGAAGCCTGGCCCTGAACGTAGACCTTCTTCACACGGCCCTGGTTGAGGAAGTCATTGACGTAAGTGCCGCCCAACGCCGTGGACAAAGTGGTGTTGATGTCGCTGGTGCTCAGGTTCAAGGCTCCGGCCTTGCGATCGTCAATGCTGACCTTGAGCTGCGGTGAGTCGTCGAGGCCATTGCTGCGTACCCCCAGCAGTCGAGGGTCTTTGTTGGCCAGTTCGATAAACTTCTCCCGCGCCGCCACCAGCGCATCATGCCCCAGGCCACCGAGATCCTTGAGTTGCAGGTCGAAGCCGGAAGACTGTCCCAGGCCCCGCACGGCCGGTGGTTGCATGACGAACACGTTGGCATCGCCAATGCTCGACAGCGCCATGGTCGCCCGCTGGGCTATCGAAGCTGCGTCCTGCCCTGCCCCCGACCGCTCGCTCCAGTCCTTGAGCCGGATAAAGGCGCGGGCGGAATTCTGGCTGTTGCCGTTCATGCCCAGGCCAGAGATGCTGATCAGCGCCTCGACTTCCGGTTGTTCGAGGATGTAGCTTTCGAACTGCTTCACCACTGCTTGAGTGCGGCTGTCCGTGGCCCCCACCGGCAGCTGCACCTGAGCCATGAGAATGCCCTGGTCTTCATCAGGCAGGAACGAAGTCGGCAGGCTGAAATAGCCGGCCGCCATCGCCAACACCACCAGCCCATAGACCAGCAGACTTGCGCGTCCACGCTGAAAAATGGCCCCCACCCATCCTTTATAGACCTCGGCGCCGCGTTCGAAGCTGCGGTTGAACCAGCCGAAGAACCCGCCTTGAGCACCATGCCCCTGAGCATCGGATGGCTTGAGCAGGGTCGCGCATAACGCCGGCGTCAGCGTCATGGCCACCAGCACCGAGAGCACCATGGCCGAAACGATGGTCACCGAAAACTGCCGGTAGATGATCCCCGTAGAGCCGCCAAAAAACGCCATGGGAATGAACACGGCACTGAGCACCAGGGCAATGCCGACCAGGGCGCTGGTGATTTCATCCATTGACTGACGCGTGGCGGCCAAGGCCGACAGCCCCTGTTCGCCCATCACCCGTTCGACGTTCTCCACCACCACAATCGCGTCGTCCACCAACAGGCCGATAGCCAGGACCATGGCGAACATGGTCAGCGTGTTGATCGAATAGCCGAACAGCGCCAGTACGCCGAACGTGCCGAGCAGAACCACCGGCACGGTGATCGCCGGGATCAGCGTGGCCCGCAGGTTTTGCAAGAAGAGGAACATGATCAGCACCACCAGGACGATGGCTTCGCCCAAGGACTTGACCACCTCCTCGATGGACAGGCTGACAAAGGGCGTGGTGTCGTAGGCAATCACATTTTTCAGCTGCATTTCCGTCGGATAGAACGACTCCAACGCCTTGAGTTTGGCCTTCACCGCTTCGCCGACTTCAAGCGCATTGGCGCCAGCGGCCAACTGCACGCCCATGGCGGCGGCGGGCTTGCCGTTGAGGGCTGAACTGATGTCGTAGCTTTCACTGCCCAGCTCGACTCGCGCCACATCCCCCAGCAGCACCACGGCTCCATCGCTAGTGGACTTGACCACAACATTGCGAAACTCTTCGGCGGTTTGCAGTTTGCTGCGGGCACTGATGGTGGCATTCAGTTGCTGCCCGGCCACCGCTGGCAATGCACCGAGCTGGCCGGCGGAGACTTCGGTGTTCTGCGCCTCCAGGGCGCTGCTGATGTCCGAGGGCATCAACGCGTACTTTTCCAGCAGGGCCGGGGCCAGCCAGATGCGCATGGCGTAGCCCGAACCGAGAGTCTGCACATCGCCGACGCCATCAATACGGCTGATCTGGTCCAGCAAGGTGCTGGAAATGTAATCGCCGATCTGGGTGCCGGTCACGCTTTCATTGTCGGAAGCCAGGGCGGCAATCATCAGGAAGTCCGACCCGCCCTTGGTCACGGTCAGGCCTTCGCTCTGTACCGACTGCGGCAGTCTCGACTCAGCCTGTTGCAGCTTGTTCTGCACCTGCATCTGCGCCACATCCGGGTTCGTGCCCGCGGTGAACGTCAGGTTGATACTGGCACTACCCGCCGAGCTGCTGGAGGCCGACATGTAGGTCAGGTTATCCAGGCCTTTCATCTGCTGTTCGATGACCTGGGTCACCGAGTCTTCCACGGTCTTGGCCGAGGCGCCGGTGTAGGTGGCGGAAATACGAACCGTCGGCGGCGCGATGTCCGGGTACTGTTCCAGGGGCAACTGACTGATCGACAAGGCCCCGGCAAGCATGATGACGATGGCGATGACCCAGGCAAAAATCGGCCGATCGATAAAGAAACGCGCCATGCTCAGCCCTCCTGCGCAATGGCGACAGGCGCCGATTTCGGTGTGCGGCTGCGAGTGCCGGGGTTCTGTGCCACCACTGATTCACCGACTCGGACTTTCTGCCCGCCCTCGACAATCACCTGGTCACCCGCCTTCAGGCCCGCCTTGACCCACCACTGATTGTCCACGGCGCGGTCGATGGTCAGCACGCGCTGCTCGACCTTGCCATTGACCACCACCAGCACCGAGGTCACGCCACTGGCACTGCGGTTCACCGCCTGTTGCGGAATCAATATCGCCTGATCGTCCCGAGCCTGCTCCAGCACCGCCCGCACGTACATGCCCGGCAGCAATAGCCGGTCCGGGTTGGCGATTTCAGCCCGCAAGGTCACGGTACCGGTGCCCGCATTGACGCTGACCCCGCTGAACTTCAAACGCCCTTCATGGGCGTAAGTGCTGCCGTCATCGAGCTTGAGACTGATCCGTGCTTCGCCTTCGCCGTTGCTTTGCAGCACGCCGCTGGCCAGGTCGCGCTTGAGGCGCAACAGCTCGGTGGTCGATTGGGTGACGTCAACGTAGATCGGGTCCAACTGCTGCACCGTGGTCAGCGCACTGTCCTGATTGGCCACCACCAGTGCACCGGGGGTGACCGTCGAGGTTTCGATGCGCCCGCTGACGGGTGAGCTGATGCGGGTGTACGCCAGGTTGATGCGCGCGGTATCCACACCGGCCTGCGCCACTTGCAGTTCAGCTTCGGCGGTCAGCAGACTGGCCTGGGCATCCTCGTTGTCCTGCTGGCTGATGGCATCGATCTTCGCCAACTGTGCATCACGCCTGGCCGTGGCCTGGGCCGACTTCAACGTGGCGCGCGCCTTGGCCAGGGTCGCCTGTGCTTCAGCCAACGCAGCCTTGTAAGAGGACGCGTCCAGCTGATACAGCGCCTGCCCGGCCTTGACCTCGGCACCTTCGACGAACAGCCGCTGCTGGACGATACCGCCGACCTGCGGACGGATCTCGGCGACCATGAACGCTTGAGTGCGCCCGGCCAGCTCTGTGGTCAGCGCCTGGCTTTTGGGCTGCACCGTGATCACTGACACCTTGGGCGGTTCGATCACGGACGCGGATTCGCCGGGGGAGCAACCGCTCAACACGAGCAGAACAATCAAGGACAGTAGAACGGCGGCGGTCACCAGGGATTTGGCGAAAATTTTGGTCGACATAAATGCCTCTGCAAGACGGGATGGAGCAAGTCAGGCGCCATACTGCGAGGCAAATGTGCAGGAAAATTGAAGATTGCCCCGCGAGCTTGAATCTTCGTCGCGTCAGGGCCTAAATGGGCGGGCCATTCACCGACCTGCCCGAGCCCATGAAACTGAGCATTTCCACCAAGCTGTTTATTGCCGTACTGGCCAGCGTGCTGTTTGTCATTTTGAGCATGGGGGTGGCCAACGGCTGGAGCTTTGGCAAAGGTTTTCTCGACTATCTCAACGAACAGGCCCTGGCGCGCATGACGCCGGTGCTGCCGCGCCTGGCCAGCGCCTACGAGCACGAAGGCAGCTGGGAATTCCTGCGCAACCAGCCGGATCGCTGGTTCGAGCTCATGCGTCCGGAGCCAGGCGAAAACCCTACCGGCCCACAGCTGCCTACCCTGCCCATGTCCGACCTGACCGGCGCGGTGTTTCGCATCGCCCTGCTGGACCAGCAAAGGCAACTCGTCATGGGCTACTCGGCGATTGCCGACGACGCCCTGATGCGCCCTATCGAGGTTGCCGGTAAAACCGTCGGCTGGCTGGCGGTAACGCCGTTCCAGAACGTGACCGAAGCCGGTGGCGAACGCTTTCGTCTGTACCTGTTGCGCACCAGTCTGGCCATGGGCGTGTTCTCGTTGCTGCTGGCGATGCTGATCGCCTGGTGGATCGCCCGCACCCTGCTCGACCCGGTCAAGCGGGTGGCCGCCGCCACGCACCGATTAGCCGCCGGGGAATACAGCAACCGGGTGTCGGTGTCCTCCAATGACGAAGTCGGTCAACTGGCCCGTGACTTCAATCAGCTGGCGTATACGCTGGAACGAAACGAAAAAATGCGCCGGGAGTTCATGGCCGATGTTTCCCATGAATTGCGCACCCCGCTGTCGGTGTTGCGTGGTGAACTGGAGGCCATCGAGGACGGCGTGCGCACCCTGGATCAATCCTCAATGAAATCGCTGCAAGGCGAAGTCAGCATGCTCAGCAAACTGGTGGATGATCTGTATGAACTGTCCCTGGCCGATGTCGGCGCACTGACTTACCGCAAGAGCGAATGCGATCTCAACGAGTTGCTGGACGGTTGCGTGGCGATGTTCCAGGAACGCTGCAATGCGCGGCATCTGCGTCTGGAGCTGGAGCTGCCCACCCCGCCGCCAAGGGTGGAGGCCGACCCCAAACGCTTGCAGCAACTGTTCGCCAATCTGCTGGAAAACGCCGTGCGCTATACCGATGAAGGCGGCATGCTGCGCATTCGTGCGGCCAGCGATGGCGACGTCGTACGCATTGATTTCCAGGATTCCGGCCCCGGGGTCAACGCGGATCAGTTGCCGCGGCTGTTCGAGCGTTTTTACCGCGGCGAAACTTCACGCAATCGCGCCAGTGGTGGCGCCGGTCTGGGGTTGGCCATCTGTCACAGCATCGCCCTGGCCCACGGCGGCAGCCTCAGTGCCGATCACTCTCCTTTGGGTGGCCTTTGGCTGACCCTGCGCCTGCCACGGAACGCCTGAACCATGGTCAACGACAGCCCGATCCTGATCGTCGAAGACGAACCCAAACTGGCCGCGTTGATGCGCGACTACCTGTCCGCCGCTGGCTATGCGACCCAGTGCCTGGACAACGGGTTGGCGGTGGTGCCGGCAGTACGGGCCCGTGAGCCGCGACTGATCCTTCTCGACCTGATGCTGCCTGGGTGCGACGGTCTGCAAGTGTGCAAGGAACTGCGCAGCTTCAGCGCGGTGCCCATCATCATGATTACCGCACGGGTCGAGGAAGTGGATCGCCTGCTCGGACTGGATCTGGGCGCCGACGACTACATCTGCAAACCCTTCAGCCCCCGCGAAGTAGTCGCCAGGGTCAAGGCGATCCTGCGGCGCAGCCCGCAACTTTTGGCCTCTGCGCCACAACGTCTGCTGATTGACGAAGAGCAGTACCAGGCGTCCCTCGACGGTATCGCACTAGACCTGACCTCCTTGGAACTGCGACTGCTCAGCACCCTCGCCCGCTCTCCGGGACGCGTGTTTTCCCGGGATCAGTTACTCGACAGGATCTATTCTGATCACCGGGTGGTCACCGACCGCACGGTCGACAGCCATATCCGTAATCTGCGACGCAAGCTCGAACAGGCCTGCCCGGGAGAGCATCCGATCGAGTCGTTGTATGGGGTAGGCTATCGGTTTCAGCTCGCCGACACCTGAGCGTCGTCGAGATGGCCGTTATTGATCCGCCGCATAGATGACGGTTTGCGCGCTGTCGGATGCAGCAAGGCGGCGGGTGAAGTAGGTGTCGCCTTCATCTGTCTGAATCTCGTAGTCGACCTTGCTCGTGACACGGCCCGATGCATCAGCATGCTTGATGATTTTCAGCACCCGCTGAAACTTCACGCTCTGAGTACCGTTATGGGCAGGGCCAGTGAGTACATTGACCGTTTGAAACCAGCCTTCATTCTTTTTGTTCGACACGAGGGTGCCGGTCAGCGCCTCAAAGCGCTCCAGTCGGGTAAAGCCCCAGAGTGTCTGTTCCTCGACCGCTTTGCCTTGGGCGGTGGAACCCGTGAATACAAACAGATTGATGGCCGGATTGTCTTCGCAAAAGAAGTCATAGGGCACAAGCCCGTCGACCATTTTCTTGCCGGGAACGAAACCCTTTTTATGAACCAGAAACATGCCCACCTCCACGCTAAAACATCAGCAAACGCTGAGTAAGTTTGAGCGGAAAGTCTACTGAGGCGGGGCGTACAGGGCCGTCAAGCCAATGTAATATCGTGTAAAGATCACGCCCGATGAGGCAAGCTGATTTCCACGGTCAACCCACCAGACGACTCGTTGCGCGCCATGATCGTGCCGCCGTGTATTTCCACAGCCCTTGAAGCGATCGCCAGACCCAGCCCGAAACCGGCACTGGTCTCGTTCAAGCCGCGCTCGAACGGGTGGAAAATGTCCTGCAGTCGCTCGTTTTCAACACCCGGCCCCCGATCGGTAATCTGCACCGTCAGGTAGTCTGTGTCGAGATTGACCTGCGCCACGACAGCAACAGCCGTGTTCAGCCTGGTATAGCGCACCGCGTTTCGAATGACGTTCTCGAAACACCGATACAGCAGTTCGCCGTTGGCACGACTGACAAAGGCCGGACACGCCTGCAGGCTCACCCGGCAACCTTTCATTTGCGCCTCGAATTGAGCGTCCTCGACGATCACCGACAGCAACTCGACGATATCGATTGGCTCGCGCTCGATACTCTCGGGTCGACCCTGCATGCGCGCCAGGGTCAGCAACGCCTCGATCAGCGTGTCCATGCGCACCGACTCGCGATCGATGCGCTCCACCATTTCCAGGCGAGCCGGATCTTGCTGCAGCAGCCCGATGGCCGCTTGCATGCGCGTCAACGGTGAACGCAGTTCGTGAGAAATGTCGTGCAGTAGATGTTGCTGAGCCTCCACCAGCAGCTTCAACTGGTTGGCCATTCGATCACAATCCTCGGCCAGATCGACGATTTCATCGCGGCGTCGCCCCATCATCGGCTTGACCCGGGTTTCGAAACGCCCCTGGGCCACGTCGCTCATGGCCCGCCGAAGATACGCCAACGGCCATGCCAGGTAGTACGCCAGATACCCGCTGAACAGCGCACTCATCACCGTGCCGATGAACAACGGAATCGAGCGCCCCGGCCCCCTGTCACCTTCTTTGCCAAGGGCATGTGTAGACCTGAGCGACAGCGCAACACCGTCCTTGCTTATGACCGATCGCTCATAAGCCGGTTGCGGAACCGGCGACCCCGCCAGCAGCTGGCCTGCACTGTCATACACGCCAATGGCCTGGTCACCGGGGTGCTCCCACACCGTCAGCAGCTGCCGGCCCGACTCGACACCAAACTGGCGCAGCAGCTGTTCTTCGCTGGCAAGGATCGCTTCCAGATGAGGATCACCGGGCCTGAAACTGCCCAGCACCAGAACGCCCAACCCGACAAAAAACGTCAGGCTGGTGGCGAGCCAAAACGCCAGGAACAGTTTCCAGAACAGCCGGCTGGGTTTCATCATTCGGCGATCAACAGGTAACCGAGGCCACGCACGCTCTGAATCCAGGCTTTGGCGTCGGGACGCGGACCCAGCTTCTGGCGAATGCTGCTGATGTGCACGTCAATACGCCGGTCGTAGCGAGTCAAGGGACACCCCAAGGCATTGAGCGACAGATCCTGTTTGCTCACCACTTGCCCGGCACAACGGGCCAGTTCTTCGAGCAAGCTGAACTCGGTACTGGTCACCCCCAGCTCGCGCCCCTGCCAGAGGGCCTGGCGCTTGCCGGGCCACAAGACCAGCGGGCCGGTCCTGATCACTTCGCTGGTTGGCTGATCCACCGGCTGCACCCTGCGCATGATTGCCCGCAAACGCGCCACCAATTCCCCCGGCGAGCTGGGCTTGGGCACATAATCATCGGCGCCCAGTTCCAGGCCGGTGATCTTGTCTATGTTGTCGCCTCGGGCGGTGAGCAACACTACCGGCACCTGGCTCACGGCCCGAATGCGCCTGAGCACCTCGATACCCGACAGCCGCGGCAGCATCACGTCCAGCACCACGATGCTGTAGCGCCCGGACAGCGCCTGAACCTCACCCTCCTCGCCCGTGTGCACTGCTGTCACCTCAAAGCCTTCACGCTCCAGGTATTGGCTGAGCATTCCAGTCAGTTCCTGGTCATCGTCGACTAGCAAAACGGAGATCATGGGGAGCTCTTGAGTGTGTGTCCGCGCATTATCGCCCTTGCACTGCATACCGTCATCGCCCCGGGCCAACCTTTACCTAACTTGACACTTGGTTAACCGCACCAAACGCACCGAGCTTTTATGCTTCACCTCCACCAGCCTGCTCGCTCCGCGGACTCGTCTTGCTGTGAGATATCCGCGCCCGCCTACGCTGCTTGTCGATGTGTTCTGGATAAGATCTTGATGAATTTTTCGCGCCTGCTCTGCTCGGCTGCACTGCTACTCAATGCCACACTGGTGCATGCTCAAGGCTTCAAAATTTCCGATATTCGCATCAACGGCCTTCAGCGGGTTTCCGCAGGGAGTGTGTTTGGTGCTTTGCCGCTGAACGTCGGTGATGACGCGGATGAGCGCCGCTTGGTGGAGTCCACCCGCGCGCTGTTCAAGACCGGTTTCTTTCAGGATATCCAACTGGGGCACGATGGTAACGTCCTGGTCATCACGGTGGTCGAGCGTCCTTCGGTCGCCAGTATCGAGATCGAAGGCAACAAGGCGATCTCCACTGAAGACCTGATGAAGGGCCTCAAGCAATCCGGTCTGGCCGAAGGCGAGATCTTCCAGCGCGCCACCCTCGAAGGTGTGCGTAACGAGCTGCAGCGTCAATACGTCGCTCAGGGCCGCTATTCGGCGTCAGTTGATGCCGAGGTGATCGCGCAACCGCGCAACCGCGTGGGCCTGAAGGTCAACATCAACGAAGGCACCGTTGCAGCTATCCAGCACATCAACGTGGTGGGCAATACCGTCTTCACCCAAGAGCAATTGAGCGATCAATTCACCCTCAAGACCAGCAACTGGCTGTCGTTCTTCAAGAACGATGACAAGTACGCCCGTGAAAAACTCTCCGGTGACCTGGAGCGCCTGCGTTCCTACTATCTGGATCGCGGCTATATCAATATGGATATCGCTTCGACTCAGGTGTCCATCACCCCGGACAAAAAACACGTCTATATCACCGTCAACGTCAACGAAGGCGAGAAGTACACCGTTCGTGACGTCAAGCTCAGCGGTGACCTGAAAGTGCCTGAAGAGCAGGTCAAGTCTCTGCTGCTGGTTCAGAAAGGCCAGGTGTTCTCGCGCAAGCTGATGACCACCACGTCCGAACTGATCACCCGTCGCCTGGGTAACGAGGGTTACACCTTCGCCAACGTCAACGGCGTGCCTCAACCTCACGATGACGACCACTCCGTAGACATCACGTTCGCCGTGGATCCGGGCAAGCGTGCCTACGTGAACCGCATCAACTTCCGGGGCAACACCAAGACCGACGACAAGGTACTGCGCCGTGAGATGCGTCAGATGGAAGGTGGCTGGGCTTCGACCTACCTGATCGACCAGTCCAAGACGCGCCTGGAACGTCTGGGCTTCTTCAAGGAAGTCAACGTCGAGACGCCGGCGGTAGCGGGTGTCGATGACCAAATCGATGTGAACTATAGCGTCGAAGAGCAGGCGTCCGGCTCGATCACCGCCAGCGTCGGTTTTGCCCAGAGCTCCGGTCTTATCCTCGGTGGTTCGATTACCCAGAACAACTTCCTGGGCACGGGTAATTACGCCAGCCTGGGCCTTACCCGCTCGGGGTATCAAAGCAAGTACAATTTCGGTTTTACCAACCCCTACTTCACGCCGGACGGCGTGAGCCTGGGCTACAACCTGTTCTACAACGCCACCGACTACAACGATTATTACGATGACGGTGTTTCGTACTATTCCATCAATAGCTATGGCGCCGGCACCACCATCGGTTACCCGATCAATGAAACCTCACGGCTGAATTTCGGCCTGACTGTGCAACATGACAGTATCGATCCAGGCACCTACAGCGCCGATGAGATCTACGACTTTATCGAACGTGAGGGCAAGGAGTTCACCAACCTCAAGGCCAATCTCGGCTGGTCGGAATCGACCCTGAACCGCAGCGTACTGGCCACCCGCGGACATTCGCAAAACCTGAACCTGACGGTGACGGTGCCCGGCAGTGACCTGAGTTTCTACAAGATCGATTACACCGGGCAGGCCTTCCTGCCGGTCAGCGACGCCACCTCACTGCGGTTCCATACCAAGCTCGGCTATGGCAACAGCTACGGCTCAACAGACGGCCTGCCGTTCTATGAAAACTACACCGCCGGTGGCGAGGGCTCGGTGCGCGGCTTTGAAAGCGGCACCCTCGGCCCGCGCAACACTCCGGCCACTGGCACGTATGCCAGTGCCGGACAGTCGTATTATTCCGATCGGGACACCGAAGCACTGGGCGGCAACATCCTCATCACCGGCGGCGTTGAATACCTGTTTCCGTTGCCCTTTATCAAAGACAATAAATCCCTGCGCACCTCAATTTTCTGGGACGTCGGCAGCGTCTACTCAAACAAGTGCTATCTGAGCACCACCCAGGCTTGTGACGGTGTCGACCTCAACCAGATGGCCAGTTCCGTGGGTGTTGGCGTCACTTGGTACAGCCCATTGGGTCCCTTGAGCGCCAACCTGGCGTTTCCGGTTCAAACGCCTGATAACGCGGATACGCAGGTGTTTCAGTTCTCTATGGGGCAGACGTTTTGATCAGGTAAGTGAAGGTATGAGAAAGCGCCAACCCTGGCGGGCCTTATTAATCGATAGTACGAGTGGTCAGGGTTGACGCAGCATCGGCCGCGCCTTTCACCCCAATTCGCTTTCCCGAATCAGCTTCTTATCAATCTTCCCGACGCTGGTTTTAGGAATCTCGGCGACGAATTTGAACTGCTTGGGGATCGCCCATTTGTTGATGCGGCCACGCTCGACAAACCCTTGCAGGTGCGCCTCCAGGATCTTGCGGTCGAGATACTGCCCAGGCTCGCACACCACCAGCGCCATCGGCCGTTCGCCCCATTGCTCATCGGCAATGCCCACGACCGCGACCGACATCACCGCCGCGTGTTCACTGATCAGGCTTTCCAGTTCCAGGGAGCTGATCCACTCCCCGCCCGTCTTGATGACATCCTTGATTCGATCTTTGATTTCCACCCCTCCCAAGGCGTCGATGGAGGCCAGATCGCCGGTGTGCATCCAACCGTTGTGCCATAGCTCGGCGCCCTTTTCGGGCTCCTTCAAATAGCCTTGGGTCAGCCAGGGTGCGCGCACCACGATCTCGCCCAGAGACTCGCCATCGTGGGCAACGTCATTGCCATTGGCATCGATGATTTTCAGGTCGACCATCGGCACCGGCGTACCCGTCTTGATGCGGGTGGCCAGTTGGGCTTGCGTGGACTGTTCGAGGTCCTTATCACGCAGGTAGGTCAGGCACAGCAATGGGCAGGTTTCCGACATGCCATAACCGCTGTGCACCTGAATACCTTTGGCACTCGCTTCGCTGGCAATTCCCAGCGTCAGTGCGCTGCCACCCAAGAGCATCTTCCAGCCATCGAAACGGGTCTGGGCTGCTTCTTCACAGCTCAGGATCATTTGCAAAATGGTCGGCACACAATGGGAAAAAGTGACCTTCTCCTCACGATGCAACCTGACCAGGCTGTTGGGTTCATAGCGGCCGGGGTACACCTGCTTGAGCCCCATCAGGGTAGCGACATAAGGCACACCCCAGGCATGCACGTGAAACATCGGGGTGATGGGCATGTATACATCATTGGAACGCAGCAACGGCAGGCCTTGATAGACGCCCAACGTGCCCACGGCATTCAAGGTGTGCAAGACCAATTGGCGGTGGGTGAAATACACGCCTTTAGGGTCGCCAGTGGTGCCCGTCGTGTAGAAAAGGGTCGCGACGGAGTTTTCATCGAAATCGGGAAAGTTGTACTGGTCTGCGGCCCTGGACAACAGGTTTTCATACTCCCCCAGCACCGGTAGCGACGTATCGTTTGCCGTATCGTCCGTGAGCTGCAGGTAGCCTTTGACGGTTTCAAGCCGTCCGTGAATCTGTTCAACCAGCGGCAGGAAATCATCATGCACCAGCACCAGGTCGTCCTCGGCGTGGTTCATGGTGAAGAGCACCTGATCCGGCGAAAGGCGAATGTTCACGGTATGCAGTACCGCACCGATCATCGGTACGGCAAAAAAGCACTCCAGGTAGCGATGGCTGTCCCAGTCGAGCAGGGCCACGGTATCACCGGCCTTCACGCCAGCTGCGGTCAAGGCATTGGCCAGCCGGCGTATCCGCCGGTTGAGGGTCTGGTAGCTGTAGCGCAGTTTGTCGGCGTAGACGATTTCCCGGCCCGGTTCGTAGCGCACGCCGGACAGCAGCAATTGCTTGATCAGCAAGGGGTAGGCATAGGCGCCGTCGGCGGGCGGAATTATTTTTGTCGCCATCATGGTTGGGGTTCCCGGTCCTTTTTACGTGGGCTCAGAACTGCTCTGCATCCAATTGATAGAGGCATTCGCTGCCAGCCTTGGCCGACGCGCTCAACGAGTGGATGCGTGGCAGCAGACGGGCGAAGTAGAAGCGCGCGGTGGCCAGTTTGCTGGCATAGAAAGCGTCCTTGGAGTGCGTACTCATGGCGGTTTTGGCCATTCGCGTCCACATGTAGGCGTACGCGGTGTAGCCGAACACGTGCAGGTACTCGACCGACGCTGCGCCGATTTCATTCGGGTTGCCCTGGGCGCGGTCCAACAGCCATGCGGTCAGTTCGTCGAGGGTGTCGACGGCGGCGTTCAACGGTTTGGTGAACTCACCGAGGTCAGCGCAGGCCTTAGCGGTAAAGTTGCGGATTTCCGAAGCGAACAGCCGGTACAGCGCCCCGCCACTGCCGACGATTTTGCGCCCGGCCAGGTCCAGTGACTGGATACCGTTGGTGCCTTCGTAGATTTGCGTAATGCGCACATCGCGAACCAGTTGCTCCTGGCCCCATTCGCGAATGTAGCCGTGGCCGCCGAAGATCTGCTGGCCATGCACCGTGGTTTCCAGCCCCATGTCGGTGAGGAACGCCTTGGCCACCGGGGTCAGCAGCGATACCAGCTCCTGGGCGCGGGTGCGGGTTGGCGCGTCATCGCTGTACTTGGCGGTATCCAGTTGCAGCGCCACGTAGCTGGAGAACGCGCGCCCGCCTTCGTTCAAGGCTTTCATGGTCAACAGCATGCGCCGTACATCCGGGTGCACGATGATCGGATCGGCGGATTTGTCCTTGTTCTGCGCGCCGGTCGGCGAACGGCTTTGCAGGCGGTCACGGGCGTATTCGACGGCGTTCTGGTACGAACGCTCACCCAACGCCAGACCCTGGATACCCACGCCCAAACGTTCGTAGTTCATCATGGTGAACATCGCTGCCAGGCCCTTGTTTGGCGCATCGACGATCCAGCCGGTCGCCTCGTCAAAGTTCATCACGCAGGTGGCGGAGGCCTTGATGCCCATCTTGTGCTCGATGGAACCGCAGGACAGCGCATTGTGCTCACCCAGCGAGCCATCGGCATTGACCAGCACCTTGGGCACCAGGAACAGGGAAATCCCCTTGGGGCCGGCGGGTGCATCCGGCAACCGGGCGAGCACCAAATGAATGATGTTTTCGGTCAGGTCGTGCTCTCCCCCGGTGATGAAAATCTTGCTGCCGCTGATCTTGAAACTGCCGTCGGCCTGCGGTTCGGCACGGGTGCGAATCAGGCCCAGGTCCGTGCCGGCATGCGCCTCGGTCAGGCACATTGAACCGGTCCAGGTGCCTGCGTACATGTTCGGCAGATAGCGTTCCTTGAGTTCCTGACTGGCGTGGGCATTGATCGACAGGCACGCACCGGCGGTCAGCATCGGGTACAGGCCGAACGACAGACTGGCCGAGTTGACCATCTCCTCGACCTGAGCCGAAATGGCCTTGGGCATGCCCATGCCACCGAACTGCGGATCACCACCAACACCCACCCAACCGCCGTCGGCGAATGCCTGGTAGGCCGCGACAAAACCGTCCGGCGCCTGGACCGCGCCGTTGCTCCAGGTGCAGCCCTGCTCGTCGCTGCTGCGGTTCAGCGGTGCGATAACTTCGCCACTGATTTTGCCGGCCTCTTCAAGGATCGCGGCGGCCGTTTCTTCATCGATCACCTCGGCCAGGCCAGGCAATTGGGCCCATAGCCGGGACACCTGGAAGACTTCGTTGAGTACGAAGCGCATATCGCGCAAAGGAGCTTTGTAATCAGACATGGTTGGCTTACTCGGAAGTAGTCAGGGCATGCGGCATACCCTGGCGTTGAGAGGTGTCGGTTTCAGTGGCTTGCGCCACTTGGGCTTGCGGAACGGGGTGACGCAGCAGGAAGTACGACAGGGCAGGAATCAGCACCAGCGCGCCGAGCATGTTCCACAGGAACATGAAGGTCAGCAGGATGCCCATGTCGGCCTGGAACTTGATCGGCGACCAGACCCAGCACACAACGCCCGCCGCCAAAGTGATGCCCACCAGGCCCACCACCCGACCGGTAAACGACACGGCGTTGCGGTAAGCCTGACTCAGCGGCAGGCCCTGGCGCTGGTAATGCAGCTGCACGCTGAGCAGGTACAACGCGTAGTCCACGCCGATGCCTACGCCCAATGCGATCACCGGCAGGGTCGCGACTTTCACGCCAATGCCCATGGCCACCATCAACGCCTCGCAAAGGATCGAGGTCAGAACCAATGGCAACAGGGCGACCAGGGTCGCGCGCCAGCTGCGGAAGGTGATCAGGCAGAACAACGTCACCGCCGCATAGACGTAAAGCAGCATGGTGCGATTGGCCTCGCGCACCACAATGTTGGTCGCCGCTTCAATCCCGGCCGACCCGGCCGCCAGCAGGAACTGGCGATCTTCGCTGTTGTTCTCCCGGGCGAACTTTTCGGCGATGCCCACCACGGCATCCAGGGTCTCGGCCTTGTGGTCCTTGAGGAAGGTGATCACCGGCATCAGCGAACAGTCGGTGTTGAACAACTCCGGGGAGTTGACCGAGGCTTGCTGCGCGGCGTAGTTCAGCACGTCCTGATTGCGCTGGATGCTGTTGAGCTTGGGGTTGCCTTCATAAGTACCGGCGGTGATTTGCCGCACCGCGTTGACCAACGAAGCCGTCGCCTGCACGCCCGGATACTGCTGCAGCTCCCAGGCCAGACGGTCGGCGAGGACCAGCGTCTTGTAGTTCAAGCAGCCTTCCGGCGCGGTCTTGATCATCACCGCGAACAGGTCGCTGGACAGCGCGTAGTGGCTGGTGATGTAGGCGTTGTCACGGTTATAGCGAGAGTCGGCACGCAACTCCGGTGCGCCACTTTCCAGGTCGCCGATCTTCAACTGCAAGCTGACCATGAAGCCGCCGATGCCCATCAGTGCCGCGACCAATACCGCACCCGTGGCCCATTTGGCCGTGGTGAAGCGGTCGAGCAAGTCCCATAGTTTGCCGAAACCTTTGTGCCCCTCTGCACGCGTGTCGATTTTCAGCGCACGCTCGGCCGCCTTGGTGCCGACGCCGACATAAGACAGCGCCACCGGCATCAGCAATAGCGAGGTGAAGATCAGCACCGCCACACCGATGCTGGCGGTGATCGCCAGGTCGCGGATCACCGGAATGTCGATCAGCATCAGCACCGCGAACCCGACAGCGTCGGCCAGCAACGCGGTGACGCCGGCAATGAACAGGCGGCGGAAGGTGTAGCGCGCGGCAATCAGTTTGTGGGTGCCACGGGCGATGTCTTGCATGATCCCGTTCATCTTCTGCGCCGCATGGGACACACCGATGGCGAAAATCAGAAAAGGCACCAGCACCGAGTACGGGTCGATGGCATAGCCCAGCCAGGCGACGATGCCGAGTTGCCAGACCACCGCAATCAGCGAGCAGCCGACCACCAGCAAAGTGCTGCGCACGCAACGGGTGTAGGCGTAAATGATGATCAGCGAAGTCACGACGGCCAGGCCGAAGAACATCATCACCTGAATCAGCCCGTCGATCAGGTCGCCCATCAGTTTGGCGAAACCGATCACCCGGACTTTGTACTGGCCCTTGCCCTCCTCCCCGGCCTTGCGCGCAGCACTGTCACCGGCGAATTCGATCTTGTCGCGCAACTGCTCCTCGAGCATTTGCGAAAAGGCGTGGTAGTCGATGCGCTGACCGCTGGCCGTGGCCTTGTCCAGCAGCGGCACGATGAGCATGCTCGATTTGTAGTCGCTGGCCACCAGACTGCCGACGATACCGGCGCGGGAAATGTTCTGGCGCAGCTGTTCTATTTCTTCCGGCTTGCCCTGGTAGGTATCAGGCATCACCGGGCCACCCTGAAAACCTTCCTCAGTGACTTCGGTCCAGCGCACCGCCGGGCTCCACAACGACTTCATCCAGGCGCGGTCGACGCCTTCGGTGACGAACAACTGATCGTTGACCTGTTTGAGCACGTCGAGATAAGCGGGATCGAAAATATCGCCCTGGGTGTTCTCCACTACCACCCGTACCGAGTTGCCCAGACCGCGCAGCGACTGGCGGTTTTCCAGGAAATTCTGAATGTACGGCTGGCTCTGCGGAATCATCTTTTCAAAGCTGGGGCGAAGCTCCAGGCGAGTTGCCGCCATGTAGCCCAACACCACGGTGGCCAGCGCCATCAGCAGCATGAACAACGGACGGTAGTTGAACACCACCCGCTCCAGCCGGTTGCCGGAATGGCGGTCGAAATCCCGCAGATCGCGGATCACCGGCATGGTTTCTTGTTTGATATTGCCCATGTCTGGGTTCTCGCTCTAAGGGTTCGAGGGCTTATCAACGGACAGCGTCCGTGCACCACGGCTGCCAACCACCACCAGCGCACCGTCGGCGGACTGAGTGGCGCCGGTCACCGGTGTCGGTGCCTGTTGCTGAACCAGATGCAATTGCGCGCCTGCGCCCTGGCTGACCAGCATCTGCCCGCCCTGGGCGAACAAGCGGTAGTTGCCACGGCCATCGACCAGGCCGGCGGTGATGCTGACGCGCAGGCCAGTGTCCAGCGGGGTCCAGCTGAGACCGCCATCGGTGCTGCGCAGCACGTTGCCGCGCAAGCCATAGACGAGCACTTCTCCGGGCTTGCCGAGCACACCGAAGAAACTGCCCTGATAGGGTGTCTGCACGGCGGCGAACCGCTGTTGGGTGTCATCCCATTTGAGCAGCAGACCCTGTTCTCCAGCGATGTACAGCGCATCGCCAGTGGAGGCGATGGCGTTGAGGTGAAAGCCCTGCGGGTTATCGGTGCGGTCCTGGAACGGTGCCCAGCTCTGGCCGCCGTCTTCGGTGCGCAGGATCAGGTTGAACACCCCGACCACGTAACCGAGGCGCTCGTTGGCGAACCAGACATCGAGCAACGGTTTGTCGGCGCCCTGCGCCAGCAGGCGCTCACCTTCGGCGACCAGCAGTGGCCATTGTTCGTTGCCGGGTTCTGCACTGGCCAACGCGCCGTAATGCTTGACCAGCAAGGCACCAATCTCGCGGCCGTCCAGTTGCTTGCGCCAGGTCGCACCGGCGTCGTTGCTGTGCAACACCACGCCATCACCGCCCACCGCCCAGCCTTGGGTGGCGGAAGGAAAGCTCACGGCATTGAGGTCGGCACTGACCGGCACCGCCGCCTGCTGCCAGTGTTTACCGGCATCATCGGAATACAGAATGTGGCCACGCTGCCCGACGGCAACCAGACGCTCGCCAGCGCGGGCCATGCCAGATAGCGGGCTGTTGACGGCCAAGGCGCTGACCCTGGCCGGCAGATCCAGCACGTCGACATAAGCGGACGCCTGGCTCAGGCCCTGCAACGTTACAAGCAAGGCGCCGAGCGCCAACTGCAGATAATTTTTGTACGAACACATACCGCGTCCTCTTCGGAAAACCGCGCCGGGACACACGTCCGTGTGCCTGACGTTCCAACCTGGCGCCCAAAACGATCGGCATGCACCGACCGTCGTGCGGTCCCCTGCCTGGCAGGCAGTGGGCTGCACGGACGCTTTGTCACGGTTTGCTTAGCGAATCCCGTTACCGGCCAGGGACTCAGGCGACCACTGCGCCTTGGAGAGCGGATCGATGTACTTGATGCCGCCGTAAGGGCCAACCACACCGTTGATGTTGTAGGAACCACCCACCAGGTCATAAATCATGAAGGGCGTGGAATCCGGGATCTGCTTGTCGTAGCTCTGACTGAGGAATGCGAAAGAGCCACGGTACAGCTGACCACGGGCGTCATATTGGTCAGAGGCCAGAGCGGTCCAGCTGTCTTCATCGAGGTAGAAGCGACGCTTCTGGTAGATGTGCCGGGCGCCGGACTTGAGGTTGCCCTCCACCACCCAGACCCGGTGTTTTTCCCAGCGCACGTAATCCGGTGCCAGGTGATTGGCGGTGGTCAGCGATTTGGGGTCTTGGGCATAGGTCAGCTTGTAGGTGTTGTAGGGCACGATCATTTCCTGCTTGCCCACCAGCTTCCAGTCGTAGCGGTCCAGTGCACCGTTGAACACGAAAACATCGTCGTAGGTGCCGGCACCGGCGGTGCCAGGGTTAGGCGTGTCGTAAGCCAGGTTCGGTGCGAGCTTGACCCGACGCTGGCCAGGCAAGTATTGCCAGGCGCGGCGCGGTTGCTGCAGCGGGTTGGCGGCGTCCTTGAGCATCACCGCTTCACCGGCCCGGCGTGCGGGGCCGGTGTAAGACAGTTTCATCTGGTAGTACACGTCGGCGCTGCTGATCGGCTGCGCGAGGTTTTCGTAGATCGGATAGGAAATGAACGCCAGTCCGGTGGTCGCCAGGCTCGGCACGCCAGCGGAGTCGACGTTCCAGGAGTCGTACTTGGAGTTGATGTTGACCCCCTGGTAACGCAACAGGAAGTTCCACATCGCCTCGTTGCCCGACTGCGGAATCGGGAACGGCACACCGGGCAGTACGTTATCGATGGCCAGGCCACCTTCCAGGGACTTGGCACCGGTGGCGTTTTTCACGCCATTGTCCAGCACCGCCTTGGGCAACGAGACGGTGCGGTGGGTCGGGTAGACATTGACGTGGAAACTTGGGAAACGCTTGGCCAATTCCACCGTGGTTGCACTGAGCGAGCCCTTGTACTGATCGACGTTCTTGCCGTCGATTACCAGCAACGGTTTTTCGTTGACGAAGGGATCCGGACGCATGCTGTCACCGGATTTGAAACTGGCCGGCGGCGTGGTCAAGCCACCGTCATAGGCGGGGATGGAACCATCAGCGTTCCCGGCCTTTTCGGCCCCGACCAGGGTCAGGCTGCTGCCCAACCTGGCAGCGTCCTGAGTTGAAACAGCGGCCTGAGCCTGGGCGGCAAGGACCAAGGCCAGCGAAGCGGCCAACACGGTTTTTGCGTATTTCATCTTGTTATTCTCCTGCTTGCATTGAGCAAATCAGTGGTGCATCAAAAAGTGGTTTTCATCGTCAGGTAAACGGCGCCACGGTCCTCAGTCGTGGCACCACCACCGGAGAAGGCCGAGTAGCCGCCGCCGTAACACGCGTAGTTTTCATTGCCGCTAAAGGCATTGGGGGTGGAGCCGTCGCCGCTGCCGGCATTGGCCGCGCCGGTACTCAGACCGCTGGCGTCGCACTTGTCGGTCTTGCCGAAGGAGTCCACGTACTTCAGGTCGATGAAGTATTTGTTGTACACAACAGCACCCACGCCCACGGCATAGTTGCCGGTGTCTTTGGCACCGCCACCGGACACCGGTGACACGCCGTCGAGACCGACGTTGATGGACATCGGTGCGTTGAGGTCGACACCGGGAAACACCTGATACCAGGTCGGTGTGAAGTTGACCGCGATGCCCCAGTTGTCCCGGGTCGGCTGGTCGATGCCGCGGTAGGTGTCCTTGCCCTTGTAGAGCGCTTCGTTCTTGCTATCGAGCTTGAGCAGGTTGCTGTAGTACAACTCGGCGAGCAGGCTGGCCGAATCGAACACCGGGGTTTTCGGGAAGGTCATCAGGCCGTTGAGCGTCCAGTGCAAGGTGTCGCCGGTGGCGGCCATGCTGTCGCCCTTCTGCGGAGTGTCATAAACCACACCGGTGGCAGCCGTACGCGCCGGCAACAGACCAAGACCCGCGCCCAGGCCTAGCGGACTGTTAGTGCTGACAACCGCCGGAATACTGGCCAACGGCATGTTGTGACGAATGTTCAGGTCCGAACCGACGCTCACCCCGCCAACGTCCTTGGACAGGCTCAGGCCAACGATCTTGATGTTGTCGGCATAGGCCATTTGATAGGTGGCAGTGCTCAGCGAGTTGAGCGTGTTGATCACCGCAGGCACTTGCCCTGCCGGCCGGGTGCCATTGGGGTTGGCCGAACTCAAGCCTCTGGCATCCAGCCAGGCTTGCGGCAGGATTTCCGAGGTTTCGCGGTAATAAACACCGAGGGTGCCATCCAGCCAGGCCGGCGACCACTTGGCCATCACGCCCCAGTCTCCGCGCTTGTCCGGCGTCAGGTCGTGACCGCGACGCACATTGGTCAGCCCGTTGCAGGGCGCCAGACCACAACCCAGCGGACTGCCCGGCACCACGCCATTGGTGTTGCCCAGCAGGAACGACTGCGCACCGAAACCGACCAGATCAGAACCGCCATAGTAAGTACCGGCTTCAGGCAGGCGGGCGGCATCCCAATCCAGGAAATACTGGGCGCCCACGGTCAACTCGGGATTGACGGTGAACGACATCGACAACTGGTTACGCGGAACGAACAGCTCCTTGGCTTCGGTACCCGGCGAGGCAGCCAGTTTGGCCAGGTCCAGGCCCGATTGGCCGTAACTGTTCGAGTGCACCGGGTTGAGGATGGTCTCGCCCCAGAACACGTTGTGCTGGCCGGCCTTGACGCTCAACAGCGACTCCTCGCCCACTTCGGTGCTGTAGAACACAAAGGCATCGAGGATTTCGCCGGATGGACCGGTGTAGTAACGCTGGGCGTAGTTGCTCAGGTGCGGGCTGCCATTGCCGACATTGTCGCCGGTGACCCCGGCCAGGCGCGGATCGTTGGCAACCAGACCCGACCGTGCGTCATTGCCGTTGACGAACGGGTTGGAATTGGAACCGGTGTTCTCGTAGGCCTTGTCGTACCAACTGGCGGCGCTGACGCGAAAGCCCATGTGGTTCTGGTAGACCACATCCATTTCGGTCAACAGGTCAACACGGTTGGTGATGTTGGTCCCGGCCTTGCGGAAGTTGTAGTCGCCATCGTTGTTGTTCGGTGTCGCCAACATGCGCTTGTCGGCGCTTTCGGTGCGTACGCCGTAGTTGTACTTCACGGTGTTATCAAAACGCACAGTCCAGTCCGGGTTACCTGTGTCGAGTTCGACCGCCTGCACGACCGGCACGGCGGCGGCCAGAATGGCCGAGGCCAACAAGGTGTAACGCGAGGGTGCGAACCCGTGACTCTTATTGTTGTGCATTGCGTTGTCTCTCCGCCTTTTTGTATTTGTTTTAAGCGCAGCCGCCCTCGCGCAACCCTTGTTTCAGGGGTTTGCGTTTTTCAGGAGTGAGGGCAAATACCGGATGGCTGGGGCCAACCGGCGCCTGAACTAGCGATCCAGCTCCAGGATGAGTGCTTCGGCTTGCGGCCAGTGGCCAAACCCTGCTGCCGGATTGAGATGACCCACCTCGCCCAGGTTGAGCAGTTCACTGCCCCAGCCTTCTGCCAGGCGAGTGGCGGCATCCAGGCTGGCGAGGTGGTCGTTGGTACTGACGGCCACCAGACTGCGGAACGGCAGTGGCCCTTTTGGTAGAGGATTCCAACCCTGGGTACGCAGGGTTTCGGCAGATGGGTAGCCTTGCGGCCAATGAGCATCGAGATCCGGAGGCGTGGCCAGCAGCGCGCCCTTGATCGGCCGACTGTGCTGCGCAGCCCAGTGCGCGACCATCAGCACACCGGCGCTGTGAGCAACCAGAATCACCGGCCCGTCGATCTGCTCCAGCTCGCGCTGAATCGCTTCGACCCGCTTGGCGCAATCGAGCTTGTCGGTTTCCAGCGGCGGTACACTGCGCACTTTGCAGAGCCTTGCCTCAAGCAACGTTTGCCAATGCTCGGCAACGTGCTCACGCAGACCCGGTACGATCAGAACAGTTGCGGCAGTTTGCAGTTTGTCCACTTTCAACACCTTCGCTTTCTCGATGACTCGACTGGCTCTATCGCCAGGGGCTTTTTGTAGGACTGACATTAAAGAGCGCCCACCCAAGGCGCTTTTCATTGGACGTCAGGCACTTTTCTTTTCATGACAGATTTGCCGAGGCTGGCGTGCCCCGACCATTGGTCGAAAAGCCCCGCAGCTTCTCTGTGGGTCACTGTAATCAATGGGTGAGCGTCGATTGCTCGACAAAAACGCAGGGGCTTCTGGACAGAATCGGGCGAGCGCCCTCGACAACGTCACAACTGTTCAATTGCTGATGTGCTGGATATAGTCGCCACGCTCATCCGAATCGCAACTGGCCCAGGAAAGACCTTCGCATGCCCAAGCTTGTTCGCGCCGCTGTCTTGACCAACTACCTGGAGGTCACCCAATACCTGGGGTTCAACCCACGTGATGTGCTGGCCGGCGTCGGCCTGAGCAAAGCGCTGTTGCAAGCGCCCGAACACCGCATCCCCATTGATGCCGCCGTACGCCTGCTGGAAGATTCGGCCGCCGCCAGTGGCTGCCAGAGCTTCGGCCTGAGCATGGCCGAGTCGCGCCAGCTCTCGGACTTCGGTGTGGTCAGCCTGCTGCTCAGCCACCAGCGAACGCTGCGAGATGCCTTGCAGGTCGTGGTGCATTACCGTCATCTGATGAACGACTCATTGGCCATCTTCATTGAAGAGGCCGGCAAGATGGTGATCATTCGCGAAGAGGTGGTCACCGAATCGCCGATGCCCAGCCGGCAAGCCACCGAACTGGCCATCGGCGTGATGTTCCGCCTGTGCGCCGCGCTACTCGGCAGCCACTGGCACCCTTACAGCGTCAACTTCACGCACCAGCCTCCCGACAACCTGCAACTGCATCGGCGCCTGTTCGGTTGCAAGCTGGAGTTCGGCAGCGAGTTCAACGGCATCGTCTGCTCCGACGCCAGCCTCGACGTGACCAACCCCAATGCCGACCCGGCCATGGCACGCTACGCGCAGAGCTACCTCGACTCGCTGCTCAGCCATGAAGGTCCATCAATGCTGTTCGAGGTGCGCAAAGCCATCTACCTGCTGCTGCCGATGGGACGCGCCACCATCGAGCAGATCGCCCAGACCCAGGGCATGAACGTACGCACCCTGCAACGCCGCCTGAAAGACGACGGCTGCGCCTTCAACGACCTGATCAACGACGTGCGCCGCGATCTGGTGTTGCGCTACCTGGAAAACCCGAATTACTCGTTAGGGCGCATTGCCGACATGCTCGGCTACTCCATGGCGAGTTCTTTCACCCGCTGGTTCATCACCCAGTTCGGCATGCCGCCCGCCGCATGGCGCAGCGCGCAAAAGCACCCCGTCAAAGCTCCGCCGGACCTGAGTACCCTGCCCGGCTCCAGCGAACCCTGAAAACGGACGCAAAACAGGCAAAAAAAAACGGCGACTGCTGGCACAGTCGCCGCAAAAGAACCGGTGTTATGACACCGGCCGAGGAGTCCTGTGGCGAGGGAGCTTGCTCCCGCTGGGGTGCGAAGCAGCCCCCAAAACGGGTCGCCGCGTACTTTCTGAAAAAATGCAGTGGCCTTGGAAGAGGGGCGCTTCGCACCCCAGCGGGAGCAAGCTCCCTCGCCACTATTTTGTGTGCCTACATTCCCCAACGCAGCAACAGCAGCACCAGCACGACAAGGAACACCGTCTCCCCCACCATCAGCAGGATCGGCTTGATGCCCACCGCCGCCAGCTCCTTGAGCTGGGTTTTCATGCCCAGGGCGCTGATGGAAACCACCAGGCACCAGCGCGACAAGTCATTGACCGATCCCTGCACCACCGGGGCTATCCAGCCGGTGCTGTTGATACAAGCCAGAATCAGAAACCCGACGGCGAACCATGGCAGCAGCGGCGGCCGTTTGCCGGCCGGGTCGGCTCCCTGCATGCGGGTAATCATCGCGGCGCAGACGATCACTGGCAGCAGCATGGCAACCCGCATCAGCTTGATCACCGTGGCCGTATCGCCGGTCTCGGTCGACATGCTGTAACCGGCACCGACCACCTGGGCGACATCGTGGATGGTCGCCCCCAAGAACACGCCCGCCACTTGTGGCGACAACGACAGCCAGTTGGCAATCATCGGGTACACAATCATCGCCAGGGTCGACAGCGCCGACACCCCGATCACCGTGAATAACGTCGCGCGTTCTTTCTGTGGATGGTTCGGCAATGCCGCCGCCAGCGCCAACGCCGCCGACGCACCACAAATCGCAGTGGCCCCGCCAGTAAGCATGCCGAACAAGCGTTGAAACCCCAGCGCTTTGGCCGCAATCACCGAGACGCCGATCGTCACCACCACCACAATCACCACCAGCGCCACAGGCTTCCAGCCCAGCGCGGCAATCTGTTCGAGTGTGATGCGCATGCCCAACAACGCCACGCCAATGCGCAACACCGTACGTGCCGTGAATTCGATGCCAGCCTTGCAGGCGCCATCACCGGCCAGGAAGTTCAGCGCCATGCCCAACAGCAAGGCAAACAGCATCACCGGCGCGCCGTAATGCTCGGACAAAAAGGACGCGGCCGCCGCCACGATCAGACTGACGACAAAACCTGGCGCCAGTTCGCGCGTTCGGCTGTGGATACGGGTGAGAGCGATAGTGCTCATGGCACGGACTCCTCGGGAACGATGACGATGAATACCTGGCCGTCAATGATCTCGACGGGGTAGTTGGCGACTTTGAGCTGGGTTGAATTGAGCAAGTAACCGCTGCGCAGATCGAAGCGCAGGCCATGGGCGCAGCACTGAATCACCCGCCCCTCAAGACGCCCGCCACACAGCGAGGCGCCCTGGTGCGGGCAACTGTCGTCAATGGCGAACAGGTCACCTTCGACGTTGAATAACGCCAGGCTTTTGCCATCGAATTCGAACAGCGCACGACCACCCGCCTGCGGGAGTTTTCCGGCAGGTACAGGGACACGAAGACTCATGCCGGTTGCCGCTTGTGAGCACTTTCTTTCAGTGCCTGGCTCATGGCCCCGAGTAATGCCACTGCAGGTTGCGCGCCCACCACCGTCATGCGGCGGTCGAACTGAAAGCTCGGCACGCCACTGCTCGCCCCGAGTGACCCTGCAAATGGAGTGGCGTCACCCATCAGGCAGTCGGCCAAGGCCTCGACATCAATGCCGCAGGAGCGGGCAATCGCGAGCAAGGTCTCACGGCAACCCAGGTCCTCGCCCTTCTGGAAATAAGCGGCGAACAGGCGCTCGAGCAAGATGTCACGCTGGGCAACATTGCCCAGCTCGCTTGCTCGCTCGAAGAAACGATGAGCGTCTGCGGTGTTAGGCATTGTCGCGATGCGGCTCAAGTCAATGGCCAATCCGACCGCCGCAGCAGCCTGCTGTACCTGGGTCTGGCGCATGGCCACGGCGTCGGCATTGCCCAGACGCTTGCGATAGAAGTCGGCGAAGGGCTCACCTTGTACCGGCAACTGAGGCAGCAACTGCACGCCATGCCACACCGTGGTGATCTGCACATCCGGGTGGCGACTGCGAAACTGTACCTGCGCATGCTCCAGTTGACGCTTGCCAATCAGGCACCACGGGCAGATGAAATCGAAAAACACATCAATACGTAAACGACCACTCACAACTTCACCTCTAACGCCGCTTTGCCAATCGAATCGAGGACTTGCTCGCCCTTAAGCCGGGCAATGTCCTTGTGGTAATGACACTTGGCATAAAAGAACACGGCCGCAGCCGCGATGCTGACCAGTGGCACCAGCTGAAAAGCAGCCTGCAAGCCGATAAGGTCGGACACCCTGCCGGTGATGAACGGCCCAGGCGCCAGCCCCAGCATGTTGTTGGCCAGGGTCAGCGTGGCGAAGGCCGTGCCATGGACCGAGTAATGGGTCAGGTTGGCAACCATGGCTCCACAAGGGCCGGTCGTGCCGGCGGCAATCAACATGCCCAGGCAGATCAGTACCAATTGCACAGGCCCTGCCGGCAGCGCGAATGCCGCCGACAACAGCAGACAACTGCCCAGGCAATAGGCGATGGCCAAAGCGACTTTGCGCTCCGGCGAATGGCGACACAGTCGATCGCTGAGCATGCCGCACAGGATCATCCCCGCACCGCTGCACAGCACGATGATCGCGGCGACGCCGCCCGCCTTGTCGGTGGCCATGTCGTAATAACGATTGAGGTAACTGGGCATCCACACAATGACGGTGCCGCCGACGAACAGTTGCAAGCCACTGCCGATGTAGGCAGCGATCACCGAGCGGCTGGAAAACAGCGTACGCAACGGACGCTTGACCGCGGCAGCTGCCTTGTTCGCCGCCTGAGCAGCACGTTGCGGCGCAATGCGTGCTTCCTTGACGATGATCGGATAAAGCACCGCCAGCAGCAGACCGAACAGCGCCATTCCGGCAAACGACCAGCGCCAGCCAAGCTTGGCGGCGATTGCACCGCCCAGCGCCATCCCTAGCACCGAACCGAACATGCCACCCGCCATGAACGCACTGGCCAGGGTTGCACGCATGTGTTTTGGAAACACCGAGATCACCACGGCGATGCCGACGCTGCCGTACGCCGCTTCGCCGACGCCGACCATGAACCGTGCAATGAACATCTGCTGATAGTCCTGCGCCAATGCGCAGCCCAGCGTCGCCAGGCTCCACAGCAAAGCCATCAGCGCCAGGCTCTTGACCCGGCCGAAGCGATCCGCCAGCAATGACAGGGGAATGGTCAGCAGCCCCACCATCAGGGCGACAATGCCACTGAGCAGGCCGAGCTGGCCGTCACTCAGGGCCCATTCGCCCTTGAGCATCGGGAACACCGCGTTCAGCACCTGACGCGACATGTAATCGGAAATCAACAAACCGAACGTCAGCGCAAAGACGATCCAGGCATACTTGCGCGCAACGCCGACGCCACTGCAGTCATCATCGTCTGCGGCGATTGGGTGAAAGGCCATGCAGCCTCCTCAAAGCTTCGTTTTATTGTTGTTATCAAGCGTGTTGCAGTGCAGCGAGCGGGAGGCCATTGCCCCCCGCGTCGTCTGCCGATCAGCCGCGTTGCGGCACACCTTTCTGCCCGGCCTTGCGGTTGGGGGCCATGCCATTGGCCAATAGGGTTTCTTCGATGCTTTGGTACTGCACACCGATGCGGTAGATCTCACGGGCCTCTTTACCCGTGGCGATTTCACGACCCAGTTCATGGGCGATGCGTACGGTTTGCTTGATCTGCGCAACCGAGCCGAAACGATCGCCCTTGTGATCAATAATAGTGTCTTCATTGCCCACACGCGGGTGCATACCCATGGCCATCGACATGGTGTTGAACGGCATCACGTTTTTGAGCAGCGACTCGGAGGTCAGGGTGCAACCGTCTGGCGCGCGGTGGATGAAGTTGAAGAAGTTGAACGGATTGGGGCCATCGAAACCGCCGCCGATACCGATCCAGGTCAGGTTCAACGGGCCCTTGTAGACGCCCCTGCGCACCAGGCGCTCAAGGGTTTCCATGGCGTGCATGCCAGTCAGCTGGAAGTGCGGCTGGATGCCGTTGTCCATCAGACGCTTGAGGTGTTCGGCGACCCAGGCCGGGCCGGCCGGTACGGTCATTTCGCTGTAGGCCGCCTGATAAGCAGGATTGGCCAGGGACGTGCCTTCCAGGTATTGCGGATACAGCAGCTCCATGATGTTCATCTGGGTGGTGTTGATCGCCACCGTGACCTGATCCGGTTTTGGCGTCAGCTCGGCCAGCATGTGCCGTGTATCGTCAGACAGCCACTTGGCGGCTTCACCATCGCTTTCCGGCGCGAAGGATATCGAACCACCGACCTGGATGATCATGTCCGGCACGGCTTCACGCACGCCAGCGATCAATTCGTTGAACTTGGACAGACGCTTGGAACCCTTGCCGTCCAATTCACGCACGTGCAGGTGCAATACCGTTGCACCCGCCTCATAACACTCAACCGCCTTCTGCACCTGCTCGTCCATGGTCAGCGGGATGTCTTCAGGGAAATCTTCCGGCATCCACTCGGGGCCATACGGGGCCACGGTGATCACCACCTTTTCCATGTTTTCCGGGTGCAGGGAATCGTCGAAGAATTGCATGAGTTACTCCTGTTCTTATGATTGTCGCGCCCACCCGGGATCGTGCCGGGCAGGCGTGTTTACGAGTGCGAATGCAGTTGCGGTCGATCAGTAAGTCTTGTCGCCGATGATCCCGGCGCGTTCCATCTTGCGATGGCACGGCGGGTAATCCATGACGGCGTAGTGCTGGGTACTGCGGTTGTCCCAGATGGCGATGCTGTTGGGTTTCCAGCGCCAGCGCACCTGATACTCGGGGATGTAGGCCTGGCTGATCAGGTAACGCAGCAGCTCACTTGCGCCCGGGTTGGCGTCCTGGCCGAAGCGCACCCGCTCGGGGGTGTGGTAGTTGCTCAAGTGCGTCGTGAAGGCGTTGACGAACAGCACCTTCTCCAAGGTTTCCGGGTGGGTGCGCACCACCGGGTGCTCGGCATCCGGATACATCGCCTTGAGTGCCAGACGCTTTTCGATCGGCATGGCGGCACCGAAACTCGCTTCGATACTGTGGCGCGCGCGCAGGTCGGCGATCTTCACCTTCACGTCTTCGGGCAAGCGCGCATAGGCCTCGACCATGTTGGCCCACATGGTGTCGCCGCCCACCGGAGGGCACTCTACGCAACGCAGCACGCAGCCCATCGGCGGCGCCTCGCGCCAGGTCGCGTCGGTGTGCCAGGCGTTTTCGTAGCGGTCCATCGGCTGGTCCGGATTCTTGTAGATGCGCACCAGCCCTGGATGATCCGGATCACTGCCGGCCACCGGATGATCCTCCAGTTCGCCAAAGCGTCGGGCGAATGCCACATGCTCGTCGCGTGTGATGTCCTGATCACGCAGGAACACCACCCGATGCTTGAGCAGCTGAGCACGAATCTCGGCAAAAAGACCGTCGTCATGGACTGCATCGGCGAGGTTGACGCCCACCAGTTCCGCGCCAATGTTGCAGGTCAATTGTTCGACTTTCATGGCAGACAACTCCCTTAAATGACGAAAATCGATGAGCCCGTGGTTTTGCGTGATTCCAGGTCGCGGTGGGCCTGCACGGCATCCTGCAAAGCATAGTGCTGGTTGATCTCAATCTTGATTCGACCGCTACCCACATGGTCGAACAACTCGCCCGCCAACGCGGCTTTTTCCGCCGGGTCAGCGATGTAATCGGCCAGGGCCGGACGGGTCAGGAACAGTGAACCTTTCATCGCCAGCAGTACCGGATCGAAAGCCGGGATCGGGCCGGATGCCGTGCCGACGCACACCATCAAACCGCGACGCTTGAGCGAGTCCAGGGAACCCATGAAGGTGTTCTTGCCGACACTGTCGAACACCACGTTGACCCCTACGCCGTCCGTCAGCTCGCGAACGCGCTGGGCGACGTCTTCATGGCTGTAGTTGATGACATGCTCGCAGCCATGGGCCCGGGCAATTTCACCCTTTGCCTCGGTGGACACAGTGCCAATGACGGTCAGGCCAAGCAGCTTGGCCCACTGCGAAACGATCAGGCCTACACCACCGGCAGCGGCGTGCAACAGAATGCTGTCGCCGGCCTTGAAATCGTAAATGCGTCGCATCAGGTACGAGGACGTCAAGCCGCGCATGGTCATGGCTGCGGCAGTCTCGAAACTGATGGTTTCGGGCAATTTGATCAGCGGCGCGGCCGGGATCAGACGCTCGGTGCTGTAGGCACCCAGGGTATTGAGAAAACCGGTGTAGGTGACGCGATCACCGACTTGTACGTTGGTCACCCCTGCACCGATGGCCTGGACCACACCGGATGCTTCAACCCCCATGCCGTTGGGCATCGGGATCGGGTAAGTACCATTGCGAAAGTAGGTGTCGGCATAGTTCAGGCCCACCGCCACATGACGAAGACGAACCTGGCCTGGACCGGGATCGCCGACTTCGACCTCTTCATAACGAAGGACTTCGGGACCACCGGTTTCGTAGAAGCGTACGGCTTTGGCCATTTTTTCTTATTCTCCAGTCTCAAGTTGGGCGTGCTGCGTCGAATTGCGCTGATTGGACTGTAGGACGCCGTCTGGTGAGTCGCTTCTCATCAGACGACAATGGCTTTTCATTTCATGACAGCGGGCACTGTATCAACAGCTGCCATGGATGACTTATCCAGTGCCTCTCGATACCCTGCGGGTACCTGATGGTGTTCCAGGTCAAACCACCTCCCCCCCAGATGAGCATGTGATGAAATCCCCCGCAGGTTTGCTGCTGTCGGCTATCGAGCTGGACCGTGCCAGCGCCATCCCCCTGTACCGCCAACTCTATTTGCAGATTCGCAAACAGATTCTCAGCGGAAAGATGCAAGGGGGCGTGCGCCTGCCGTCGACGCGGACCCTGAGCAAGGAATTGGCGCTGTCGCGGATCACCATTCTCAATGCATTCGACCAGCTGATTGCCGAAGGCTTTTTGGCCTCGCGCACTGGGGCGGGCACCTATGTCGGCGATGAGTGGGAGAGCCGAGGGATTGCCGACGAAGAGCAGCGCCAGCCACCGCGCCTGTCCGACCTGAGCCAGTCCATGCTGTCGCTGCGCAGCAGTCACTTTCGCGGGGTTTCCTATACCGATTGGGATCCTGCGACCCCTACCTCATTCCTGCCCAGCCACAGTACCTACGACGCGTTCCCCCTAGCTGTGTGGCGGCGTTTGATGAACCGCCACCTGCTCAAGCCGACCAAGGCCATGCTTGGCTATGGCGAACTGCAAGGGTTACAGGCCTTGCGCGCGGCGATTGCCGAGTACGTCTTTGATGCCCGTGGCATCGATTGCAGTGCCGAGCAGGTGGTGATCGTTTCTGGGGCCCAGCAAGCCTTCAACCTGTTAGGCATGCTGTTGCTCAATCCGCAGGACAGAGTATGGATGGAAGACCCGGGACACATCGCGGCGCGCATTGCGTTGCAGGCCCAGGGGGCTCAGGTGGTCCCGTTGCGGATCGATGAACAAGGAATTGATATCCGGCAAGGCCTGGCCGAGTGCCCTGACGCCCGACTGGTGTTCACCACGCCATCTCGCCAACATCCCTTGGGCGTGACCATGAGTTATGCGCGGCGCCAGGCACTCATCGACTGGGCCGCGCAATATCAGAGCTGGATCATCGAGGACGATTGCGACAGTGAATTTCGCTACAGCGGCCGCCTCCTCCCCGCGCTCTACGCCATGGACCGGATGGCGCGAGTGATCTACGTCGGCACCTTCAGCAAAGTGCTCTTCCCCTCGCTAAGACTGGGTTACGTGATACTGCCGCAAGCCCTGATCGAACCCTTCTGTACCCTGCGCGCGGTGATGGATCGCAGCCCGCCCACGCTGCTCCAGGCGACGACGGCGGACTTCATGCGCGAAGGCCACTTCCTCGGCCATATTCGCCGCATGCGTGCGCTGTACCAGGCTCGCCAGCAAGCATTGGTCGAGCAACTTCAGCAACAGCTGGGCGGCTTCTTCAACATCACCCCGGTGGAAGCCGGCATGCACCTGATCGCCTGGCTGCCACTCACGCTTGATGACGATGCCATCGCCAGGGAACTGGCCCGGCACAACATCCACACCTATGCCCTGAGCGACTACTGCCTTGAGCATGTCCTGCCACCTGCCCTGCTCATCGGTTTCGCCGGTACGCCTGAGGGCCAGGCGCAAGAACGCGTCGAAGCGCTGGCCCGGGCCTTGAGCAAAATGGGGTACCTGCAGGCCACTTGAAGCAAGCAAGTGGTCTTATGATTTAACTGATAATGGATCTATCGAGAGTTCCTGACTGGCGCGATAAAGGCTGCGCCGGTAGACCCGGCGTCTGACCAGGAACGACTCGAATGAACAATAAGATCCAAGAGCGATTCAATGCCTTGCTCAGCCACAAGGCTGCCGAGGCAGGAACACCTCCCCTACTGACTGAAGCACTGGCCCGCCAACTGCTCGACCACCTCGGGCAGATGCGCTTGTTTGCTCATGCCTATCCCTTGCTGACCAACCTCACCCATGGCCGTGTCACGCCAGCCGATTTGCTGGATTTCGCCTATCGCCACGAGTTGCAGGGTCTGAGCCTGCACTTGCTCGACGGCGAAGAAAACAGCCTGAGCCAAATGACGCCCGCACAGTTGCAAGCGTTTGCCGACAAGGCCAATGCCCTCGCACTGGATGTGCACCTGGAAATCAGCAGCACGCTGAAAAAAGATGTCGATCAGGTGATCGCCATTGCCAAGGCGCTTGGGGTTCGCAACATCCGCGTTTACTCACGCTACGAGGGGACGCTGTCCCGGGTCATGGACGTGATCGAGTCAGACCTGCATTACCTCGCGCAGCAGGCCGATGAACACGATCTGTTCTTCGACTTCGAGCAGCATGAGGAACTCAAGAGCGCCGAGATCGCGCAACTGCTGAGCCGGCTAAACCACCCACGGCTGCACGCCTTGTTCGACTTCGGCAACATGATCAACGCCTGCGAACAGCCACTACCGGCGCTGCGCACCCTGGCACCGCACATACGCCAGACCCACCTCAAGGGTGTGCGCATCGTCCCCGAGCACAACGGTTTCGGCCATTACGGCGTGCTGCAGGGCAGCGACGATGACGACCTGCCAAGCGCCCGCATGCTGTTCGAACTGTTGATGCTCGGCGACGCAACCCCACAAGTGATCGCGTTCATTCTTGAGCAGGAAAACCACTACGTCGCCCCGGCGTTCCGCCAGACCTTTGAGGCTGCCGATCCATTCATTGCGTACCGGGAAATGAGTGACACACCACTCCCGGACGGCTACTCGCTCGAACGAATGCTCGCCGACGAACACCGTTGGGCGAACAACCAGGTCGCTTATGTACGAGGCCTGCTGGCCGAGTTCCGAACCCTGGCCGAGTTGACCCTGGCCAACCGCGTTAATCCCTGAACCTGACGTTACTACCTGATTACGCCTGGAGAACAATAATGACAACTCGTGACAAGGCCAAATGGCTCAGATTCCTGATTCTCATCCTCGGTGGTGGCACCATCTACAAACTGGCGAACCTCAAGGACGCCTTCTATATCCCCATGCAAGAATTCATGGGCTTGAGCCACACTGAAATCGGCCTGCTGCTGAGCGCCAACGCCATCATCGCCACTGCACTGTTTGTCGTCGGCGGCATGCTCGCCGACCGCTACGACACGCGCAAAATGATTCCCATCGGCCTGATCGGTACCGGCGGCCTGGGGCTGTATCTGGCGACCTTTCCGCCCTTCAGCAATCTGCTGATCGTATTCAGCCTGCTGGCCGTCTGCGCCGATTGCTTCTTTTGGCCCTCGCTGCTCAAAGCCATCCGCAACCTGGGTGACGATCAGGAACAGGGTCGGTTGTTTGGACTGTTGGAAGGTGGGCGTGGCGTCATTGATACGCTTGTGGCTTTTTCGGCGCTGGGCGTTTTCGTCGCCATGGGCTCCGGTGAAACCGGGCTGAAATCGGCCATCCTCTTCTACTCGGTCATCGACATTCTGGCCGGAACCCTGACCTGGTTCCTGCTCAAGGGCGGCAGCGCACAGTCGATCGCCAAGCCGAAGAACGGTTTGGCGAACCTGCTCGAAGCCATCAAGGTGCCGGGTATCTGGCTGGTCAGCCTCAACGTGTTCATGGTCTACATCGTCTACTGCGGCCTGACCTATTTCATTCCCTACCTCAAGGAAATGTACGGGCTGCCCGTGGCACTGGTGGGCGCCTACGGCATCATCAATCAGTACTTCCTCAAAATCCTCGGTGGCCCCGCCGGTGGCTTCATTGCCGACAAGCAATTCAAGAGCACCAGCCGCTATCTGAAATGGGCATTCCTGGCCTTGCTGCCGCTGATGGGCGTCATCCTGCTGATCCCGAAAAGCCCGAGTTTTATCTACGCAGGCATGGCCGCCACACTGTCCTTCGCGCTGATTGTGTTTTCCATGCGCGGCGTGTTCTGGGCGCCCATGGGTGAAGTCGGCATCCCTTCGCACATCACCGGGTCAGCCTTCGGTATCGGCTGCCTGATCGGCTACGCACCGGGCATGTTCGCTTACGTCATCTACGGCGCAATCCTCGACCATTTCCCGGGTCAGCAAGGCTACAACTATGTCTTCAGCTTGATGAGCCTGTTGGCCATTGTTGGATTCATGGTGTCCAGCCTGCTGTACAAGACCGTTCAGAATAAATCGGTGGCAATGGGTGGGATTGGTGCGGTGCAAAGCTGATCGGGAGTCGCCTTCATTGAACAGGCCAAAGCCTTTCGGTGGAGCGCTCACCCTGGACTTGAAATCGTTGAGGGTTGCGACTATCAGTGAGGTTCAATCCTTCGAGGGCAATCACATGCCAACGACTGAAGAATCGATAATTGCAGCAGCAAGGCTGCGCGCCGCCTACCGGGGAGAAAACGAGGCACTGGCTGCGGCTTCAGCGCTCGAAGCCCTGGCAGTGCTGAAAAAAACGTTAAAGGGAGATAAGTACCAAGAGGCGCTCGAAAGGCTGTATATCGAGTATTCAACCTCTTGATCCACCTGTGCCGCCTTAGCGGCGGCACATTGTTCACTTATAGAGGACAGTTTGAACTCGCATCTCCCCTGACGCCCGCTGCACTGGCGACTATCAGCGCCACTACACAGGCAACCAACAAGAACAGAGCAAAAGCACCCATCACATGCAAGTAAGGCAGTACGTGATTCCACGCTCGAGCTACCCCCAGGAAAGCAGCAAATAGCCAGCTGCTCATAGAGAGAGCGCCCAAGAGAGCCAGGCGAGTGCGACCGGAGTTGCGTAACAAGACAAAGGGGGCCTTCTGCAGCAGCGGGAAACCGATCCGATGCAACAAAGCACCATTGAGGCTAAGCAGCGCGACAACACTCACCTTGGCCCAGAGCTTTTGATTGAGCAGATACGCGCTCCCCTCATAGAGGTAACCCTCTAGCACCAGCAGCAAGCCACTTCCCCAAAGAGCCAATAGCGCGAGCGTGACGATTTTTTGGGTCTCGTCGAGATACTCACGCTGCATCTCACTCAACACATCCTTGCGCCAGCTCCATAGCTTTTGATCCGCCTGTAACACCCTCCCCAGAGCAATACAGGTGGCAATCAGATGACCATACACGAGTAGCATTTTGAGCATTACCTTGACCTTATTTTTATATGGGCAATGCACTCCCTCGCACCCTTTAGATGAAACTAAATGATACAGATTCATATTTGTATCAACAAGTTACACAATCAGCCATCCATCTGGAAGCGGCTGTTTTTGCGGGGTTTTTCCTAGATCGGCGCTTGCGGAGCTGACGAATCTGCTCGGTTAACGTCAGCGAGCCAACGGGTGGGGGCAATGTAATCTGGCTGAAGCGATTCGCCAAGCATCCAACGAACCACTTGGCACTGGAGCTGCCGAGGCAGCTTTCTGATCCGAATCGCCTCGATCAATTGTTGTGCTCTGATTCGAGAGCTCTCAGCGTATCGAGAATGGCTCGACCGAATAATCATCAAATGGGCTCAATGGCCCCTTCAATTAGGCAAACATGAAGGGTGTAGTGTCCGATAAGGATTTTTACAGCCTGGTCATGCATTTTTTTAACCATCAGACCCATCATCGAGGCCAGGTTACAACTCTGCTTTCGCAGGCGGGTGTCGACGTAGGCGATACGGATCTAGTCGTTTTGATTCCATCCGAGTCCCGCACTTAGCAACAACTGCTTCGCTGAGGTTCCAGGCCTTTCGTGTTAATCCCCCTTATCAAAACGAACGTACGTTCGATCATTTTTAAAGATTTTATGACTGCTGAAACGTATCATCACCGAAATTAGCCGGTTTTAACCGAAATACACTCCGCATTGCACTGCGCCATCTCCGCTGACCTCGGAATTTCTACATTTCGAGCCAGCTAGCGGAAGAGCAATACAACAAAGAAACAGCCTCACTTAGATGAATATCGATACGCCCCCCTCCAGACGACTCTCCGCTTTCGAGGCGCATGCCCCCATTGAAAAGAGCATGTTCAACGCAATACGCGCACAAAGCTCAAATACATGGGTGCTAGTCGAGCCTCTGCGATTACTTATTAACAATGAAACAACTATTAATCTAACCAAGATGGAGTACGCAGTACTCGACTTGTTAATAGGCAGCAGAGAACGGATAGTAAGTAATGATGCAATTGCCAAAAAGCTAAACAAAAACCTTGACCACTATAAGGGGCTGGCGATGTGCCTCAGCAGGCTACAAGCGAAGTTCAAGAAGTCCGCTAGAGGAGATAACCTTTTCCGCTCGGTGAGAAATCGCGGTTACTGCATCGTCCAAGCAATACACATTGAGAAGGACTTATCTCACAGACATAACGCATGCGATGAAAAAACCTGGAAGCGTTGCTCGCCTAATCTCCGCCACAGCATCTACTTGCTGGCAGGTGCATCCGCCGATTGGGTTGAGGTATGTAGCAGCTCTGGCACGAGAGGTGCGTATTAACCAGGCGACTATCGCCCTAAAGGAAAGCCAAGGTTTTGCACGCTGGTTTCCAGTGCTTATTTCGGTGGGTGGGTATGGGCTGGGGCTGGCTCAGAAGGACCTGCCCATGTCATTAAATACCTCTACGTGGCCCGGCCTTGGTCAACAGTCATCACTGTGATTGCGGCCTTCAGATATCAACAGATTCCCAGTTTTACTGCTGCAGGAGAAATCACCCTTATCATTGCCGGAATCATTCTGGTCAATATTGCAAGCGTGAGCACCAAAGCCTGCGTCCGCCCACGCGGAAGCCGTGAGGATTCCACCCAGAGCCGGTGGTTTTGTGGGGAAAAAAACGACCAAAAATAAAAAAGGGTCGCGAGATAAAATCTCGCAACCCTTTGAATTATATGGTCGGGACGGAGTGATTCGAACACTCGACCCCTAGCACCCCATCTTCTTTTTCATACTTCTTGAAAGCTTCCAAAATTTTACTCTGGATTTTTCTAAGCTAGTATTTACTTGAGCTCCAGCGGTGTTCTGCTCTACGAGAGTCCAGTAACGCCCATCAAGAGCCGACGTTTTTGTGGGGGGAAAAGTAGGGGGAACCCATTTTATGGCCAAAATCACCATCAAAGAACTCGAGTCGCTGACTCCCAACGATGCCGGCCGAATCCTCCGGGAGGATGGCAATCTAGCTGGTCGAATCTCAGTCCGTAAGGACGGTGTGTCGGTCAGCTTTTCTATCGTTATCGCTGGGGCGATCAGAACAAAGAGTACGCCTGCGGGTCCTGGCCGCGCAGATCCCTGACGGACATCCGTAAAGCACGCAACCAGGCACGTGCGCTCATCGATGAGCAGATCAATCCCAACGAGCAAAAGAAAACCGCCAAAGCACAGGCGCATGCCGCGACGAATGCAAAAGCCGAAAAGGAAAAGTCGACGAAGGTGCAAACACTAACCGTCCAGGATATGGCCAAGGCCTGGCTGTTGGATGGCGTCGCGCGTAAAGACGGCAATGCCGAGTTGCAACGACGTTTTAACAAGGACCTATACCCGGCACTCGGCAAAACATCGGTGAGTAGTGTGTCCGAGCACGATATTCGGGCGCTGATCCGGGCGGTCCTCAGCCGCGGCGCTCACCGGCAAGCCATCAGCTTTTTCGCCGACCTCACCCAGATGTTCAGCTGGGCCAGAAAGCGCCAACCCTGGTGGGCGTTACTGGTTGAGGGTGATCCGACGGAACTGGTCGACATCTCCCCCCTTATCCCTGCCGACTACGAAGCAGAAAGAAGCCGGATCCTTTCCTCGGCGGAGCTGTTGGAGTTGCACAACCGCTTCCAACACATGACCGCCGATTACCACGCCCTCCCCGCCGGTCAAAAGTACGAAGGTATTCGGCCGTTAAAAAAGGAAACCCAGCTCGCGCTCTGGATCAGCCTGGGCACGCTGTGCCGGATTGGCGAGTTGCTGCAGGCCGAATGGAAAAATGTGGATCTGGAACAGCAGACCTGGTTCCTCCCCAGTGAAAACGTCAAAGGCTCCCGGGGCAAGAAACAGGACCACCATGTCTTCCTCTCGCCCTTCGCGCTACATTTCTTTCAGGAACTCAAGACCCTGACGGGAGATTCCCAGTGGTGCTTTCCGAACAAGCAGGATGATGGGCATGTGGACGTAAAAGTGGTGAGTAAGCAGGTCGGCGATCGCCAGGCCCGCTTCAAAAACCGCAAGGCGCTGTCAAGACGGCGTAATGACGACACGCTGGTGCTTGCCGACGGCCAAAACGGCGACTGGACGCCGCATGACCTGCGCCGTACGGGCGCGACCATGTTGCAGGCCTTGGGGGTCAGCCTGGACGTCATCGACCGCTGCCAAAATCATGTACTGGCCGGCTCGCGGGTGAGGCGCCATTACCTGCATCACGACTATGCCGAAGAGAAGAAGCGCACCTGGAATCTGTTGGGCGATCGACTCAGCGCCGTGTTGTTTTCAACATACGAACATCCACCGACCGAGTCGATGATGTCTTTTCCAGACTACGCCGCCACTGGATCTCTGCCGCCCCCATAGGCCAAATTCTTCAATACTGAATCCCTCAGTTTCGTAATCAGCGGGGTCGGATTCGGGAAAAATCCCCCCGCCCTCGTCAAGGTGCGGATTCACGCTAAACTTTTGTTGCTAGCTGTTGTGACGGTTACGGGCTGACTGGCGATCAAATGTACGAGGCATTTAACGCATTTAAAAAAGGAATTTAAGCATGTTCATTGGACGACTCGCCGAGTTGACCGGCTGCACACCAAAAGCCATTCGACTGTATGAACAGATGGGTTTGATAAACGAGCCGGAACGCGACGGTCGATACCGGACCTACAACGCTCACCATCTGGAGATCGTCCACCTCATTCGTAGAGCACAAATTGCCGGTTTCAAACTGGCAGAGATGAGTCCCCTGATCAGCGCCAAAAACAAGCTCAAAGCCTTTCCTTTGGCGCTGGCAAACGAAGCCGTCAACGCCAAGCGTCAGCAAGTGAAAGAAAAAATCGCTGAGTTACAGGCGCTGGACCTTCATTTGATCGAGCTCAAAGGCGAGATGAACTCATTGTTCGGTCCTGCACCGACGTCAATTCTTCATAAGGCTGAGTCGATCGCCTGCCCAGATAAACAAAAGCTGACATCAGCGCCTCTTCGGGCGGTCGCGGGCTGAACCCCAATTCAGTCTTCGCCTTGACGATGCTGTACTCCTGCCGAACGTTATGGAACAGGCGCACCTGGCTGAGCAGTAACTGGGCAGGCTTGCCCGTCAGTTGCGCGGCCCGTTCCTGCATCCAGGCAATGCAGACCAATAGCCACTGCGGGGCTCGCGGTGGCTGGCGATAACCCGGCGAAAGCGCATTGGCGGCCTCGATCAGGTTGGCGAGCGACGATGAGCGCTCATTCGCAAGAATATAGCGCTGCCCTCCCCTGCCCTTTTCGGCGGCCAGAATCAAACCTTCCGCCACGTCGCGCACATCCACGAAATTGAAATGGAACCCTGGGTCCAGCGGGACCTGACGCTGTTTGACTGACTCCAGAAACCCCATGGTATCGGTCAGTTGGGTCGCGTTTGGCCCCACCATCGCCGAGGGCAGTACCGACACCATCCAGAGCCCCAGGTCGTTGGCGGTCCGCCAGGCCATTTGCTCGGAGAGAATCTTGGATTTGTAGTAGGCATTTTCGGCCTCGTCATTCCAATGCGCTTCATCCAGAGCACTGCCGTCATGACCAACCGCGGCGACGGAACTGACATAGACGACACGCTTGACGCCCGCCCGTGCAGCGGCCTCCAACACGCTACGTGTCCCCCGCACATTGGGCTCGACAATCTCGGTTTCCGGGCTTTTGGCCCAATGCTTGAAAACCGCCGCCACTTGAAACAGCACGTCGACACCGTCCAATGCCTTGAGCATTGCAAGCCCGTCCAGCAATTCGGCATAGACCAGTTCGCAATCAAGCCCCGCGAAGGGCGCCGTGTTACCGATGTCACGCACTCCGGCTCGGACTCTGTAGCCCTGACTGAGCAATGCTCTGACCAAGGTGTTGCCCAAGTGCCCATTGGCGCCCGTGACCAGACATAACTTGCTCACTGAAACTCCTTCTTCTGGAAGAGAACCATTCTGTTCAGGATCGAGAAAATCATAGAGTCTGTCCCGCAGGACAGAGTCAAGCGTGTCTTGGCACGTTAGTTCGAGTTATCAGAAAAACATGCCGCCGAAACATTTAGACACATCTGAGCAACACAATATTTAGAATATTTAACACCAGCAAGCATGAAACGATCGTTCCAAGTTTAAAAAAACACCATATAAAACACCACCTTATTCATCTGTCCCTTAGGACAGATGAATCGTGTTTAGCAAAAAAAAATTTCGAATCACACTTGTTGAGTTACAACGCGAGCACTGATAGCATTTCGCTACTGATCGAGAGCTCCACTCTTCGACTGATAACGCATGGACGCAGTAATGGATTTCAGCCCACAACTTTTATCTCTCCGCCAATTCTGTGAAGCGCTCTTCCCGACCGCTTTCCGTACGGCGATGTTTTTCTTGAGCGCTAACCTAAACATCAAGTCCTATCCTCACGCCCATCTTTAGTGCGTTTCCCGGCCGCTCTTGGCCCGGCAATTAAATAACTAGACAGCTTTAATAAAACGCAACCATTGCGACATTTCCGCGTGAACGATTAAAAATATAATACTTCGATCTAAGGCGTGCTCATGTTCAAACCATTCGTCTTCGCTATTTCAGCGCTGCCTGCACTTGCGCTCGCCGGAGAGTTCAACTCCGACTCGAAGATTTCATACCAGACTGCTGAAAACATATCCGTCGACAAGCTCTCCAAGTCAGAAACACGGTTCTATAACGCGCTGTCTTACGAAACCGACACCGATGCCCGTTTTCTGTTATCCACCCGCATCAGATGGAACATGAGTGGCCAACTTGAGCCAGGAGAACCCGATCAAACCGCGCTCTCGCCCATCAACGATGGCCGTAAGATCTATGACAACTATCCTTTTCAGTTCGAACTGCGTGAACTCTATTTCAGAGACACCCTGGGTGAAGACGGAACGCTGATTCTCGGCAAACAACAAGTGGTGTGGGGCCAGGCCGATGGGGTCACGGTGCTGGATATTGTCAACCCCATGAATTACCGCGAGTTCATCCTCGAAGACCCCGAAGAAGCCCGCATCCCGACATGGATGGCCAACATCGTGGTGCCGGTGGGCCAGTTTGATCTGCAATTGCTGTGGATCCCCGACCAGACCTACACCGACTTTCCGAATTACAACGAAGGCGAATTCGCCATTCGTTCGCGGCGGTTGATACCCCAGGCACCTCCCGGGTTGACGTTGCCCGTTGAGCGACGTCGCGCCGAACGCCCCGACCGGCCCATTAAAGATTCTGACGTCGGCATGGCCCTGACAACCAGCGTTGAGTCATGGGATTTCTCGCTCAACTACATGTATCACTACAACGACGCTCCGTTCTTCGAAACTCAAGTATCCATGGCGGGTACGCGCCCGGTGATTGTTGTTCGCGAGCGTTATGAAAGAACCCATACCTTTGGTGGCAGTGCCAGTACTTCAATTAATGATTTCGTCTTGCGCAGCGAGTTGGCCCACACCACTCACCGCTCGGTAATCGACTACGACCTGAATAGCGAAAACGGACGATTCCAGACCAACGACACCAGTTACGTCTTGGGACTTGATTATTATGGCGTAGAAGAAAGTGTATTCAGTGCTCAGTTCTATCAAAGCATCCTGGGTGAGACCACCGAGTACCTGCCACGCAAGAAAGTCGACAGCATCATGACCTTTCTCTACCGAAAGGACTTGCTGCACCAACGAGACAGTTTTGAAGCCCGATGGCTGACCAACAATAATGATGGCGATGGTTTGTTTCGTCTTCAGTACACATCGAAGCTGAGTAAAAACATTAAAGGAACCGTCGGACTTGATGTTTTTTACGGCGATAAGAATGGACTATTCGGACAGTTTAATAACAATGACCGCATTCAGTTAAAACTAGACTTTTACTTTTAACCCCCCTACCGCCAACGACCCCGAGTTTGCTTGGGACCGACTGCCTGCGAGAATGAAAATGCAGACCATCAATCATAGATTCAGCCATGCAATGACCCAAGGCGATGCCGTTTGGACGTTCGCTGATACGAATTGCTCGTACACGATTGCCGAAATAGGTGCGATTGTTGATACCTGCTCGTCGAAACTGGCCAGTCAGGGACTGCGGCGGCAGGACCGGGTGGGCCTGGTCCTGAACAACAGTATCGAACTGGTCGGCTATCTATTGGCTTGCTGGCGATTGAACCTGGTGGCGGTCCCCCTCAGAACCAAATCGGGCAAATATCTGAACTACGCGGATTTCCTCGCCAGTTGTGACAGCTCTTGCAGCTTCAAACTGGTGCTGTGCGACGGTGCAATCACGGCCGAGGACATCGAGCAATGGCGTTCACGCACGGGTCTTGAGATTCACTCGGAGCCCACATTCAACCCTCAATGCGTGGAAGTACTGCCGCTGGGTGCAGATGTCCAGCCAGAGGACATGGCGATCATTCAGTTCTCTTCCGGCAGTACCGGTTTCCCGAAGGGCATCATTGTCACCCATGACATGATCATGAATCAGTTGAGGCACATCGAGCTGTCCCACAACGCCAGCAGGCACGGTATCCCCATCAAAAACAGTGCCTCCTGGACGCCGATTCATCATGACATGGGCTTGTTTACCGGCGTCTTGTTGCCCATCTACGCCGCTTGCAACCATCTGCTCGCGACACCCGACTACTACATGCGCAATCCGGCGCGTTGGTTCAAGTTGCTATCAGAGAAACAGGCAGACTTGAGCTTCATCACCAATTCGGCGCTGGTGGCGGCACTTCGAACGGTGAAGCGTTTATATGGTGATGAACAAATTGATCTGTCCCGACTGCACCTCTACATCTCGGCAGAGAAAATCAGCGCGTTGGTACTAAGAAAGGTCAGGGAGCGATTCTCGCCTTTGAAGTTGCTGCCGGAACATATTCACTCAGCGTATGGAATGGCTGAAAACAGTCTGGGCGCGAGTTGCAGTAAACTGGGTGAGCTCAAGATTCTGATAGTCAGCATTAGTCCCGACGGTGATGTGAAACTCGCCGCCAGTGAAGATGAAGATCGCATTGAACTGGTTTCATCAGGACAAGCCAACGCTCGCCATCGCATTACGGTGCGCGACGCGAATGATCGCCCGTTACCGGAACTCAAGCTGGGCGAAATTAACATCGAGAGCGATTGCCTGACGCCCGGTTACTTGAACATGCCGGAGGCCACCCTCGCCAAACTGAAAGACTGTCGTCTGCGCACAGGTGACCTAGGGTTTTTCCATGAACAGGAACTCTACTTTTATAGCCGCCAGGACGATTTGATTATCATCGGCGGCAGAAACATTGTCCCGGACGACATTGAAGAAACCATCGAGAGTTTTGACTTTGTCCGCGCCTCCGGCAGTGCGCTGTTGTCGATGGAAAACAGCAACACGGGTTTGATGGAACTTCACCTGGTGCTTGAGGGGGATGCCAATGACAACAACAGTGAGCGCGCGCAAAAACAGCAAACCCTGACGTTGGCGGTTCTAGACACTCACGATGCGTTGTTGAGTCGGGTTCATTTCTGCCCACGAGGAAGCATTGAAAAAACTTCAAGTGGCAAGAAGCGCCGGCGGGTCATACGCCAGCGTCTGATCGACAAGCAACTCGTTGCTTTTTCGGCGCAGCACACCAGTCCCTGAATCACCCGGGCGCCTGTAACGCTCACCTTACCACCAATGCTATTTCACACATGGAGCAGTGACAGAATGAACGAGCATGCACTTGACCCTCTGACTTACGCGCCCCCGGCCTTATCGTCAGTCACGCGTGAAACTGTTGGAAACTGGATTTCCAGTTGGTTGACCGAACGTGATTACGATGAGAGTCAATCGATTTCCATCGACACACCGTTCTCTGAAATGGGATTGAGTTCAATCGACGCCGTTGAACTCGCCGCTGAACTTTCCCATGTTTCAAAAGTGCAATTGGATTCGACGATCGCCTGGCATTGGCCCACCCCTGATTCACTGGCAGGTTATGTGGCCGATACCGCCAGGGCCTATGTGCCAACGTCGGCCGAGGAGCCCGCAGGGCACAACGCGGCTTTCTTGCATCTGGATGAACAGGGCATGGCAGAACTTCTTGAGAGCTTACTACACCCACACAGTTTGACGCCGGCCACGTGATAACACGCGGCCAGAACTATCTGACCACTCGCTGACTTAAGTATCGAGCTGCGTTGCTCCTGAAAGAACCACTCCATTTAAATAAGCGCTGACCATCGATGTGCGGCCTCTTTCGCTGCAGGTTGGCTCGTGGTCACGGTTTGGCAATTTGCAGCACTTTTTTACTCGCCCTTTTGCGGGTGACGGCTAACTTCTTGAGATTAAAACAATGAAATCGACAGACACTACAACTTCGGGAATCAAGGAGCTTCTGGAAAACTCTGTCTCCGAAATCCTCAATCTCAGGCAGAAAGTCCAACATCTGCAATCTGGCATCAACGAGCCTGTCGCCATTGTCGGGATCGGTTGCCGGTTCCCCGGCGGAGCGAACACGCCCGACGCATTCTGGAAATTGCTCGAAGCGGGTAACTGCGCCGTTCGCAATATCACGGATGAACGTTGGTCGGCCGAAGACTATTACCATCCGGACGCCGACATTGCCGGCAAAATCTATAGCCAGCATGCCGGGCTGATTGACCGTGTCGATCATTTCGACGCGCAACTGTTCAAGCTTCCCGCCCATGAAGCCAATCTGATGGATCCTCAACAGCGCCTGTTGCTCATGGTCTGCTGGGAAGCACTGCGTAACGCCAACCAGAATCTGGACGCGTTGAAAGGCAGCAAGACCGGTGTGTTTTTCGGGATGAGCACCAGTGATTACGCACGCCTGGCCATCGATCAGAAAGCCCCCGAAAACATAGATGCTTATGCGTGCCTGGGGAATGCGCCTAGTGTCGCGGCGGGTCGTGTCTCCTACCTGTTTGGCTTCCATGGTCCGACACTTGCCCTGGACACTTCCTGCTCCTCGTCGCTGCTCTCCGTGCATCTGGCCTGCAACAGCCTGCGTTCCGGCGAGTCGACAATGGCCCTGGCCGGAGGGGTCAACCTGATCCTGGCGCCGGAAAACAGCATCGGCTTATCCCGGATGCAAGCCTTGTCCCATCATGGCCTGTGTCGCACTTTCGATGCAGAGGCCGACGGCTACGTGCGTGGCGAGGGTTGCGGTGTCGTCGTATTGAAGACGCTGACGCAAGCTCGCAAGGACGGCGACCATATCTACGCGGTCATCCGCGGTTCGGCCGTTAACCATGACGGCGCCAGCAATGGACTGACGGCCCCCAATGGTCGCATGCAGCAAGAAGTGATCGAACGGGCGCTGAAAGACGCCCGAGTCAGCGCCGCCCGTATTCACTATGTCGAAACCCATGGCACGGGTACCCCGCTGGGCGACCCGATTGAAGCCAACGCCCTGTCGCGCGCCTTGCGCCGAGACCTGTCCGATATTCCACTGGTCATCGGTTCGGTCAAGACCAACATCGGCCATCTGGAATCGGCCGCCGGCATCGCCGCGCTGATCAAGTTGACGCTCTCGCTCAAGCACAATCTAATTGTGCCCCACCTGCACTTTTCCAAGCCCAACCCCCATATCAATTGGGGCGATAACACGCTCGTGGTTCCCACGCAAAGTCGTGCCTGGCCACAAACCGACGAGCTCAATTACGCCGGTGTCAGTGCATTCGGGTTAAGCGGCACCAATGTCCACATGATCCTGTCATCGGCCGAGGAAAACACCGATACCGGCGAAGCGGATCCCGCCTCGGGCGTACTCACCTTTGCCGCCTCCACGGCTGAAACCGTGAAGCAAACGAGTCGCCGATGGAGCGAGTTCCTGCTTGAGAGCCCGCTGCCTTTTGCTGATGTCTGCAATAGCAGCAACGCCTATCGTCAGTCCGGAAAACACCAGCTCGCGGTGGTAGCCGAAACAGCAGACCATGCACGTGAACTACTTGCGCAATTTGCCGCGGGAGAATTATCCGAGCATGTTCACCATGGCATCACCCCGCTGCGCCGCCCGGCCGTTGCCATGCTGTTCTCGGGTCAAGGAGCCCAGTACGCCGGGATGGGAGAACGTCTTTACGCCACCCAGACTGTCTTCCGGGCAGCCCTCGATCAGTGCGACACGCTCTACATCGCCGAGGTCGGCCACAGTATTAAAGACATTCTGTGGGGCAGTCGCACGACAGAACTGAGCCAGACCGATTACACCCAACCCGCGATCTTCTGCCTTCAGTACGCGCTGACCCGACTCTGGGCAAGCATCGACGTCAAACCCGCCGCGGTGATCGGCCATAGTCTGGGCGAGTACGCCGCAGCCTGTGCCGCCGGTGTTTTCTCCCTTGAAGACGGCCTGCAGCTGATCATCAAGCGAGGTCAGCTGATGACCGCACTGACGTCGCCCGGTGACATGCTGGCGGTGCACGCCGAGCGGCAGGCTGTGGAGCTGATGCTCGCGCCGTTTGCCGGCCAGGTTTCGCTGGCGGCCCAGAACACCCTCAATGACGTGGTCATTTCCGGTGACGCCTCGGTGGTTGCGCAGCTCAAAGCCAGTCTCGATCAACAAGGCATCCGTAACACCGCTTTGTCGGTCTCCCGGGCATTCCACTCGGCGCTCATGCAGCCCATGCTCGAAGCGTTTCGTCGTTATGCCGAGCAGATCCGCTACAGCGCTCCCACCGTGTCGTTCTACTCCACCGTCCTGGGCCGGCGTGTCGAAAACGAGGTGTGCGAAGCCGCCTACTGGGTCAATCAGGTGGCCGCGCCGGTGGAGTTTCACGCCGCCCTGCAAGCGTTGCTTCACGAACACGACCATTTGCTGCTGGAAATCGGACCGAGCGCGACCCTGGTGGATTTGGCCAGCCGCAGCCTGCCGCCAGGCGATGCACGTGCAACGCTGTATTCTCTGCGCAAGGGGCACGAAGACAACCGGGTGCTGCGCAACAATCTGGCCCGACTCTACGTGCAAGGTGTGCTCTCGCGCATTCCCGCCAACAACGTCGTTGCACGCAAGCTCGCGCTGCCGTTCGAGGTACTCGATGAACAACCCTACTGGATCGGCGGCGGAGCAAAACCACCGCTCAAGAGCAAGAAACGCCCTGCGACGCGCCTGCACTCGAATCAGCGCCTGAGTCTCTACCGGCAATGGCACGACACCGGCAGTTTCCGCGGGCACCCACAACCGTTGATCGGTCGCTGGTTGCTGATCAGTGAGTCGGCCGACTTTCTGGCCGCCGTTCAGGACACCGCCTTCACTAAAGTGCTCCCCGCTGAACTGGATGCGAGCCTGCACGAAACCGGCCTCTCGTTTGACGGTGTCCTATATGTCGCGACCCCTACCAGTGCTGACGTTGCCCGGGCCGCCATGGCGCACATCGAGCGCTTCGTCTCGCTCAGCACCCGGATCTGCGCGGCAGAATGCCTGGTGCCCGGGGCGCGTTTTGTCGTCGCCCATTACAACCAGGGCCCGACCTCACGACTCATTCACAGCGGTGGTGTCGGACTGACCAAGACACTCGCGCAGGAATACAGCCACCTGCAATTTGCCCAACTCGACTTGTCGTCATCCGGTTCGTTGGCCGAAGACGCCCAACGCCTGCTCGATTGGCTCGCGGCCCCTGTTACAACCGGAGTGCCGTTCGAAGTGCACCTCGAACGGGACAATGCCTACGAATGCCGACTGGAGAACGCGGTTTGCGCCGGGCAGTCAGTGCCGATCGCAATCAAGGCCGACCGTAGCTATCTGATCACTGGTGGCCTCGGCGCACTCGGGTTGATGATCGCCCAGGCCCTGGCCCACAAGGGTGCCGGTCAGTTGCTGTTGATCTCACGGCGTACCACCCTGGATGAGCGGCAACAAACCCTCATCACCAGTCTGCGGGAACACGGTTGTGACATCAGGATCTTGTCGCTGGATGTCAACGACATCGATGCCCTGCGCGACCTCATCACCGAGTGCGACCAGTCGCTGCTGCCCCTGGCCGGCGTCGTGCATGCCGCCGGTGCGCTCAGCGACTGCCGGCTCGACAGCCTGGCACCCGGGGCGTCTGAACCCGTCGTTTCGCCGAAAGTGCTGGGTGGCTGGCACTTGCATGAACTGACTGCCCAGCTGAATCTGGATTTCTTCGCCCTCTTCTCTTCCGCCTCGGCGGTATTCGGCAATTACGGCCAAGGGATTTACTGCGCGGGCAACAGCTTCCTTGATGAGTTGGCGATCTTCCGCAACGCTCAAGGTCTGACCGCCACCAGCTACGCTTGGGGTCCGTGGGCCGGGTCCGGCATGGCGAGTGCAGACGCCGTCACCTCCGCGGCGCTGCACGCCCAGGGCCTGGCGCTTCTCGACCCCGTCGAAGGACTTGAGTCGTTCTTCAGCCTGCTCTCGGGTGCCTCGCCCACTCCGGTGGTGCTCGACCTGCAACCCAAGGCTCTGGAAGCCCTGCGGCACAACCCCGCCAGCCCGGCGCTGATGAGGCTCTATGGCCAACAGGTGTTGTCGGCGGCGTTGGCACAGGACGCAGAAACCATCATCTCCCCCCTGCGTGCCTACGTCGAAAGAATGCGCCCGCTGGCGCCGGAAAAAGCCATAGAACGCTTGCTGCGTGACAGCATCGCCGAAGTCTCGGGCACCGAAGTCAAAGGTGACTACAGCGCCGACTCGCCGCTGATAGAAATGGGCCTGGATTCGCTGATGGCGGTGCAGTTGCGTAATCGGCTGTCGAAAATGACCGGTGAAATCCTGCCCGTCAGTCTGTTGTTCGACTACCCGAGCCTTGCTCAACTCGGCGCCTACCTGGTATCGCTGCTCAAGGACCACGCCTCCGTCGCCGCGATGAGCGACGCGATCCCGGCGACCGCGTCCTCCGTCGAACAGGACATCGCGATCATCGGCATCGGTTGTCGCTACCCGGGTGGTGTGAATCACAGCGCGTCTTTTTGGGCGATGCTGGTCGAGGGTGTCGATGCCATTGGTGAAGTCGGCAATGCACGCTGGAACAGCGATGAGTACTTTGATGCAGACCCGGATGCGCCCGGAAAAATGTACAGCCGCTGGGGCGGTTTGCTCGATGATGTCAGCGGCTTTGATAACAGCTTCTTCAACATCAGCGCGCAAGAAGCTATCAGCATGGATCCGCAGCAACGGCTGTTGCTGGAAGTCGGTTGGGAGGCGCTGGAACACGCCGGTGTAACACCCTCGGCGGTAGAGAAAGGCGGGATCTTTGTCGGTTGCGGTCCCAATGAATACAGCCACGTCCTCAATGCGCAGGGCGGGCCCGAGACCAGTGCCTATTTCGCTACCGGGAACTCGATCAGTGTCAATGCCGGTCGCCTCGCCTATTTCCTGGGCTGGGAAGGCCCGGCCATCGCCATTGATACTGCCTGTTCGTCAAGCTTGGTCAGTGTGGCACTGGCCTGTCAGAGCCTGCGCAGTGGCGAGTGTTCGGTGGCGTTGGCCGGGGGCGTGAACCTGACCCTGTCGCCGCACACGAACGTGGCCCTGTCCAAGGCGCATATGTTGTCGCCTGATGGTCGTTGCAAGACATTCGACCAAAGTGCGGACGGTTATGTGCGCTCCGAAGGCTGTGGTCTGGTTCTGCTCAAACCGCTGAACGATGCCTTGCGTGATGGCGACAACGTACTGGGGGTGATCAAGGGCAGTAGCATCAATCAGGATGGACGCAGCCAAGGCTTGACCGCGCCAAACGGCCCGGCCCAGGAGCGCGTCATGCGTGCGGCGCTCACTCGCGCCGGGGTCGAACCCCATCGTGTGCAATACCTTGAGGCGCATGGCACCGGCACACCGCTGGGCGACCCGATAGAAATGCGCTCCATCGAGGCGGTCTACGGCGAACGTGGCACCCACCACCCCCTCTACGTAGGGTCGGTCAAAACCAACATCGGTCACACCGAGGCCGCGGCCGGCGTCGCCAGCCTGATCAAGCTGTCGTTGATGCTGCAACACCGCACCATCACCCGCAACCTGCACCTGAAAAACCTCAATCGGCACTTCAGCTCAAATGTCCTGGGTGAAACCCCCAGCGTCATTGTCGCCGATCAACTGCGTCCGTGGCCGTCGACGGATGGCAAGCCCATCGGCGCCGTCAGTTCGTTCGGTTTCAGCGGGACCAACGCTCACTTGTTGCTGGCCGCAGGCCCCGACTCACCCACCCATGCCGTCCCCGACGACGCAGGCGGGGCTTATCTGCTCCCGCTGTCTGCGCGAAACATGGCTTCGTTGACTGAACTGAAGCACAAGTACATCGAACAGCTTCAGAGTAATGAGCCCGATCTGGCCAGCCTGTGCCATAGCGCCAGTACCACTCGCTCGCATTTCGAGGTCCGTCAGGCGTTCGTCGCCACCACAGCGCAGCAGCTGTGCCAGCAGTTGCAGCTGCCAGCGGACGACACACCGCGGCCCAACAGTAACAGCCCGGCCACCGTCGCCTTTCTGTTCACAGGCCAGGGCAGTCAGTACCTGGGCATGGGACGCGCGCTCTATCTGCAGGCCCCGGTGTTCAAACAGGTTCTGGATCAGTGTGAGCAGCTTATGCGTCCTTATCTGGCGGGTTCGATCCTGGATGTGCTGTGGGCCAACAGTGCCGAACAGTTGAACGACACGTACTACACGCAACCGGCGCTTTTCGCCCTGCAATATGCCTTGGGCAAACAGTGGATGGCCTGGGGTGTCATGCCTGACTACGTCCTGGGGCACAGCGTTGGTGAATACGCCGCCGCCTGTCTGTGCGGCGTAATGACCCTCGAGGAAGCAACCAGGCTCATCTGTGCCCGCGCACGGTTGATGGTCGAGCACTGTGAAAAAGGCTCGATGCTGGTGGTCTATGCCGATTGCCCCGGCACTCAGGCACTGCTGGACACTCTTGGCGATGTCACGCACAAACTGTCGATCGCAGCCCATAACGGCCCGACCAACACCGTGGTTTCGGGCTGCTCTGAAGCGATGGCGCAGTTGATCGAGTTGTGCGCCGAACGCGGGATTGACGCACAGTCACTGCGGGTCTCTCACGGTTTCCATTCGCCCTTGATGGCACCGATGCTGGAGGCATTTCGCAGTGTGGCGCAAGGCATCCGCTTCAAGCCTGCGTCCATGACCTTTGTGTCGACGGTCACCGGGACGGTCCTAGGCGACGAATGCGCCTGCGCAGATTATTGGGTTCAACACGTGCAAGCCCCCGTGCTGTTCGATGCGGCGCTGACCACGCTGGCAGCGCTGGCGCCGCAGGTCGGGCTGGAAATCGGGCCGGCCACGCAATTGATCGGCATGGCCAGGCGCTGTGTGTCGGATGCGCCAATCTGCTGGCTGTCTTCCCTCAAGGCGAAAACCGACGATCAATCGCAAATGCTCACGTCCCTCGGTGAGCTTTACAGCCGCCAAATAACACCTGTCTGGTCAGCGTTGTTTGTGCCCACCCGCACCTATCAACGGGTCACTCTGCCGACCTACGCCTTTCAACGGCGTCACTTCTGGCCACTACAGAACGGCCCACAGCTATTCCCTTCCCGTCAGCCCCACTCCGTGGCGCAGCGCGCCGAGCTGCCGAAGCTGGGAGAGAAAACCATCAGCGCCACCGGCGATGTGATCTACCAAACCCGCTTCGGCGCCGACATGCCGTTCCCGATTACCGATCACCAACTCTACGGGACCATTGTCATCGCCGGTGCCACCCACCTGGCCATGACGGCCCTGATTGCCGAGAACCTGAACATCGCGCTCGGCTACGAGCTGAGCGACATCACCTTCCCCGGTGCGATGGTGTTCGAACCGGACGAAACCAAGCACTTCCAGTACATCGTCTCGCAACAGCAGGACGCGTGTGTGGCCGTCGCCGGGTACAGCCGGACGGAAGGTGATAAAGGCCCATGGCAGCAGAACTTCGCCTGCACCCTGAACCCGCAGACGAACCAGCAACCCGTCGGCGAGCAAACGATAGACCCGCAACACCTGAGCCAGGCACTGCACCAGCAGTTGGACGGCCCGACGTTCTATCGCGAAATGTCCCAGGCCGGTTATGAGCTCAATGGCGGCTTCCGTTGGGTAGAGCACGTGTGGCGGCGCCCGGGAGAAGCGCTTTCGCGCTTGCGTAAGCCCGAGACCGGTGAAAGCGATTACATCGTCGCACCCGGTTTGATGGACGCGTTCTTCCAGACCACTGCGGCGGCTTCCTACGAAGCGCAATTCAGCCTGTCCGGACGCGACACGATTTACATCCCGTTTGCCGTCGACGCAATGCGCGTACTCAAACAGGTCAAGGGCCCACTGTGGTGTCATGTCGAATGCTTGTCTCCGGCACCGATCGACGCCAGCGCTGCCGAACTTGAAGCGTACAGCCATCGGATCTCGGTCTACGACGAACACGGCGAGCGCGTGGTGACGGTCGAAGCGTTGCGCAGCAAGCGTGCGCCCAAATCCGTGCTGATCGACTCGCTCAAGCGCAAACAGGCGCTGACCTATCAGATCGACTGGATACCCTGCTCTACACCCACCGACCATCGGCGCTTGACGGCCCTTGACGCCGACCAACTCTGGGTCATCCTGGCTGACAGAAGTGGCCATGCCGCACGCCTGCAACAACGTTTGCACAGCATTGGCATTCGTTGCCTGTGCCTGGGCACTGATCTCGACAGCGACCTCGCTTCGTATGCTCGCTACGACATCGCGCATTTGCCGGACGGCCTCGCTGCGCTGATCGATCCATTGACCGAGGAACACTCGATTCAGCAGGTGATCGACCTCCAGGGCCTCGATACGCCGGCGGCTGACGATCACGATCTGGAGACGCAGCAACGCGATCTTTTACTGCCGGTGCTCGCCCTTCAACAGTACTGCCTCGTCAAAGGCGTCGAACCGGACTGGACCTTTGCCATGCCGGACGATTACGCATCAAGGAATGAGGCTCCTGTCTGGGCAATGCTGCGCGGACTGGCCAAAGTCATGGGTGAAGAACATCCCCAGTCGCGCATCAAGCAAGTCGCCGTTGCCGCGAATGATCCGTCAGCCTGCGTCGACACCCTGTTTGCCGAGCTCGAATTGGATGACGATGAAGGCGACATCCGCTACGTCAACGGTTCACGCCAGATCGCCCGGTTGGCGCCGATGGACTGCGATCCGGTCGACAAGACGCCCCCAGTGTTTCGTCAGGACCGGAGCTACCTGATCACCGGCGGGTTGGGCGCGATCGGGCTGAGTCTGGCGGATTTGCTTATAGAACGAGGCGCTCGACACCTGGTACTCGTAGCCCGAACCGTCAATACGGAAAAGCTCGACCCCTACCTTGCACGCTGGAACGCCGTGGGCGCATCAGTACTGATCAAGCCCTGCGATATCACGGTACGTGCGCAGCTGACTGACCTGCTCAATGAAATCGACCTCACGCAGCCAACGCTCGATGGCGTTTTTCATTGCGCGGGGATCTTGCGGGACGGCTTGCTCGGTTCCCAGTCCTGGCAAGACTTCCAGGCCCCGCTCGCGGCGAAAGCCAATGGCGCCTGGTGGCTGCACCAAGCCACCCGGGAGCGCCAACTGAGCTGGTTTGTGCTGTTCTCCTCGGCGGCGACCGTGTTCGGTTCACCGGGTCAGGGCAACTATGCCGCCGCCAACGCTTTCCTTGATGAACTGGCCGTTTCCCGGCGCGCCATGGGCTTATCCGGGCTGAGCGTCAACTGGGGCCCTTGGGACGGACAAGGCATGGCCAACACCACCGGACGCGCGGCGAACTTCCAACGCGCACCGGGAGTGGATTTGCTGCCGCCTCAAACGGCCCTTGAGCTGTTATTGAGCCTGGCCCGCACCGAGCAACCTAACCCTACCGTGATCAATATCGACTGGACCCGGATTCACGGTTCGGTCAGCGAGCGTGCGCAACGCTCGTTACTGTCCAATCTCATCAGAAAAACCGCCGCGAGCGCCGAATACCTGACGGACCTGGGCACGTTGCGCAGTGACTGCGATCAACTCGCCCCGATGGAGCGCCAGACCTACATCGAGCAGTTCGTGCTCAGGGTGGCCAGAGACATCATGGCACTCAACGAACGCCAGTTGCTGGACGTCAGCGAGCCGCTGCAATCTGAAGGCCTGGACTCGCTGATGGCGCTGGAGTTGCGCAACAAACTGGCCAGCATCGTCGGCCGCAAGTTACCCGCCACGCTGCTGTTCGACTACCCGACCGTTCGCGCTATGAGCACCTTCATTATCGATCAACTGTATCCGTCGACTGCGGCAAACGCAGAAGACTTCGCACACCTGTCGCCCCCCTCGGCACCCGCCGAAGCACCCGACAACTTCAGCAATTTGAGCGACGACGAACTCTCTGCCCTCCTGGCGGATGAAGCACTTTGAGCCGACACAACCGCACGCGAAAGGGAATGCAAGCATGACGCAACAAAACGATAGCCGCGCGCTCATGGAAAACGCGCTAAGAAAAATCCAGCGGCTCAACAGTGACATCAAAGAACTTGAGAACCGCCAGCACGAGCCCATTGCCATTGTTGGGATCGGGTGCCGATACCCTGGCGCCGACGACGGTGTCGAGCAGTTCTGGAGCAACCTGTGCGCGGGCGTGAACAGTGTCTCGCCACTGACAGACCAGCGCTGGAACCAGGCGCGCTATTTCGACCCGCAAAGCCCGGTGCCCGGGAAAACCTATTCGCCCAATGCCGGCCTGCTCGATGACGTCCTGCGCTTCGACGCCGAGCTGTTCGGCATTACACCCCGCGAAGCCGAATGCATGGACCCGCAGCAACGACTGCTGTTGGAGGTGACATGGCAGGCGCTGGAAAACGCCAGCATGGCCCCGGATAAAGTGCGCGGTTCAAATGCCGGCGTTTTTACAGGAATAATGAACAAGGACCATTCCGACCTGCTGGTCCGCCACCTGAACCTGGATGAAATCGCGGCGCACATGAACGCCGGTAATCATGAAAGCGTCCATTCGGGAAGAGTGTCGTATACCTTCGATTTCAAGGGCCCTTGCGTCACGCTCAATACGGCCTGTTCGTCGTCGCTGGTCACCGTGCACCTGGCCTGCCAGAGCCTGCGCCAGAACGAGTGCGACTTTGCCCTGGCCGGCGGTTGCAACGTCATGCTCGCACCGACCACCTCGATCGCCCAATCCCAGGCCATGATGCATTCGCCCGAGGGGCTGTGTAAGGCCTTCGATGCATCGGCCAATGGCTACGTCCGCGCCGAAGGCTGTGGTGTGCTGGTGCTTAAACGCCTGTCCCGGGCGGTGGCCGACGGTGACCATATTTATGCGCTGATCCGCGGCTCGGCGGTCAACCAGGATGGTCTGAGCCAAGGCATCATGGCGCCGAACGGCCCTTCGCAGGTCAGGGTCATTCGCAGCGCCCTGGACAATGCCCGCGTCAACGCCAAAGACGTCAGTTATGTCGAAGCCCACGGTACCGGGACCAAGCTCGGTGACCCGATTGAGCTGCAAACGCTGGGCGCGGTCTACGGACGGGCAACAGGCCGTGCCGCGCCGTTGCTGGTGGGCTCCGTCAAAACCAACATCGGCCATTGTGAATCCGCGGCGGGTGTTGCCGGCATCATCAAGGTCGCCAAAGCGCTGCAGCACGGCAAGATCCCTGCTCAGTTGCACTTCGACACCCCCAATCCGTTTGTCGATCTCAACGTCGAGAACATCGAAATATGCACGGACCCAAGAGCCTGGCCGGCCTTCAGCACGCCGGCGCCAGCAGCCGGCGTACCAGCGTCGCGTCTGGCGGCGGTCAGCTCGTTCGGTTTCAGTGGCACCAACGCCCACATCATCCTGGAGTCCTACACCCCTGCGACTCACCGTGAGCCCGGCGTTGAACACCCGCAGCAACTGTTGTTCATCAGTGCCCGCGAACAGTCGGCGCTTAAAGCGTACATCCCCAGGCTGATTGATTTTCTCGAAAGCAGCGACGAGCAGGCATTGGCCGATATTTGCTTCTCGCAAAACACTGGCCGCCGTCAGTTCGAGCAACGAATCGCCGTCAGTGGCAAAAGCCGCCGTGACCTGATTCAAGCGCTGCATCAATCGCTGACCGCTGAACGTCTCGTGACCCGGCATGACCCTCGAGGCCCGCAAATCGGTTTCGTCATGGGCAAGCTCGATCCCCAGAGCAGAGCCCGGTTGCGCCCGCTACTGGAAGCCAGCCTGCTGTTTCAAAAAGCATCGACCGAGTACCTGGACACTGCCACACAAACCCTTGGCCGCGACGTTTCCGCAGCCTTGTGGAACGCGGCAGCGAATGAACAGGACCAGGACCTGATCGACGGCGCGCTGCTCTATGGGTTCGCCATGATGTGGCGCGCACTGGGCGTCTTGCCCCGCTGGATTATCGCGTACGGTCCTGCGCACCCGGTGGCCGCCGCCCTAGTCGGCGCGCTCTCGCTGGAGCAGACGATCCTGGCGATTGCCGGCCTGGGCGCTCAGGACAAAGCCCTCGCCTACCTCTACCGGAACAAGTCCGATCGCCATCAACCGCTGCAGCTGAATATGGATCCGGAGGGGCTAGACCAGGCGCTACAGGCGGATGCCGTCAACGTCATCATTGCCATGGGGGACGCCAGCTTCATCGACGGATACCTGACACGTCACGTCAATATCACATCGGTGCAGATACCCGCGAAGTCCGGGGCCGATGTCTGGGCCGATATCGGCGCGACCCTTGTCACCTTGTATGAAGCTGGAACGCCGCTCATTGCCGCGGCGTGGGACAACCGCCCGCAACGCAAAAAAATGCCACTGCCCACCTATGCCTTCCAGGGCCGTCGTTATTGGCTCGAACGGCTGAACGCGTTGAATGACGAGCAGTCCAACGCCAACGTCCAACCTGTAGCGAACCTGGTGCTTGCCGACCCTTCCAGCATGAGCGCTCGGGAGTACGTGAAGTACCTGATTCGACAACTGGCCAAGCTGGAAGACTACAGCCTCTCTGACGAAAGCTTGTTGATCGACGACGTGGGTTTCGACTCATTGATGCTGGCGGAACTGCGTACCCGCGTCGAGAAGGCCTACCCCACCCTCGGCAAGATCCCGCTCGACCTGCTTCATACCGGCCAGCTTGGCGAACTGCTGGACTTCGTCCACACCGCCGTCGGCAAAACCCAGCCGAGCCTGGCAACGCCAGACGCCCTGAGCGGCCGGGATTTCGCCATGGCCTGGCTGACGCAGTGGAACGCCTCCGGGAACGTGGACAACGTTGGTCGAATGAACAAAAGGCATGTCCACAAGTCCAGCGAACGCAATGTGTTGCTGGGCGCTATCGCCGCCATTGAAGACACGGGCTGGTACGCCGCAGAACTGTTTCACGACCAGACCCACCCGTTCTTCTATGAGCACGCACAGGACCATATTCCCGGCTTGTACCTGATTGAAGCCGTGCGTCAATTCGGGATTGCCTGCACACACTTGTTCCAGGGCGTGCCTCACGACTTCCCGTTCGTCCTGGACGACATGCACATTCAGTTCGACTCCTTTGCCGAGCACGACAGCCCAGTGTTTCTGATCGCCGAATACATCGACCTGATGTTCAAGGATGGCCACCTGCATCGCAGCCACAGCCGCTGCCACATCGTGCAGAACGGCAGGGCCCTGGGCACCGTTGAAGGTCGCGGGCTCATTCTCCAGCCCGCGGACTATCAAACGGCCCGTTCCCTGGAAGCCACCATTTAACGCGTCAATCCATGACAGCAAGGATCACCTGTGCCTACTCAACCTAACGATAAACCGGTCATCGCCGTCTTTGACTTTGACCGCACGCTCACCGACCGCCATACCTTCTGGCGCTTTTTGCGACGGCTGATCGGCCGTCCGCGTTTCACCCTCGTCGCCATCAGCCTGATTCCCACGGCGATCCTGTTGGCGCTAAAGGTCATTCCATTGATGGCTGCTCGTGAAGTCATGATCCGTCGCTGCATGACCGGTATCAGTGTCGAAAAATACCGCACCCTGGGCGTGCTGTTCGCCCAGCAGGACATTCCCGACTGGCTGAAGCCCGAAGCTCTTGCACGGCTCAAGTGGCACCAAGCTCAAGGGCACCGTTGCCTGCTGATCAGCAACTCGGCCGATGTCTACCTGGAACCCTGGGGCAAAGCCGCGGGTTTCGACGCCGTCAGCGGTTCGCGCTTCAAGGAACGCAATGGTCGGCTGACCGGCGAACTGGATGGGCCGCACTGTCAGGCGGAAGAGAAAGTCATCCGGGTCCAGCAAATCATCGGAAACCCGCGCGACTACGTGATTCACGCCTATGGCGATAGCGAGGGCGACCGCAATCTGCTGGATATCGCCGAGTACCCCTACTACCGGTCTTTTGAACACTGCACTCAGTGACCAGGGAGGTCTGAAATGAGCCACCAAGCGAAAGGCACTACCCCCGTTCTTATTGTCGGTGCCGGCCCGGTCGGATTGCTGCTGGGTCTACAACTGCAACGCTTCGGCATCCCCCACAGGCTGATCGACAAGCGCCCGCAACGCCAGACCTTTTCCAAGGCATTCGCCATTCATTCTCGCTCAATGGAAGTGCTTGAGGACTTGGGTTTGCTGGAGCAACTGCTCGCCCGAGCTGTTCGGGTCGAGCAAATGAACATCTACAGCAATCGCAAGCGGCTGATCACCTACAACCTCGGGCAACTGGATGTGCCCTACCCGTTCACGGCCAGCATTCCACAAAACTGCGTCGAAGAAATACTGGAAACCCGCTATCTGGAGTCAGGCGGCCGCATCGAACGCGGGATCGAATTGCACAGCCTCATCCAGAACGAACACGCGGCCCACGCGACCCTTAATGACGAGCGCGGCAACCGGCAATCTCTGGAATGCACCTTGGTGGCTGGCTGCGATGGCGGGTTTAGTCACGTGCGCAAAGCATCGGGGATTGCCTTCGACGGCGCACCCTACAAGCGGCCCTACATCATTGCCGACGGCACGTTGTCGTGGAAAGGCGAGAACAGCAGCGGTCATGTGTTCACTTCAGGTGATGGTTACATGATGTTGTTCCCGCTCCCTGGCGGCAAACACAGAGTCGTCATCGATTGCGAAGACAGCACGTTGACGACCGCGGACCTGAACATCGAGCGGGTCAACGCCCGGCTGCATGAGCGAGGCTTCGAAGACATCACTCTCAGTGATCCGGTGTGGCTGTCGGTCACGACTTTTCAACATCGCCTGGCGGAGCAGTATCGGGTTGGCCGGTTTTTTCTGGCCGGGGACGCCTGTCATGTCCACAGCCCCATTGGTGGCCAGGGGCTCAACACCGGATTGCAGGACGCCTATAACCTGTCCTGGAAAATCGCCCATGTGCTCAATCACGACGCCAGCCAGACGCTGCTTGACAGCTATCAGGCAGAAAGAAGGCCCGTGGCGCAAACCGTGCTGAAAAACACCCAACAACAAATGCACATGCTGAACATGAAACATCCGTTGCTGCGTTTGTTGCGCGATGCCCTGGTGCCGACGCTCGCGACGACCCGTCGCTTCCAGAACAGGATCATGAAACAGGTCACGGGTTTTCAAATCGATTACGCGACAACGTTACTCGCGCCCCAGGCCCGGCAAACAGTCGAACAGGGGCCGCTCACCGGCCAGCGGATGCCCGACGGCACGGTGCTCGAACAAAACGGTGATGCCCGGCGTCTCTTCGAACTGCTCAAAGGCATCCACTATTCGTTGTTTGTCTTCGAGGACAACACACCGGACAGCGAAGCTCACTGTCAACAAATCGCCCACGCCCTGAGCGCTGCTCGTTGGCCGGCCAACTTCTTGCGGGCCTACCTGATACGCATCCCTGCCTCGACAGACTCAACGATCAGCGCTGGTTTCGAGGCTCGATATGACATGACGGATGTATTGCGCGAGCAACTGGGTGTCAAGAACGGAGGTCTGTTCCTGGTCAGGCCGGACGGGTATCTGGCGCTACGGTGTGACCTTGAGCAAGGTGCACAACTGAACAGTTACTTCGAGCGTTTCTACCCGGCGTTCACCGCAGCGAAACGCTTATACAGCGTGCCGACGGCATTGCCGGTCACCGGCTGATCCGCGCCCTATTCACCTGAAAAATTTTTATCAAAAACAAGGAACAGTTCAGTGACGTCCTTTTCTCAGCGCTACGCCAGTTTCATATTGAGGCACAAGAAGGCCACCCTTGGGGTCCTGGCCCTGACAACGATATTTTTCTGCTTGCAGTTGTTATCGCTGCAAGTCAACCCGTCACTGTTTCTGCTCGGCAAGGACTTCAAGGGTCGTGTGCTGATGGCCGAAGCGCGCCAGCATTTCAGCGGCTCCGGCGAGCAAATTCTGGTCGGCGTCGTTACCCAGGAAGATTCCATCTTCAATCCCGCGTCGCTGGCATCGATCAAAACGCTGACACAACAGTTCGCCAAACTGACGCTGATTGACGAAGACGATAACGAGCGACTCCAGTCGGCGGCGCTCGATGCCCAAAGCAAGGGCATGGTTGAGCAAATACTGGCCGGAGGTATCGACGCACTCGACAAAAACACGCTGAAGGCCTTGTCGTCTTACCTGGCAACGCTCGCTGATTGCCCGCAGAACGTTAAAGACTACGTCGCGGACCTCACCGTACGTGCAGCGCCTGTCGTTAAAGTCAGAAGCCTGGCCGATGTGGAAAACATCGAACTCGATGGCGACGCACTCGACGTTCACGACCTGATGACCGACGTACCGTCAGACACCCAGGCGCTGAACAACCTGTCGGAGGAAGTCTTTGGCAACGAGATGTTCAGCAACTCCTTGATCTCCCCCCAAGGCAAGGCCTCGATGATTCAGATCGAGCTAGCCGTGGATGAGGAAGACTCCCGGAACCTGCAGCGCGCTTACACCGAGGTGTTAAGACAGGTCAATGAAATCCCTTCCGAAGACTCATTCCACATTGGCGGCACGGCCACCTACTACGCGGCCATCACCGACATCGTCGAGAAGGACAACAACAAGTTCCTGCCCTTCGTCGTGCTGGTTATTTCATTGTTGCTGTACATCAGTTTCCGCCGCTGGCAGGGCGTATGGATTCCGTTGCTGATCGCCATCCTGTCGTTGATCTGGACCATGGGCCTGGTGAGCCTGACTGGGTTCAAACTGAACATCATCACCAACATGATTCCGGTTTTCATCATCTCAATCGCGGTCGCCGATTCCATCCACTTCATCAGCGCCTATTACGAACGCGTGGTCGAAAGCGATGCCGAGACGGCCATAAGAAACACGGCGCATTACCTGCTTGGCCCAATGCTCATCTGGTCGTTCACCACATTTGTCGGCTTTATTGCGATGGCGTTCACCAACCTGACGTTCATCCGCGAGTTCGGCATTTTCGTCGCCATCGGTGTTGCATTCGCCTTTGTGATTACCATTACCTTGCTGCCCGCCCTTCTCCCTTACCTGAAGTTGCCAAAACAGCAAATCCAGCAAAGCAACGACAATGGATTCATGCTGTTCGTCGACCGCTTCAGTCACGCGGCGAATCGTCTGTCACGCAACAATCCCTGGCGGTTGCTGAGCGTGAGCCTGCTTATTTTGGTGGGGGCCACGTACCTGAGTCTTCAGGTCAGGGTCGACAACGAAAACATATCGTCATTTTCAAAGTCCACCGCTGTGCGACAAGACAACGACGTGCTTAACAAATACTTCGGCGGAACCGTACCGGTCTCCATCTGGCTCAAGTCAGACACCCAGGACCGGGTCAAACAACCCGACTTTATCAATGCGCTGCGCCTGATCGAGCAACGGCTCAAGCGTCATGAGCAAATTGGCTACACCATTTCGCCTGTTGACTACTTGAATCGCATCAATGAGCTGATGTCCGACGATTCAAACTTCCGTCTACCGGCCGATGCCTCGCAAGAGCTGATCTCTCAATACTTCCTGCTTTATGAGTTTGGCAACGGCAGCGAGATAAAAGATGTGGTCGACTACACCTACAGCAGTGCCCGCATTATCGGCATGGCTTACACCGACCGAGGGACAACGTGGGAAGCCATCATTGATGACATACGCAGTTATGCCGCCACGGTGGTGCCTGAAGGCGTGACCGTCGAGGTATTCGGTACGGGGGAGCTGCAAGCAAGCAACATTCCGGAGATCGTTAAAAGCCAGGTTTATAGCTTCGTTTTCTCTTTCATCCTGATTGCCTCGATGATGATCGCGATATTCCGCTCGCTGAAATTCGGCATGGTCAGCATGGTGCCGCTCATCTTTACGCTGGCCTTTATCGGCGCACTCATGCAGGTCCTGGATATCTCGTTGGATATCGGCACCGCCATGATCTGTGGCATCTGCTTTGGCGTGGGGGTCGATTACACCATCCACTTCCTGAGCGTTTACAAGACCTACTCGAAAGTACCGGGCACGAACCATAACGAAGTGTTGGGCAAAACGGTCAACTCGGTTGCCCGGCCGATCATCATCAACTCGCTTTCATTGGCGTGCGGCTTTGCCATTCTCTGCCTTTCGAACTACGCGGCCATTGTGAATCTGGGTTTGCTGACCGCCGCATCGATGGTCGCCTGCGCGATTTTTACACTCATTCTGATACCGGCAACGCTGCGAGTCGCCGTCACTTTCGTCCCCGTAGAACAAGCGACCGGGACGCTGGAACCGATCGCCCATTAGTCACTGCGCGATGCCTGCAGCGTCACTTATTTCAAGGACTGTTTCAATGAGCCGGACATTCGTACCTTTCACCGAGCATCGCCAGGGCGCCCCCGTGCTCTTGTGTTTTGGACCCGCCGGGTGCGGCCCTAGCTTCTATCGTCGTTGGGCGAAGCTGCTCGACTCACCCACTCAATTGTTGGCAGTCCAGTTGCCTGGTCGCGAAGGGCGTCATCGGGAAGCGCGTGTTACTGACTTTTCGACGTTGACGGCTCAACTGGCAGACGAGATCAACAACCACATAAAAGGTGAGTTTTCGATCTTCGGTCATAGCCTGGGCGGTGCATTGGGGTTCGCGGTGGCTCAGGCGCTGGAGCAACGCCATGACCGTTGCGCAAAAACGGTCGTGATCTCCGCGCGCACGGTGCCGGACGAAACCCGTCTCACCGACATTGATCCGGAATCGTCGAACCGGGAACTGATCGACTTCCTGATCTCCCTGGGTTGCTTGCCTCCCCAACTGGCGGCCGACAGTGAAGCGATGGAGATGTATTTACCGATTATCCGGGACGACCTGCGCCTGAACGTTGATGCACAAAGGCACGCCTTCACCCGCGTCAACTCCCGGCTGGTGGCGCTTGCGGGCGACAAGGATGCCCTCGCGACACCTGCGCAGATGCAGCGGTGGTCGGAACACACGAATCAGGATTTTGCGCTGCACACCTGCCAGGGCGGGCATTTCTTCATCCTGGAACAGGAACCAAACATCATCGAACTATTGGCTCGTGTTGTGGAAGGGACCGACAGGCTGTCGCCCATTCTTTCACCCGGACAGGACGCTTAAGACAATGAAACGAACCGCATGGGTCGTGGGTGCGAGCGGACAAGTGGGCAGCGAATGTGTTGCCCTGATATGTCAGGACGCTCGTTATTCCAGCGTATTGGGGATTGTCCGTACCGCCACATCATTGCGCCATGAACAGTATCGTGAAGCGGTCATTGATTTTGACGATATTCAACGGTCTGGCGATTGGGGTAAATGCGACGACATTTATTTCGCACTTGGACAATCGAGCCGTGACAAGGCGCTTTTTCTCAAGGTGGATTGCCAGTACCCGGTATTACTTGCCCGGCATGCCCAACTGCACGGCGCGAGCCGCATCGGCTATGTCTCCAGCCTGGGGGCGAACCTGAACTCGTCCAATGACTACTTTCAGGTAAAGGCTCAAGCGGAAACCGAACTGTCCGGGTTGGGCTTTGAAACCGTTTGTTTCATCCGCCCTTCCATGATTTACGGAAGCAAGGATGACCGCCGCCCTTTTCAACGCCTCAGTCGCCACGCCTCCCGCTTCCTGGGCTGGGCGTTCGTTGGCGCGTTAAAAAAATACCGCCCCGTATCGGCAACCTGCGTCGCCGCCGCCTTGATTAATGCCGTTAACGGCCAGGTACGTGGCAACCATCCGATCGAGTCAAATGAAATCCCTCAGAAAGCGCCTCGCCAGGCGCTTTTCCAAACCCTTTAACTTCGCCAAATGGAATTGTATTTCAATGAAAAAGCTTAACCTCATAGCGCTCATTTTCAGTGCGGTAATCCCTTCTGCCTTCGCCCAGAGCTACACCGGCGAGCAGATTATGCTGCTCAACGAAGACTCCCGTAAAAGCCTCTCGGAGACCAGCGATGTCTTTATTACGATGACGGATGCGCAGGGCAATGTGCGCGAGCGAACATTAAAACTGCGAATTGACGATGGTGATAAAGCGGCGCGCAAATCCTATCTGGAGTTCGTGGAACCGAAAGATGTGAAAGGCACGCGCGTACTGGCACTGGAAAAATCCAACGCTGAAGAAGACCCGGATCGCTGGATCTATCTGCCGGCGCTGCGCAAAGTTCGGCGGATCGCCGGGGCGGATCAGACCCAAAGCTTTGTCGGCACGGACTTCACTTACGAGGACATGTCGATTACCGATGGCGTGGTCGGTGTCAAACACCACAGCTACAAAATCCTGCGTGAAGAAACGATCAAGGACAACAGTGGCGTCGAGCGTAAATGCTGGGTCGTTGAAGCGACGCCGACGACTAAAAAACAAATGGAGCAGGGTTTATACGGCAAAAGGATTATCTGGGTCGAACAGCAGTACTACACCGCAATCCAGGAGCAATATTTCAATAAAAGCGGGCAGCTATTCAAAATACGAACCAGCTCTGACATCCGTGAGTTTCCTGCGACGGCGGGCACCACCGAATGGCGCCCTAACCTGTTTTCGATGAAAAACCTGGAGACAGGGCACAGCACACAAGTTCGCTTCGAGCAGGTACTGGACCAACCCATAGACGCCAAGATATTTACTCGCCGCTTTATGGAAATCGGGCTGTAACAGCCCTTTCCAAAACCGAAAAGTATCCGCCGGGTCGATCCGGCGGGTATCGTGCAGTGCTTTCAAAATATGCCGCATGACTGTGAAAGGCTCCGTCGGCCTAACAAGTAAAACTGATAAACAATCTGTCGAAGCCCCGTAAGCGAAGAGCGGCGTGGGTACTCAAAGTGCCAAGAATAGTCGGCAACGTGCTACTAAAGACCGTGCCATAAAGCGCTAAAGCTGGCGTTGGATTACAAAAAAGCCACGAGAATTCCACCCAGAGCCAGTGGTTTTGTAGGGGTAAAAACGACCAAAAATAAAAAAGGGTCGCGAGATAAAATCTCGCAACCCTTTGAATTATATGGTCGGGACGGAGTGATTCGAACACTCGACCCCTAGCACCCCATTCAGTTAAGCATTAGTCATCCCTGGCCCGCGCCAATCCCCTATAGAATCCTAAAGCCCAGTAAAACAAGGCACCTTAAGCGCTTTACTCTTCCAACGATCTCTATCCTGATCTACCCTTAGCTGACGAATCGGTGGGAGTAAATGTGGGAGTAAATTTATTAGGAGGTTGATTGTGGCCAAGCTCACTGCCAAGGAATTGGAAGCACTGACCGAGCAGGATGTCGGCATCATCATACGCGACGAAGGCAGCCTCGCAGGCAGGGTCTCACTCCGCAAAAAAGGAATCGCCATCCCCTTTTACTTCCAGTTTCGCTGGGAAGGGATCTATACCCGCTTCTCGTGCGGTACCTGGCCAAACAAGTCGCTGACCGAAATACGCAAGGAGCGCAACGAAGCGCGAGACCTAGTAGCCAAAGGGATCAATCCTAATGAAAACAAGCGCGCCGGGAAGGTCAGATTAAAAGCGGAGCTGGCAGCACAACTCGCAGACGCCGATCAGCAAAAAGCTAAGGAACTAACGCTGCTAGATCTAGCGGGAGAATGGCTTCGCGATGGCGTGGCACGAAAGGATGGTAATGCCGAGCTACGGAGAAAATTCGCAAAAGATCTTTACCCCGCCCTTGGCTCTAAAGTCATCAGTACAGTCAGTGAGCATGACCTGCGGAGCCTGGTGCGTTCTGTAATAGCTCGAGGCGCTACTCGTCAGGCCATCAGTCTTTTTTCGGATATCGTTCAGATGTTTGGATGGGCCCAGAAACGCCAGCCATGGCGAACACTATTGATTGACGGAAACCCAGCAGACTTGGTCGAAATCAATAAACTTGTACCCGGTGACTACCAGGAGGAGCGAACTCGGATCCTCTCCCCTAGCGAACTTCAAGAATTACACCAACGCTTTCAAAAAATGACCGCGGACTATGCAGCACTACCTGCCGGAGAAAAGTATGATGGGGTTCGCCCGCTCAAGCCAGAGTCCCAACTTGCGCTTTGGATCTGTTTGGGAACGCTATGCCGGATCGGCGAACTGCTTCAGGCCGAATGGAAAAACGTTGATTTGGAAAATGGTGTCTGGTTTATTCCCGTGGCAAGCGTCAAAGGTAGCCGGGGAAAGAAGCAGGACCACCACGTATTCCTATCTGCGTTTGCGATCCATTATTTCAGCAAGCTTCGGCTGCTTACAGGACACTCTCAATGGTGCTTCCCCGCTAAGCATCATGATGGTCATGTCGATCTCAAGGTCGTCAGCAAACAGGTGGGAGACCGCCAATCATGCTTCAAAAATCGCAAGCCGCTTTCACGTCGCCGCCATGATGACACCCTAGTGCTGTCCGGTGGTGTGAATGGGGAATGGACACCCCATGACCTGAGACGAACGGGTGCAACCATGATGCAAGCCTGGGGCATAAGCCTTGATGTGATAGACCGGTGCCAAAACCACGTGCTGGCGGGCTCTCGAGTCCGTCGTCACTACTTACACCATGATTATGCCGAAGAGAAAAAAGAAGCGTGGAACCTGCTGAGCGAGAAGCTCACTGAGATCATGATCGACCAGGATGGTTTGGAGGGGCTTGAGAAACAATAGAAGCGGTCATCGCATATTTGCACGCTAAAGCCCTGATTATTCAGGGCTTTGTCGTTTCTGGGGTTTGGTAAAATCTTCCAGCCCACACTTCAGCCCACACCCTGGATGGAGTGTTGCTTTTCGACCAGCGGCTAATTTTTCGAATGGTCTCTTGCCTGCACCTAGGCCCTGATGAATGGGTTTAGAAGTAGCTTCCGCAAAAAGTGCCGGAACGAATGTAGAGATCGTGAACTATCCTCGACGTAGCCCACAAATTACGCACAAACAAAAACGCCGCCCTGTGAGCGGCATTTTTGTGTATTTGGAGAGGAAACGAGACTCGCATCTAGCGTCCGACACATTGAAATCTAGGGGGGTTCTTCTCTTCCTGAAGCAAGAAAGACTCAACACCCCGACCATATAGAAGCACTCGATAGCAAAGCTTCAAATATTGGCCAGATTCTCGATGTCATTCGGGGGGATATCAGAACAAACAAACCTTTTGGCATTAAGTGCCGTAATTGAAGCAGCACGGGCAGGTGAGGCAGGCCGAGGGTTCGCTGTAGTAGCTGATGAGGTTTGTAGTTTAGCGCAACGCACCCAAAGCTCCGCACAGCAGATTCAAGCAATGATAGACGAGCTCCAAGGCGGCTCACGAAACGCTGTCAATCTTATGAACGCAAGTCAGCAACAATGCACAATGAGTGTCCAAGTCGCACAACATGCACAAAGTCGACTTAGTGTTGTGACAGAGCGAATCGGTGAGATCGATGGCCAGAACCAATCTGTTGCTACTGCTACAGAGGAACAGAGGAACAGTCGGCAGTCGTGGAAACGCTAAACGTAGATGTTAACGAGCTAAATCCACTAAACCAACAAAGCACGACCAACGCAGAAGCAACATTACAAGCATACAACGTACTAGATGCAGAAGCCACTCAACTTCAGAAACTTGCGATCAGCTTCCGAATTCAGAAAAAACCACCTTAAATTACACTTCAAAACTTTCGCCTTATCTATCAACGCAGCATCTAAAAATACCGCGCTGTTTTACTCCAAACTATTACATAGTCACACATCAAAACATACACCCCTAATCAAACCACTTACTTAATCATAGCCACCGTTCGATTTATTCTTAAGTCGAACGCATATCACTATGGCCCGCAGATTAAAAAATTGACCTCCTCCCGAAAAAACCCCTGAAAAACCATCAATCATTCACTGATAAGATAGCGCCACAAGCACATTACTGCTAAGTCTCTTGATTCGCTAAGACACAAGTAAAATAATATCGACCGCTTATCAATGCTCAACTGAAATGAGATTCAGATGCCGCATATTGCATGCCGTGCGTTCATCATTCAGTCGTCAGCTCTTAGACAAGCATTAGTCAACTTGACTTAATCAATGAATTATCGAGAGAGCACAAAATGGTTTCCAACCTCCTTTACTCGCCCAGCGAAAGGACGCCGAAATACTCAACCTCCTTGCGAATCGCCCAGGGAATCACTGCTGCCTTGGCTTTCAGCATCTTGCTAGCTGGTACCAATGCCACGACCCCGATGCTACCGCTTTATCACCAGGTATTGAGTTTTACTCCGTTGATGATGTCATTGACATTTGTTTGCTATGTCAGTGTCTTAATCGGCGTATTGCTTATTTGCTCTCACCCGACATTTGTTCGATGGTCTTCACCGATGCTCTGCCTTTCACTTCTCGTTGCGGCTATTTCTGATGTTTTCCTTTCCACTGCGACCGGCTCAGGTATCTTGCTGGGACGTGCAATAGCCGGCATTGCGGGTGGTATTGGGACTGGATCAGCAGCAGCGCTGGTTGTTGCTGCTCTCGGCTCTTTGGGACGCTCTCTGTCCGCCACTGGCAACCTAATTGGAGCCGTCGCAGGTACAGCATTTGCTCAAGCGTGTATTGCATTGTGGGGAGCCGCTGCTATGCGCTGGACATTCTTATTCCATGGCGTCGTTTGTTTGTTTCTTCTCATCGCCCTGTCGATCATCCTCGTGCTACGCCATCAAGATAATAGCAAACTGTTGTGCGAGGTCAGCAAAGGTAAAGCGGTAGTCTGGAGCAGTATCCGCAACCATCCAATTGCCCTCACAGTTGGTTGCCTGTCGTGGATAACAATTAGCGCGGCGATTGTTTCTCTGCCATCGTTTTATGCAGCACTTGAGATGGGTTGGATCAGTGCATATGGGATAATTATTTTGTTAGCTTTCAGCGCCGCCGGTCAACTCTGCAGCCCGTGGCTCGGTCAAATAGCCCCATGGAGTTCCGGGGTAGCTACGATAACGGCTGGAATTATCTTTTTATTGCTCGGCGCAGATCTAAGACTGTCCTCATTAGCAACCATAGGTTTCGCAGTGATTGGAATGGGTATTGGAGTCTCGTATCGCCTGGGCCTCATCACCTTCACAAAAGGATCCTCCCCTGCTCAACAAGGAGCGCTATCCTCTTTTTACGCAGCCATAACCTACGGCGCAGCTGCAGCCTGTGCGTTAGCGCTTGGAATAGCCGGCAATGAAGTTGGTCTTCATATGACTGTAATTATATTATTTGGGATACTAGCTGCACTCACATTATTGCTATCAGGTAAAGCGCCATGCCTTGGTAATACAAGAGAGTGATTTTTTAAAACGAAATATAATGGGGAGCCAAAACGCTCCCTTTTTTTCATGTACTTCATTAACAAAAATCTTGAAAGCGTGACACAACCACTTCGAATTTTTCTTAAAAATATTAGCAAAACTCACAAGAAACAACGCTACGACAGTTATTAACCTGTAGCGAATTTTGTCACGTGAGTTCGTACTTTGAGTGCGAGTTCGAGCTCTTATGGGGCTCCACTCAGCGCAAGATCCAACAACTCACGGTTGGCCACCGCATACATGGCGTAATCGGTGCCACTGGCGGCACGGATTTCCACCAGCATGGCACGCCAGCGTTCGATCATGCCTTCGTGCTCTTCCATCCACAGCGCCAAGCGTGTTTCCACGTCCTGGGTGCCGTCGCCCTGTTGCAGGACGGAAATGGTGATCGCACGTTGTTGCCAATCGACGTCATCACGGAACGCTTCACGGGCCAGGGCCTGCCAGTTGTTTTCAACCGGCAGAGCGCTGATCTGTTGCAGGTACCAGGTGATGTCCAGCGCGCTGCCCACGGCGAAGTAGGCCTTGGCCACGTCCGCTGCGTTCTGACCGGTCACATCCGAAGCTTCGATGATCGGCAGCAAGGTGTACAGGTGAGTGGTGCCTGCAACCATGCGTGCCAGCAACTCAGGTACACCGGCTTCGACGTAGGCCTGATAACGGGTCTGCCAGCCTTCGCGGGTCGGGCCTTCCAGCAGTTCGTCGAGCTTGAGACCCAACGCCGCCAGGTGCGGACCGAAGTGCGCGACGTCACGGGCAGCGTTCTGCTCGTTGCGACGGCTGCGCAGGAACCAGCGCGTAGCGCGGCGACCCAGGCGCATCAGCTCGTCCATCAGCTCCAGTTGTACGTCGGCCGATACCTGATGATCCAGGGCTTCTATCTGCCGGAACCAGTGCGGGAGGTGGAAGATATCCCGAACTATTACATAGGCCCCCGCAACATTCGCCGGGCTCATGCCGGTCGACTCTTTGAGTCGTTGAACGAAGGTGATGCCCATGTGGTTCACCAGATCGTTGGCGATCTGGGTGCTGACGATTTCACGCTTCAGACGGTGACGGCGCATGGCAGCGGAGAACTTGCTCACCAGCGTCGGCGGGAAAGCGGTTTCCATGTCGCGGGTCAGGTAGTCGTCGTCCGGCACCAGGGAGTTGAGCAGCGCTTCCTTGAGGTCGATCTTGCTGTAGGAGATCAGCACCGACAGCTCGGCACGGGTCAGGCCATGGCCTTCCGCGAGGCGTTCGTTGATCGCTTCTTCAGCCGGCAGGAACTCGATGGCGCGATCCAGCTTGCCGCGGCCTTCCAGATCGTTCATCAGACGTTTGTATTCGGCAATCCGCACGAAGGCACGACGTGCCGCCAGGGACAGGGCCTGAGTCTGCTTGTAGTTGTTACCAAGCACCAGGTTGCCGACTTCGTCGGTCATGCTCGCCAGCAACTGGTTACGTTGCTTGTCGGTCATGTCACCGGCATGCACGACTTCGTTCAGCAGGATCTTGATGTTTACTTCGTGGTCGGAGCAGTCCACACCACCGGCGTTGTCAATGAAGTCGGTGTTGGAGCCGCCGCCATTGAGGCCGAATTCGACACGACCCAATTGGGTCATACCGAGGTTACCGCCCTCACCCACGACTTTGCAGCGCAGTTCGTTACCGTTCACCCGCAGTGCATCGTTGGCCTTGTCGCCGACATCGGCGTGGCTTTCGGTGCTGGCTTTGACGTACGTACCGATACCGCCGTTCCACAACAGGTCTACCGGTGCCTTGAGCAAGGCATTCAGCAGTTCGGTCGGGGTCAGCTTGTCAGCCTGAATGTCGAAACGCTCTTTCATCTGCGGGGAAATCGCGATGCTTTTTGCGCTGCGCGAGAAGATCCCGCCGCCTTCGGACATGATGCTGGTGTCGTAGTCCGACCACGCCGAACGCGGCAAGTCGAACAGACGCTGACGCTCGGCGAAGCTGTTGGCTGGCTCCGGGTTCGGGTCGATGAAGATGTGCAGGTGGTTGAAAGCAGCGACCAGTTGCAGCTTTTCTGACATCAGCAAGCCGTTACCGAACACGTCACCGGCCATGTCGCCGACGCCCACTACAGTGATGCTGTCTTCCTGAACATTGATGCCGCGCTCGCGGAAGTGGCGTTGTACGCCGACCCACGCGCCCTTGGCGGTAATGCCCATTTTCTTGTGGTCGTAACCAGCCGAGCCACCGGACGCAAAGGCGTCGCCGAGCCAGAAGCCGTAGTCGATGGCGATGCCGTTGGCGATGTCGGAGAAGGTTGCAGTGCCCTTGTCCGCCGCCACCACCAGGTACGGGTCATCGTCGTCATGACGCACGACGTTGGCCGGCGGTACCAGCGCGCCGTCTTTCAGGTTGTCGGTGATGTCCAACAGGCCCGAGATGAAGATGCGGTAGCAGGCGATGCCCTCGGCCGCGATCTCGTCACGGCTGCCGCCCAGTGGCAGGCGACGCGGCAGGAAGCCACCCTTCGCACCCACTGGCACGATGACCGAGTTCTTCACTTGCTGGGCTTTTACCAGGCCCAGGACTTCGGTGCGGAAGTCTTCTTCACGGTCGGACCAGCGCAGACCACCGCGAGCAACGTTGCCAAAGCGCAGGTGCACGCCTTCGACGCGAGGCGAGTAAACGAAGATTTCGAACTTCGGAACCGGCTTCGGCAGCTCTGGAATCTGGTGCGGGTTGAACTTGAAGCTGAAGTAGGACTTGTTCTGACCGTGGGCGTCGGTCTGGTAGAAGTTGGTCCGCAGGGTCGCTTTGATCAGGTCCAGGTAACGACGCAGGATGCGGTCTTCGTTCAGCACCTGAACATCGTCCAGTGCTGCCAGAATCGCGTGTTCCAGGCGTTGTTGCTTGTCTTCCAGATCATCGCTGGCAAGCTTGCGCGCCAGGTAGAAACGGGTCTTGAACAACCGGGTCAACTCGCGAGCGATGTCGGTGTGGTTGTTCAGGGTGCTGGCGATGTAACCCAGGTCGAAGCCCAGACGGATCTGCTTCATGTAACGGGCGTAGGCACGCAGCAGCGCCACATCGCGCCATGGCAGGCCGGCGGTCAGCACCAGACGGTTGAAGGCATCGTTCTCGGCATCGCCACGCACGATGTGGACGAAAGCGTCCTGCAAGGTGTCGTTGAGTTGCTGGATGTCGAGTTCCAGGCCTTCGGCGGCGGTGAACGCGAAGTCGTGAATCCAGAATTCGCGGCCATTGTTATGACGCAGGCGATACGGGAACTCACCCAGCACGCGCAGGCCAAGGTTTTCCAGGATCGGCAACACGTCGGACAACGCCAGCGGCGTATCGGCGTGATACAGCTTGCAGTGCAGCATGCGCTGGCCGGAGACCTGGGCCAGCGGCTGATAGAAGCTCATCACCAGCGGATTTTTTTCGCTCAGGCTCAGCAGGTGCTGCATGTCGACTACAGCCGAGTGGGCTGCGAAACGCTCGCGGTAACCGGCCGGGAAGCCTTTCGGGAAGTCGGCCAGCACGTTGGTGCCCTGGGCTTCGCCGAAGCTCTCGACCACCAGGCTCGCGTAGTCGTCCTGCCAGCTGCGGCAGGCCTGTACCACTTCTTTTTCCAGCAGAACCGGGTCGATGTCCAGACGGTTCTTCGGATCGACCCGCAGAATCAGTTGCACGCGGGCCAGCACGGACTCGGA
>NZ_JBNNVP010000005.1:0-221196 GCF_050280605.1 Pseudomonas sp. NPDC089918 | reverse complement strand
GCTTGGGTGAAAGGAGGAGGGGCGAAATCTCCCACGGATCTGTACTGCGTCAACAGTCAGAATCGGGCTTTGTCCCTCCTCCTCCCTTCAAGTCCCAGCATACAAGCGGGCTTATGTGGCGAGGGGGCTTGCCCCCGTTGGGTCGCGGAGCGGCCCCTATAATTTTTCCGGCATACGAGTTGTCTGGATTGCGACTGCTTCGCAGCCGAACGGGGGCAAGCCCCCTCGCCACATAAGCCCGCTCCCACAGGGGATTTGTGTCAGCTCACGATTCATCCGCGATAAATCAGCCGCGAGGCCTTTTCATTGCGCAAGGTCAGGTGCTCCATCCCCTGCCCCGGCGCGTCGGCTTCGTCCCGGGCCTTGAGAATGACGCTGTGGTGCGGCGACTTGCTGCACACCGGATCAGCGTTACTTGCATCGCCGGTGAGCATGAACGCCTGGCAGCGGCAGCCGCCGAGGTCCTTGTGCTTTTCATCGCAGGAACGACACGGCTCTTTCATCCAGTCATCGCCGCGAAAACGGTTGAAGCCGAAGGAGTCGTTCCAGATGTGCGCGATGCTGTGCTCGCGCACGTTGGGAAACTGCACCGGTAACTGGCGGGCGCTATGACAAGGCAAGGCCGTGCCGTCCGGGGTGATGTCGAGAAACAGGTTGGCCCAGCCATTCATGCAGGTCTTGGGGCGTTCTTCGTAGTAATCCGGGGTGACGAAAATCAGTTTGCACGGGTGGCCCTCGGCTTCAAGCCGCTGGCGGTATTCATTGGTGATGCGCTCGGCGCGCCGCAACTGTTCGCGAGTCGGCAACAGGCCGACGCGGTTGAGTTCGGCCCAACCGTAGAACTGGCACGTCGCCAACTCGACGAAATCCGCCTCCAGCTCCAGGCACAGTTCGATGATCTGCGCGATCTGGTCGATGTTGTGCCGATGGGTGACGAAGTTCAGCACCATCGGGTAACCCTGGGCCTTCACCGCCCGGGCCATGGCCAGTTTCTGGGCGAAGGCCTTGCGCGAACCGGCGAGCATATTGTTGACCGCTTCGTCGGCGGCCTGAAAGCTGATCTGGATGTGGTCCAGCCCGGCGACTTTGAAGTCGCGGACCTTCTGTTCGGTCAGGCCGATACCCGAGGTGATCAGGTTGGTGTAGTAACCCATGTCCCGCGCGGCCTTGATCAGCTCGGCCAGATCTTGGCGCACCAACGGCTCGCCACCGGAAAAACCCAGTTGCGCAGCGCCCATCTCCCGCGCCTCGCGGAACACCCGAATCCATTCTTCTGTGCTCAATTCCTCACCCTGTTGGGCAAAGTCCAGCGGGTTGGAGCAATACGGGCATTGCAACGGGCAGCGATAGGTCAGCTCCGCCAGCAACCACAGTGGCGGGCCGGGTTGCTGTTCGATCAGGCTCACAAGATGATCCCCCGGTGCCAGACCCGCTCGGTGGTGACGGTGTGATACGGCGGGCGATCCAGCTCATAGGCCATGCTCATCGCATCGAGCATGCTCCACAGCACATCGAGCTTGAACTGCAGAATCTCCAGCATGCGTTGCTGGCCTTCGACCGTCACGTAGTGCGCCAGGGTGATGCGCAAACCATGCTCGACATCACGCCGCGCCTGGCTCAGACGTGTACGGAAATAGTCGTAGCCGGCCGGGTCGATCCATGGGTAATGGGTGGGCCAGGCGTCGAGCCGGGACTGGTGAATCTGTGGCGCGAACAGTTCGGTCAGCGAGCTGCTGGCCGCTTCTTGCCAGCAAGCGCGACGGGCGAAATTGACGTAGGCGTCCACGGCGAAACGCACGCCCGGCAGCACCCGCTCTTGCGAAAGAATTTGTTCGCGATCCAGCCCCACGGCTTCGCCCAATCGTAGCCACGCTTCGATGCCGCCTTCACTGCCGGGGACGCCGTCATGGTCGAGGATCCGTTGCAGCCACTCCCGGCGCACGTCGCGGTCCGGGCAGTTGGCGAGGATCGCCGCGTCCTTCAGGGGAATGTTCACCTGGTAGTAGAAGCGGTTGGCGACCCAGCCTTGGATCTGCTCGCGGGTGGCGCGCCCGGCGTACATGGCTTGGTGGAATGGGTGGTGGATGTGGTAATAGGCGCCTTTGGCGCGCAGGGCTGCTTCGAATTGGGTGGGGGTCATGGGGGTGTCAGTCATTGCGGTTCTCCGGGGAATAACCGTTCGGTTCTGCGGTGTCTGGTCGGGCCTCATCGCGAGCAGGCTCGCTCCCACAGGAGTCCGGGTCTTAGCCGATTTTCTGCACAAAGCAGGTCCATTGTGGGAGCGAGCCTGCTCGCGATGGGGCCATCCGCTACAGCTCAATACTCATGCCGTCATAAGCCACTTCAATCCCGCGCCGTTCCAGCAACGCGCGCTCGGCCGAGTCTTCATCGAGGATCGGGTTGGTGTTGTTGATGTGGATCAGCACCTTGCGCTGACGGCTAAAGCCCTCCAGCACGTCGAGCATGCCGCCAGGGCCGCTTTGCGGCAGGTGGCCCATTTCGCTGCCCAGGCTCTGGCCGACTTCGCACACGCGCATTTCATCGTCGCGCCACAGCGTGCCGTCCAGCAGCAGGCAGTCGGCGCGCTGCATCCAGCTCAACACCTCGGCATCGACCTGCCCCAGCCCCGGTGCATAGAAAACCGATGCCCCGCTGCGCAGGTCTTCGATGAACAGGCCAATGGTGTCCCCCGGTTGCGGGTTGCCACGGTTGGGTGAATACGGCGGTGCGTTGCTGACCAACGGAATCGCGCGAAATTGCAGGTGTGGGCAGGCCGCGATGCGGAACGGCTCGCGATCCAGCCCGATGGGTTGCCACTGCAAGCCACCGTTCCAGTGTTTGAGCATGGTGAACAGGGGAAAGCCGCTGCTCAGGTCTTCGTGAACCCGCTCGGTGCACCAGACCGAATGCGGGCAGCCTTCGCGCAGGCTCAACAAGCCGGTGCAATGGTCGATCTGACTGTCCAGCAGGACGACACCGGCAATCGCCGTGTCACGCAAGCGTCGGGCCGGTTGCATCGCCGGAAAGCTTTCGAGTTGCGCGCGAATATCCGGTGAAGCATTGCAGAGCACCCACTCCACACCGTCGTCACTCAGGGCAATGGACGACTGCGTGCGACGTTGCGCGCGCAGGTTGCCGTTGCGCATAGCGGCGCATTGACGGCAGTTGCAGTTCCATTGCGGAAAACCACCGCCGGCGGCGGAACCGAGAACACGGATGTGCATGGGATGGCTCCAGAAGGCAGGCCCGGCCAACGCGACGGCTGACCGGGCGATCAATCAACGGTTGGCGAAATACATCGTCACTTCGAAGCCAATACGCAGATCGGTAAACGCGGGTTTATTCCACATGGGTCAATCCTCTTCTTGTGCCGGTCAATTCCGGTAAGACCATTAATGCACGGGGGATGAGATGACCGAATGCTACTTTCGAAGGAGGTGGCGGCGTGCGTTGGTAGGGGGTGGGGCAAAGTCTTCAAGTACACCCATAACCCTGTGGGAGCGGGCTTATGTGGCGAGGGGGCTTGCCCCCGTTGGGTCGCGGAGCGGCCCCAAAACCAGAAGTTCCGGGACTGCTACGCAGTCCAACGGGGGCAAGCCCCCTCGCCACACAAGCCCGCTTCCACATTGGGGTTGTGGTGTTCTTGCGGGTTAGAAGAACCCCATCGGATTGATGTCGTAGCTCACCAGCAGGTTTTTGGTCTGTTGGTAATGGTCGAGCATCATCTTGTGGTTCTCACGGCCGACACCGGATTTCTTGTAGCCACCGAACGCGGCGTGGGCCGGGTACAGGTGGTAGCAGTTGGTCCAGACGCGCCCGGCCTTGATCGCCCGGCCCATGCGGTAGGCGCGGTTGATGTCGCGGGTCCACAGGCCGGCGCCGAGGCCGAACTCACTGTCGTTGGCAATCGCCAGGGCTTCGGCTTCGTCCTTGAAGGTGGTGATACCCACCACCGGGCCGAAGATTTCTTCCTGGAACACACGCATTTTGTTGTGGCCCTTGAGCAGGGTCGGCTGGATGTAATAGCCGCTCGACAAGTCGCCTTCAAGACGCTCGGCCGCACCGCCGGTGAGCAGTTCGGCACCCTCCTCCTGAGCGATCTTCAGGTACGAGAGGATCTTGTCGTATTGCTGCTCGGACGCCTGGGCGCCGACCATGGTTTCGGTGTCCAGCGGGTTGCCGCGCTTGATCTTGACGATCTTCTTCATCACCTCGGCCATGAACGGCTCGTAGATCGATTCCTGCACCAGCGCCCGGGACGGACAGGTGCAGACTTCGCCCTGGTTAAAGAACGCCAGCACCAGGCCTTCGGCGGCTTTCTCGATGAACTGCGGCTCGGCGTTCATGATGTCTTCGAAGAAAATGTTCGGCGACTTGCCGCCCAGTTCAACGGTGCTTGGAATGATGTTCTCGGCGGCGCAATGCATGATGTGCGCGCCCACCGGGGTGGAACCGGTAAAGGCGATCTTGGCGATGCGCTTGCTGGTGGCCAGCGCCTCACCGGCTTCGCGACCGAAACCCTGGACGATGTTCAGCACGCCCGCCGGCAGCAAGTCGGCGATCAGCTCGGCGAACACCATGATCGACAGCGGCGTTTGTTCGGCGGGTTTGAGCACGATGCAGTTGCCGGCAGCCAGGGCCGGGGCGAGTTTCCAGGCGGCCATCAGCAGCGGGAAGTTCCACGGGATGATCTGCCCGACCACGCCCAGCGGTTCGTGGAAATGATAGGCGGTGGTCAGTTCGTTGATCTCGGCGGCGCCGCCTTCCTGAGCGCGGATGCAACCGGCGAAGTAGCGGAAGTGGTCGGCAGCCAAAGGTACGTCGGCGTTGAGGGTTTCGCGCACGGCCTTGCCGTTGTCCCAGGTTTCGGTGACGGCGAGGATTTCCAGGTTCTGCTCGATGCGATCGGCGATTTTCAGCAGCACCAGCGAGCGATCCTGCGCCGAGGTTTTACCCCAGGCATCGGCGGCGGCATGGGCGGCGTCGAGGGCTTTTTCGATGTCGGCGGCGCTGGAGCGCGGGAACTCGGCGATCACTTCACCAGTAACCGGAGAGGTGTTGGTGAAGTACTCGCCGTTGATTGGGGCAACGAATTCGCCGCCGATGAAATTGCCATAGCGCGGTTTGAAGGAAACGACGGCGCCGGGTGTTCCAGGTTGTGCGTAGATCATGGTGGGCCTCTGTCTGGGTCGATGCCTGTCAGGCCAACAGGCGATGAACCGATAGTAGAGAGCCCCGCCTGCCAGACGAATGCGCCGTTGGCAGGGGGATTCTCGTTATTTGGTAGTAGGTGATCGTTCCCACGCTCCGCGTGGGAATGCCTCAACGGACGCTCCGCGTTCGGCTTTTGGGACGCAGAGCGTCCCGGGCTGCATTCCCACGCAGAGCGTGGGAACGATCAGTTGCAGCGATCAGTGTTTGGCTACCAGGTCTTTAGGCAGCTTGAACGTCCAGAGCATGCCGCCCTGGTTGAAGTCCTTGACGCGCTTGGCCACTTCGCCGCCCCACAGTGGTACTGCGCCGCCCCAGCCGGAGAGCACGGATACGTATTGTTCGCCGTCCATTTCCCAGGTGATGGGCGAGCCGAGCACGCCGGAACCGGTCTGGAATTCCCAGACTTTCTCGCCAGTCTTGGCATTGAATGCCTGCAGGAAACCTTCCGGCGTACCGGTGAACACCAGGTTGCCCTTGGTGGTCAGCACTCCGCCCCACAGCGGTGCGAAGTTCTTGTGGCGCCAGACTTCCTTGCCGGTTTTCGGGTCGATGGCGCGCAGCACGCCGATGTAGTCTTCATTCAACGGTTTGATGGTGAAACCGGCACCGAGGAACGCCGCGCCTTTCTTGTAGGCGATGCCTTCGTTCCAGATGTCCATGCCCCATTCGTTGGACGGCACATAGAACAGGCCGGTATCGCGGTTGTAGGCCATCGGCATCCAGTTTTTCGCCCCCAGGAACGCTGGCGCGACGAACACAGAACTGCCTTTGGCCTCGGAGCCCGGCGCACCCGGACGGCTGGCTTCGTTGTAGATTGGCCGACCGTTTTTATCCAGGCCGCTGGCCCAGGTGATCTTGTCCACGAACGGGAAGCCACGGATGAATTTGCCGTTGGTGCGATCGAGCACGTAGAAGAAACCGTTACGGTCCGCCGTGGCCGCGGCTTTGATTTCTTTGCCGCCTTCGTTGTAGTTGAACGACACCAGTTCGTTCACGCCGTCATAGTCCCAACCGTCGTGGGGCGTGCTCTGGAAGTGCCATTTGATCGTGCCATCGTCCGGGTTCAGCGCCAGGCGCGACGACGAGTAGAGGTTGTCGCCAGGACGCAGGTGCGAATTCCACGGCGCCGGGTTGCCGGTGCCGAACAGCAGCAGATTGGTTTCCGGGTCGTAGTAGCCGCCCAGCCAAGGCGCCGCGCCGCCGGTTTTCCATAGATCGCCGGGCCAGGTCTTGCCCGCTTCGCCGCCGGAGATGCCGTTCTCTACAGCCTTGCCGTCCTTGTAGACATAACCCATGTGGCCTTCGACGGTCGGCCGGCTCCACAGCAGGCTGCCGTTTTTCGGATCGTAGGCTTCGATCTTGCCCACTACGCCGAACTCGCCACCGGCCACACCGGTGATCAATTTTCCGTTGATTACCAACGGCGCGGCGCTGATGGAATAGCCTTCCTTGTGATCGGCGACTTTCTTGCTCCAGACGACTTTGCCGGTGTCTTTGTTCAGGGCCACGAGCTTGGCGTCGAGGGTGCCGAAAATCACCAGATCGCCATACAGCGCAACGCCACGGTTGATCACGTCGCAGCACGGACGGATGTCATCGGGCAGGCGCGCGTCGTATTGCCAGAGCTTGCGGCCGGTGCGCGCATCCACCGCGAACACCCGCGAGTAGGAGCCGGTCATGTACATCACGCCGTCCTTGATCATCGGCTGCGCTTGCTGACCGCGCTGTTTTTCCCCGCCGAACGAAAAGGCCCAGACCGGTCGCAGGTCCTTCACGTTGTCGACATTGAGGGTGTCCAGCGGGCTGTAGCGCTGACCCTGGACGCCCAGGCCGTTGGTGACGACCTGCTCCGGGTTCTTCGGGTCCTGGAGAATGTCTTGATCGGAGACTGCGGCCAATGCCTGGCCAGACAACAGCATGGCACTGAGCAGCACGCTCAAGGCGAAGGGTTGGCGACGTGCGGGTTGGGTCATGACGGCTACCTCTGCGGTTTTTGTTATACCCGGGAAATTTTCCCGGTCTGGTGCAGATTCTTGGGCGCCGCCGCCCTTGCAACAATTGCCCGCAGTGCGGAGATTGCTAGTTCCTTAGTACCGGGTCGGAGGAGATGGACACCCGTTTGATCGTTCCCACGCTCTGCGTGGGAATGCCTCAACGGACGCTCCGCGTTCGGCTCCGGAAGGGACGCGGAGCGTCCCGGGCTGCATTCCCACGCGGGAGCGTGGGAACGATCATCACTTGTTTGCGGCGGAATCAACACGCCTCATCTGCCCCCGTTCGTAACGCGGGTACAAATGGCTGACGCTGCGGATCAGTTCATAGCGGCTCAGGCTGATCCCGGCGAAACGTTCGGGGATGGGGCTGCGGATCATCTCGGCCATGTCGCTGCCATTGGCCGCGCCGTCGCGCATCAGTTGGTCCAGCCAAGTGAGATAGTCGCGCATCTGCTCGAACGGCTTTGTATCCGTGGCCACCGGCCCATGGCCGGGGACGATCAGTGTCCACGGCAATCCCTGCAGGGTCGCGATGTCCGCCAGCCACACCGACAGCCCCGGGCTGTTGGGCGTGGTCAGGGCGCGTTGATAAAACACCAGATCCCCGGCAAACAACACGCCGGTTTTCTGGTCGAGAATAGCCAGATCCGCGCCGGTGTGCCCACCCAGACTCAGTAGGCGCAAATCGTGGTTCCCAAAACTGTGCATGCCAGGCGTCAGCACCTGCGTCGGCAACACCACTTCGGTGCCGCGCATCCAGTCACCCACCAGCCGATACATGTTTTCAGCCATGGCATCACCCTGTTGCCGCAACAGTTCAGTGGTACCGGCCAAGGCGCCAATCGGCACGTCGGTGAAAGCCTGATTGCCCAGCACATGATCAGGATGGTGATGGGTCAGCAGCACCTGGATCACCGGTTTATCGGTGGTCGCCGCAATCACTTTGCGCAGGGCCTCGCCATAGCGTTTCGACGGCCCGGTGTCGATGACCACCACACCTTTTTCCGTGACGATGAACGCGGTGTTGACGATGTTGCCGCCGTTGCTCTTGGCGAAGTTGTCGGTGCTGCCTTCCAGCAACCAGGTGCCTTCGGCGATCTGCCGGGGCTGGAGTACGTAATCGGGATCGGCCAGGGCCGGCAGGCTCAGACTGATGAACAACAGCAGCATCCAGCGCATCACTCGCTCCTTGGGTCAGGGTATGGCCGCATCGAATTGATTGCCGCTGTTGTCGCGCAACACCAGGCGCGTCTGCCCTGCTCCTTCGATATCGAAGGCCAGATTGGGGTTTTCGCTGACCGCCGGGAACAACTCCAGACGCGCCAGCAATTGATCGTTTTGATCGCGCAGCTCGGCCTGGTTGACGAAAAATTCCGGGATGCCGCTGACCATGCCGTTGTCCATCGGATGCGCCACCTGCAAACGCACGCGACTGAACTCGCCCCGGGGATAACGGCCACCCAGTACTTCGCCGATGCGTTCCTCCCAACCCGGTTGCGTGCGCACCACGCTTGGCGCCGTGCAACCGCCGCCTGCCGCATCGATCAGGGTCGAGCCGACATGCCATAGCCCGTCGCGGGTCAGTACCGCCGCACGCAACGGCGTGGCCTGTTCAACGCGGATGCGGATCGACAGCCACGGCAGCACACCGGTCAAGGGTTCGAAGTCGACGATTTTCGGCAGCGGATTGAGTTCGGCCCAGGCGAGGATTCGCACCACTTCACCCTTGAACGCCCGGGCGTCAATTTCCAGCGGTACTTGTCGGGCGTCTTCGGCAAATGGCGGCGCGAGCAACTTGACCCGCTCGTCGAACACGAACGGTGCGTCGCCGAGCATCTGCTTGTGATAGAACCCCCACATCACCGACGGCACCGGGTCTTTACCCGGCTCGACGTCAACCGCGTTCGCGGCCAAGGGCAACCAGCAGGCCAACAGACAACTCGCTCGCCAGTTCACTATTGATACATCTCGGGCACGTCATACCGCAGGCCGTAACGGGCATAAATGGCTTTCACCGAGCCCTCGCGAATCAACGCTTCCAGCGCCTCTTCCACGGCGTAGGCCAGTTGCCGATTGCTTTCATGCACCGCCATGCCGATCTCCCAAAGCTGTTTGCCCATGTTCGGGTAGGCGTTTTCCGCCAGCGCCACTTGCGGGTCGGCGGCCTGATGGACTTGCCAGTCGATCTCGCCGCGCATGGCCATTACCGCGTCGACTTCACCGGCCTTCATCGCGGAAAAGGCCTGGGGCACGCCCGGGTAGTGATGGGTCTTGGCGGCGAGCATGCCGTTGAACACCGAGGTCAGGTAAAACGACGGCACGCTGTCGACTTCGACGCCGATCGGGTGCTGCTGGAACACCGCGACGCTGGCCACCGAGTCCAGTCGACGACGGTCATAGGCCACTTGCCATTGTTCGGTCTGGTACGGCCCGAACATCACCACATGGCCGTTTTCCAGTTCACCCAGTTCATTGCGTTTCTGTGCGTAATCGCGATCGTAGGGCACGCGCATCATCAGGTCGGCCAGTTGCTGATTGTGCAACTGACTGGCCCGCCAGATGTAATCGCGCAGGTCGTCGTCGAGTTTTTCCCCGGCGGGTGCCCAAATCAGTTTCAGGCGTACCCCCATGGCCTTGGCCAGGGCCTGTGCAAGTTCGACGTCGACCCCGCGAGCCTGACCAGCGTCTTCAAAGCTGTAGGGCGCGAAGTCCTTGTACACCGCGACTTTCAGCTCGGCGGCGGCGATCATTTCGTCATAGGTACGGACCTGCGCCTGCGCTGTCTGGCAACACAGCCACACAGCACTGATCAACACCGCGAGCAAACGCATGGGTCACTCCTCGACGCGCACGCTGTCCAGGTAGGTGCGTACCGCCCACAAGGCTTCCTGACTCAGGTAGTCGGCCATCTTCGGCATGTACACCCGGCCGTCACGCACGGCGCCATGACGTACGCGTTCGACGAACCATTCATCACCGGCCTCGCCGGCGTCGAGCATGCGCAAGTCAGGGGCGATGCCGCCTGACTTGGCTTCCAGGCCATGACAGGCCGCGCAGTTCTGGTTGTAGGCCGAAGAGCCGATTTGCACGGCTTTTTCGCGTTCCGGGGAGGAACGGTAAGGGTTCGCCGCCGCCCAACCATCGGCATCGACCTGCACACCGGCATCCTTGATCGGGGTCAGTCCCTGGGTTTCGACGGCTTGGGGTACCACGTTGCCGTGGGCCCAGACGGAACCTGCGTTGATGAAACCGGCCAGCAGTCCGGCAACGAGCAAGGCGTTGCGTTTTGTTGTCATTGTTCTGCCCTCAAGATTGCACGCAAAACCTCTTTGAAGAGGCTATGGCACCCATCTTAGGAAGGGCTTTGCGCCAACCCCATGCTGCTTTGGTGGTCGCGGCCTACTCCCTTGGTAGTAGGGCTTGTGGCGCAGGCCCAACCAATACGGGTCGGGCGCCGTGAAGCTTGTCGACGCCGATCAGGGTCAGGATCAGCAAAAACGGCAGGAGCAGTGCTTTGAGAATTCGCATGGTCAATCTCCCCCCTTGAGTGATGGCCGTTGTAATCCATGCTAAAACCGCGCCGCCCGGGGTGAGTTACTACCTTGGTACTGGCCCATCGGTACTTTCTGCATATTTCCCCGCCCGCCCAGGGTTCCTATGCTGACGCTACCTGTGATGGAGTGCCTTTATGCGCCAGCTCGCCCCTTATGCCTTGATCTACTTGCTGGCGATTGCCTGCGCCGCCGGGGTGGCGACCCAGGTTCAGGCGGCGGATGCACCGCTGCAAGTGCAGGTCGGCTACCTCGGTTATCGCCCCGATCCCGGGCCATTGCTATCGAACGTCATTCCCGAGCCGACCGATGCCGGCCTGCGCGGCGCCGAACTGGCGATCACCGACAGCAACAGTACCGGGCGCTTTCTCAACCACAGCTACAGCCTGGTCAGCGCCAGCGTCGACAATCCGGACGCGCTGATCGAAGCGGCCAAAGCCCAATACGAACAAGGCCTGCGCCTGTTTGTGGTGAATGCACCGGCGCAGACCCTGCGCCGACTCAGCGCCGTGCTACCCGACAGCCTGCTGTTCAATGCCGGCAGCCCCGATGACAGCCTGCGTAGCACCGATTGCTTGCCGAACGTGCTGCACAGCCTGCCTAGCCGGGCGATGCTGGCCGATGCGCTGGCGCAATTTCTGGTGCTGCGCAAATGGCAGCGGGCACTGCTGATCGTCGGCCCGACCGCGGACGATCAAGCCTATGCCGCCGCCCTGCGCCGGGCGGCCAAACGCTTCGGCCTGCAACTGGTGGCGGAGAAAGCCTGGAGCTTCGATAACGATCAGCGCCGCAGCGCCCAGGCCGACATGCCACTGTTCACCCAGACCGCCGAGTACGACGTGGTGCTGGTGGCGGATGAACGCGGCGACTTCGGCGAGTACGTGCCCTACCAGACCTGGTATCCACGGCCGGTCGCCGGCACCCAGGGCCTGACCCCGGTGGGCTGGCACAAAACCGTGGAAACCTACGGCGCCGCGCAGTTGCAGAAACGCTTCGAAGCCCTGACCGGACGCTGGATGAATGACCGGGATTTCGCCGCGTGGATTGCCGTACGCAGCATCGCCAGTGCGGTGGGCAAACTGCGTCAGGCCGATGCCATGGCGATTCGTACGCTTGAAGTCAGCGATCAATTGCCACTGGACGGTTTCAAGGGTCGCAAGCTCAGTTATCGGCCGTGGAACGGTCAGTTGCGCCAACCGATCCCCATCGTGCAACCCCGGGCGCTGGTCAGCACTTCGCCGCAGGACGGTTTCCTGCACCCCGTCAACGAAATGGACAGCCTGGGTTACGACAAAGCCGAGGTCAGCTGCCGCTTTCTCTGATCCCTTTTTTTTCGACAACAACAATAAGGAATCTGCCATGCGCCGCACCCTGCTTTCCTGTGTCCTGCTTTCCTGGGCCCTGCTGCTCGCCGCCGGGCACGCCGCTGCCAGCACCGCCTGGGTCTCCAACGAAAAGGACAACAGCCTGAGCCTGATCGATATGCAGACCCTGAAAGTCACCGACACCCTGCCCGTCGGCCAGCGCCCGCGCGGCCTGTTGCTGTCCCACGACAATACGCTGCTGTACATCTGCGCCAGCGATTCGGATCGGGTCCAGGTGATGGACGTCGCCACGCGCAAGATCATCAAGGAACTGCCGTCGGGCAAAGACCCCGAGCAATTCGCCCTGCACCCCAACAATCGCTGGCTGTACGTCTCCAACGAGGACGATGCGCTGGTGACGGTGATCGACACCGAAACCTCCAAAGTACTCGGGCAGATCAACGTCGGCGTCGAGCCCGAAGGCATGGCCGTCAGCCCCGACGGCAAGTGGGCGGTGAACACCAGTGAAACCACTAACATGCTGCACTGGATCGACACCAGCACCCAGACCCTGGCCGACAACACCCTGGTCGATCAGCGGCCGCGTTTCGTCGAATTCAATCCCGATGGCTCGCAGCTGTGGGCCTCGGCGGAAATCGGCGGCACCGTGACGATTCTCGACGTCGCCAGCCGCAAGGTCCTCAAGACCCTGACCTTCCAGATCAAGGGCGTGCACCCGGACAAAGTCCAGCCGGTGGGGATCAAACTCAGCGCCGACGGCAAGTACGGTTTCGTCGCGCTCGGCCCGGCCAATCATGTGGCGGTGATCGACGCCAAGACCTTCGAGATCGTTGATTACCTGCTGGTGGGCCGACGGGTCTGGCAGATGTCGTTTACCCCGGATCAACGGCAATTACTGGCCACCAATGGCGTCAGCGGCGACGTATCGGTGATCGATGTCGACAGCCTCAAGGTCACTAAATCGGTGAAAGTCGGGCGCTATCCGTGGGGCGTGGTGGTGACGCCATGAACGCCCTTGAAGTCAGCGACCTGAGTTTCGCTTATGGCCAGCGGGAGGCCTTGCGTCAGGTGAGTTTCAATCTGGCAGCGGGGCGTTTTGCCGCGCTGCTTGGACCGAACGGCGCCGGCAAGTCGACCCTGATCGCCCTGCTCACTCGCCTTTATGATGTTCAGCGCGGTGATATTCGGGTCGGCGGCTGCTCCTTGCGCACCTCGGCACGTCCAGCGTTGAAGCAATTGGGTGTGGTGTTCCAGCAAAGCACTTTGGATCTGGACCTCAGCGTCGAGCAAAACCTGCGTTATCACGCCGCGCTGCATGGCCTGTCCCGGCGCCAGACCAACCTGCGAGTCGACGCCGAACTGGCGCGCCAGGCCCTGACCGAGCGCCGTCGCGAACGGGTGCGCGAGCTCAATGGCGGCCATCGTCGGCGGGTGGAAATTGCCCGTGCGTTGCTGCATGAGCCAAGCCTGTTGCTGCTCGACGAAGCGAGCGTCGGCCTTGATCCAGCCAGCCGACTGGCACTCAACCAACACATCCGCAGCCTGTGCCGTGAGCACAACATCAGTGTGCTCTGGACCACTCATTTGCTGGATGAAGTACAGCCCAGGGACGACTTGCTGATCCTGCATCAAGGCCGTCTGGTGGCCAGCGGACAGGCTGAGGCGTTGAGCCTGGAACACGGTGGCGACCTGGGTTCGGCCTTCGCTCACCTGACCACCCCACCCCCTTCAGGAGCAATCGTCGGATGAACGCCTACTGGCAATGTTTCAGCGGTATCGTGCTGCGCGAATGGCTGCGTTTTGCGTTGCAGCGCACGCGGTTTCTCAGCGCTTTGGTGCGGCCGTTGCTGTGGCTGCTGGTGTTCGCTGCCGGTTTTCGCGCCGCACTCGGCATCGCCATCATCGAGCCCTACGACACCTACATCCCCTATGAGGTTTACATCATCCCGGGCCTGGCCTGCATGATCCTGTTGTTCAATGGCATGCAAGGTTCGCTGTCGATGGTCTACGACCGGGAGATGGGCAGCATGCGCGTGCTGCTGACCAGCCCCCTGCCCCGGACCTTCCTGCTGTGCAGCAAATTGCTGGCGACGTCGCTGATTTCACTGTTGCAGGTGTATGCCTTTCTGGCGATTGCCTGGCTGTACGGTGTGCAACCGCCGGCCATGGGTTTGTTGCTGGCCTTGCCGGCATTGCTGCTGGTGGCGTTGATGCTCAGTGCGCTGGGCCTGTTGCTGTCCAACGCCATCCGCCAACTGGAAAACTTTGCCGGGGTGATGAACTTCGTGATCTTCCCGCTGTTTTTCCTGTCGTCGGCGCTGTATCCGCTATGGAAAATGCGCGAGTCCAGCGAGTGGTTGTATTGGCTGTGTGCCCTGAACCCGTTCACCCATGCGGTGGAACTGGTGCGGTTCGCGCTGTACGAACGCTTCAACCTGGTGGCGCTGGCGGTATGTACGGGGCTGACACTGATATTCACTCTGCTCGCCGTACTCACCTTCAACCCCCAGCATGCAGCCCTGCGCAAAACCAACTGACAACACAATTCCCCTGTGGGAGCGAGCCTGCTCGCGATTGCAGTGTGTCAGTCAACATCAATGCTGGATGTAATGGCCCCATCGCGAGCAGGCTCGCTCCCACAGTTGATCTGAGGTGTTCACATATTTGTGTTCACACACCATTCAGTGTGGGAGCGAGCCTGCTCGCGATGGCGGTGTGTCAGTCAACAGTAATGCTGATGCGATGGCCCCATCGCGAGCAGGCTCGCTCCCACAGTTGTTCTGAGGTGTTCACATATTTGTGTTCACAAGCAAAGTACCCGGCAATCCGGGCAAAATTACTACTTTAGTACTGGTTTACCTGTCTATCGTCGCATTCACAACGCACCGCTACTGGCATGTAATGGGTTCATAACTATAAGGACTGACCCCCATGCCGCGTGCACGACGTGTTCTTCTGCACCCTTCTCTCGCCGCGTTGTCGCTGAGCCTGTTGCTGGGCGTCGCGCAGGCTGAAACAGCGCTGTTTTCTGCCGACGGTTATCGCATCGGTCTATACCGCAGCCCAACCCCGACTCAGCTTCAGGGCGCGAGTATCATCGACACGCCTGCCCTGCAAAACCTGCTCAAGCAGACGCCCCATCCGCTGCTGATCGATGTCTACCGCCGGCAATGGCTGCAAGGCCGTTTCATCGAAGATGAGCCCCATGAAAACCTGCCCGGCAGCCATTGGCTGGCCAATACCGGTGACGGTGACCTGACACCCCCGTGGCAGCAATATTTCGCGCGCCACCTGCAGCAATTGACGGCGGGCGACCTGACGCGACCGTTGGTCTTTTACTGCCGCTCCGATTGCTGGTTGAGCTGGAACGCGGTAAAACGCGCCGCGTCCATAGGCTATAAAACACTGTATTGGTACCGCGACGGACTGGATGCCTGGCAAGCGGCGAACCTGCCCGTGACGCCGGCCCGGCCCGAGCCCTTTCCCTGACGTGAGCGCTTGCGTGTTGTTGCCACACCCGAATCAAAAATAATGAGGTGAAAGGCCATGTACAAAATTCTGATTGCCGACGATCACCCGCTGTTTCGCGAAGCCATTCATAACGTCATCAGCGACGGTTTCCCCGGCAGCGAGGTCATGGAAACCGCCGACCTCGACAGTGCCCTGGCCCTGACCCAGGAACACGATGACCTCGACCTGATCCTGCTCGACCTGAACATGCCCGGCATGCATGGCCTCAATGGCCTGATCAATCTGCGTAACGAGGCGCCGACCATTCCGGTGGTGATCGTCTCGGCCGAGCAGGACAAACAAATCGTGCTGCAAGCCATCACCTATGGCGCGGTGGGATTCATCACCAAATCGTCGCCACGGGTGCAAATGACCGAGGCCATCCAGCAGATTCTCAATGGCAATGTGTACCTGCCGCCGGACATCATCCGCACGCAAAAAAGCGGCACTCATCGCCGGATGAATGACACCCCGAGCTTCCCGCCCGAATTGCTCCAGGCACTGACCCGCAAACAACTGCTGGTGCTAGAGCGCATGACCAAGGGCGAATCGAACAAACAGATCGCCTACACCCTGGAAATCGCCGAAACCACAGTCAAGGCCCACGTCTCGGCGATTTTGCGCAAACTCAATGTGCACAATCGGGTGCAGGCGATTTTGAGTGCCGGGGATATTGATTTCGGGTCGTATTTGCGGCGCTGATGATCGTTCCCACGCTCTGCGTGGGAATGCCTCAACGGACGCTCCGCGTTCGGCTCTGGAAGGGACGCAGAGCGTCCCGGGCTGCATTCCCACGCGGAGCGTGGGAACGATCAGCTCAAGGCCGACCAAGCAAATGACTCATCGCCGTCTTGAGCTTCATCGGCCGCACCGGTTTGTGCATCAGGGTGTGGCCCAGTTCGCGGATTTGCTGTTTGAGTTCGTTGCTGTAGTTGGCGGTGATCATCATCGCCGGGATCGCTGAAGCGCGGCGGGCGTTGATGCGGGCCACGGCGTCGACACCATTCTTCTCGTCATCCAGGTGATAGTCGGCGATCAGCAGGTCAGCTTCATCGTGATAATTATCCACTTGCCGCGCCAGATCCTCCTCCGACAGCGCCGTGACCACCCGGCAGCCCCAACCTTCGAGCAAGGTGCGCATCCCGGCGCAAATGGCCGCGTCGTTGTCCAGCACCCACACCCGTGCACCGCGCAGGCGCTCGAGCATCGGTTCGCTCATCAACAGGTTCGGCAACGCCTTGGGCGCGGTGGCACTCAACGGCACTTCGACGGAAAACATCGAGCCCTTGCCCGGCCATGAACGCACGTGAATCCGGTGGCCGAGAATACGGGCGATTTTCTCGACAATTGCCAGGCCCAGCCCCAAACCGCGATCCTGATCCGGACGCTGAACATCACCGCGTTTGAACTCCTGAAAAATCTCCTCCAGACGGTTTTCAGCAATGCCCATGCCGCTGTCCCAGACCTCGATGGTCAGCCGCTGATGATGACGTCGGCAACCCAGCACCACGCGCCCGCTGTAGGTGTAACGAATGGCATTGCTCAGCAGATTACGCAGAATCCGCGCGAGCAACTGAATGTCGCTGCGCACCAACGCAGAACACGGAATGAAATGCAGCTCGAGGCCTTCGCTGCGGGCCACTTGGGTGTATTCGGCGGCAAGGTTTTCCAGCAATTCGCTGAGGGCGAATGGCGCAATGTCGGCCTTGATCACCCCGGCATCGAGTTTGGAAATGTCCACCAGCGTGCCCAGCAGGTTTTCCACGTCTTCCAGGGAATTGCTGACGTTGCGCACCAGCGTTTCGTTGGCCACCGGCTCCCGGCGTTCCAGCAGGGCACTGGTAAACAGCCGCGCAGCATTCAGCGGTTGCAGCAGATCGTGGCTGACCGCTGCGAGAAATTTGGTCTTCGACAGGTTGGCCTGCTCGGCCTCGAGCTTGGCCTCGCGCAAGCGTGACTCCACCCGGCGACGCTCGTCGATTTCGCGCAGCAATTGGTCATTGAGGGTGGTCAGTTCGGTGGTGCGTTCGCGCACCCGCAATTCAAGGTTCTGATAGGCCTGATGCAGCGCCTCGGCGGTGCGGCGGCGTTCGGTGATGTCGCGGATCAACACGAAAATCCCCACCACTTCCCCGGTGGCCAGGCGATTGGGCACGTAGGAGCGCAGCATGTAGCGCTCCTGATTGTTGATGTTGGTTTCGGCAAACTCGAACGTCACGCTCTCGCCGGCCAGGGCTCGAGCCACGTAGGCTTCCAGGCGTTGGTAATGCTGTTCGCTGTGAACTTCGCGCAGGCTCTGCCCGAGCATCACGCCCCGGGGCCAGCAGTACCATTCTTCATAGACCTTGTTGGTGAATTCATAGACCAGATCGGCATTCAGGTAGGCGATCAGCGCCGGCACATGGTCGGTGATCAGGCGAATCCAGCGCTCGCTTTCGCTGAGCGCTTCGGCGTGCTGGTAGCGTTCGGTGATGTCGGTGAAGGTGTTGACGAAACCGCCGGTGGGCAATGGATGGGTGCGGATTTCCAGCACCCGGCCATCGTAGAGGCGCTGCTCGCATTCCTGTACGTGCCGCCCGTTCGGGTCGCGACTGGCCGGGGTCAGCAGGTTCAGTTCGCTGTCGGCAATCACTTCGGCGAACGGTCGATGAGCCGCCACCGGGGCCAGGCCGCTGAGTTCCAGGAAGCGCCGGTTCCACAGTTCCAGAATGCCCTCGGCGTTGACCATCGCCACCCCTTGGGACAGGTTGTCGACCGCCCGTTGCAACAAGTGTGACTTCTGTGCCACGGCCTGCTCGCGGCGCAGGGTTTCGCTGAGTTTGACGTCGGTAATGTCGGTGAACAGGATCACCCGTCCGCCTTCCTGAGTCGGTCGTTCGCTGACTTGCAGCCAGCGCCCGTTGTGCAGGCGATAGAGCAGGTTTTCGTCGGCATGCCCGCGGGGTTCTTCGCTGAACAGTCCGGTCGAGGTCATCAACCGCTTGACCTCGCGCAGGCGCATGCCGGCATTGATGCGCACCCGACTGTTTCCCCAGAACGCCTTGAAGCGGCTGTTGAACAGCACAATTCGCTGCTCGGCGTCGAACAGCACAAAGGCGTCGGAAATGCTTTCGATGGCGTCGATCAAGTGTTGATGGGCGGTTTCGGCCCGCAGCCGTGCCTCACTGAGCAAATGATTGCCGGCCTTGAGTTCGGCCATGGCCTGGTTCAGGGCATCGGTGCGCTCACGCACCTGTTCGGCCAGCACCACCGAATGCTGGAACGCCGCGTACGGGTCGTTGCCCCGGGTGATGCCGGACTCGATGCGCTCGATCAGCGCGCCATTGATGCGCTGCAGTTTGTGGTTTTCGTGGCGCAGGCTGGCGATCTGCGCCTGAAGGTCAGCGCTGTCCAGGGGAGCGGCCTCGGGCAATGGCAACCCCGGTGAAGGTCTGGTTGATGTGCATGCCATTGAACTGTTCTCCGTAGGTGTTGAAACCCATCACCCGCTGCTCCCGCAAAAACGCGCCGATCTGCTCGAGATTGCCGCCGCCTTCCAGTTCCAGACGCCTGAGAAAACAGTCGCAGCCGATGGTCAGCAACAGGTCCCCGAGACGCTCCTGCAAACCGTCGAACAGGTTTTGCAGATTCGGCAGTATGGGGCCGGGGGTCATGACGGTGAGGACGATGCCGTTTTCCACCGCACAGTAGAAACTCAGGCTCAGGTCCGGATGAACCTGCTGGATCGCCCGCACGTAATACTGATCGTTGATCCGCACCGCCAACGGGTGCGCGGCAAACATCCGATAATCGAGGTCGGCCACCGCCACGCCGATGTGCCGGGCGTACTCCTCGGCGGCGGGTTCGGCGTTGAGCTCGAACACCCGGCGCGAGGCGCTGTCGGCAGCGGTGACCACCAGTTTCTCGGCCCTGGGCAGAATGTGGTGGGTGGTGAAGACTTCGAAGTCCAGCCAGGTATTGACCAGCACCACCACCGCCGCGCCGCTGTGAAACTCGCCGCCGAAATACACATGGGTGTGGGTCAGGTAGTTGTCGTCGCCGGCCGATCCACCGAAATGAGGAATGTCGCCCAACGCCGCGCTCAAGGCCGCCAGAACCATTTCTTCACGGCTGGACAAACCATCGAGCAGGGTCAGGGCAAAGCTGTTGCCCTTGATTGGCGCCAGGGTGTTGCTGCGACAGCCACTGACCAGTCGCTCGACCATTTGCTGGGCATCGATCAGGCTGAAATGCTCCATCTCGTCAATCAGTTCGGTGGAGATGGAAAAATGCCGATGATCGAAGCCCACCGCCGTCACGCAGCTGCGGCCATAGCCTTGGGGGGTGATTTCTCCGGCACTGGTGCAGCCCACCAGGCGAATGCCGCCGAAGCTCTGTTGCAACGCCTGCCCCAGCGCCTGCAAGTCGTACTCGGCGGAACAGAAGAACAGCACGAAACCCAAGTGGGGGTGCAAGAGTTGTCGCGCCAGATCCTGAGCCGCCTGCTGGGCATCGGTGGCCTGGGACATGCCACTGACCACACCGTCGTTCTGAACCTGCTGCATCATCGCCCCTCGCCGGTGCGCCTGTATGAGGCACGAGTGTACGAAGCCTGCGGGCCGTGGCGAATGCTACTTGGGTAGCGGGTGGGTGGTTCGATGGGATGAGAGGGGGATTTGCACGATTGCGTGGCTGGAGCTTTTGTGGCGAGGGGGCTTGCCCCCGTTGGACTGCGCAGCAGTCCCCAAAATTGGCCGATGCGCGACCAGAATCGGGGGTCGCTTCGCGACCCAACGGGGGCAAGCCCCCTCGCCACAGGCAAGCTTCCTCGCCACAAGTAGTGGTTAGTCAGCCAGTTACCAGGTCAACACCGCCCCCACCGCAAACGTATCGGTGTCTTCATTCTGGGCGCTGGTGTCGTGGCCATTGATTTCGAACTGGTTGTACTCGGCCACCAGCTTCAGGTTGTCGTTGACGTCATGGAACAGCGCAATGCCGCGGGTCTCGTAATCGGCACCGCTGCCGACCACGCCGTTGCCGTCGTCCTCGGTCTTTCCGTAAGACAATGCCAAGCGGTTTTTGCCCAGTTTGTAGGAGCCCTGCAACAGGTACCCGTCGCTGTCGACATTGCGCAGGGTCGGCTCGCCCGCGTTGTTGGTGAAGAACGGGTTGATGCCCTTGGCCTGGAAGCCGGAGCCGGTCAGCGACAGCCCGCCCATCTTCGCCTGCACGCCGTAACCGACGCCTTTGGAGGTGACGGACTCGACGCTGGAATCGGTGTTGTCCGAAGTCTGGTAGCTGCCATTGAGCCAGCTGTAAATCTTCGCCCCGCCGACGTCGAACTGATAGGTGATCTCGCTCTCGGTGCGCGGGTTCTCCTGATACGCCTTGCCTGTCGCGCTGCTGTCGTTGGTGTCGACCGGGTCCATGATCCCCACCGCCACCCGCAAGCCATCCATCACCGGGGTGCGATAGGTAATCTGCGACGTCGGGAACGGGTACGGGTAGCCGCTGCCGATGTTGCCGAACGACACCCCGCCGCCGTCCACCAGGCCCAACGTATCGCTGACCTGACCATAACCGGCGAGCAATTCGTCGAGCAGGATGTTGGAGCGGGCAAACAGGCCGAAGTCCTTGCCGATCAGCACCTCGCCCCACTCTGGATTGGCTACCGTGCCATAGAACTGCCGCACGTCGATGGCGGTGTCGGTGCCGTTGGTTTCGCTGTCGTTGATGGTCACCCAGAACGAGGCGCGGGCGCCGAGCTTGAGGTCATCGACCTGCTTGCCCATGTTGAAGCCCAGGTAGTTGGGCAGGAATCCCATCTTCACCCGCGCCTGGCGGCGGTCGTATTGCTCGCCGGCCCGATCCACATCGCTGTTCACATAGAAGGCATTGATGTAGCCATCCGTGGAGAACGTGGTCTGGTCCTTGTCGTACAGCATGATCTCGGCCTCGGCCATTGAGCTCAGGCCAAGGGACGACAGGCTGGCGATGAAGGCCGGCAAGAAACGATGCTTGAAGTTCTTATTGTTGTGCATGACGCGCTCCGCAACGGGGGACTTGATGTCGGAGGCGATTATCGAAAGTGGACCGGCGGCGTCATACGCTGCCTTGGGTGCGGTTGTGAGCTGCTTTGGATTGGCGGGTAGCGCGCGGCAAATTCGGTGTAAGACCGCCCGCTAGCCAGGCCCGGAACTTAGGGTGTACGCCTGTGGACCGGACTGGCGTCCACAGGAACCGGTGCCCGCTAGGCGAGCGCTCTAAACAGCATGTAAACGGCGATCACCACGCAGACGCTGGCGAAGCCGATCTGCAACCCTCGGGCCGGCACCCGCGCGCAGAGTTTTCGACCGAGGATCATCCCGACGATGCTGGCGACAATGAACGACCCGCCCAAACCATCGATCCGCACCCCGGCATGAAACGCGCCGATCACCCCAATCACCGAGATCAGGCTGATTACCATCAACGACGTGGCGACGATGCCGCGCATCTGCACATCGGTCAGTTGCCTGAACGCCGGCACAATCAGAAAGCCGCCACCGACGCCGAGCAGCCCCGAGACCACACCGGTCACCGCGCCGAGTGCCGCCAGGGTGGCGGTGCATTTGGCGGTCCAGGAAAAACGCCCGGTCTGCTGATCGAGCATGCAGTTCTTCTGGCCCCAGTTGGCATGCCCGTGATCGCTCGGGCCGTCGTCGTGCTTTTCCCGGCGCAGCATCCGCCAGGCCACCATGACCATCAGCAGACTGAACAGGACCATCAAGACCCTTTCCGGCAACTGATGGGCGAAGTAGATGCCCACCGGCGAAAACACCGCGCCCAGCAGTGCAATCAACAACGCGGCGCGATAGCGCACCAGACCATGGCGCAGACCGTCGATCGCACCGATCGCCGCCGCACTGCCCACCGCGAACAAGGCGACGGGCGCCGCTTGGGTCATGGTCAAACCCAACCCCAGCACCAGGGCCGGTACTGCGAGAATGCCGCCACCGGCCCCGGTCAAACCGAGCACCAGACCCATGACAACGCCGAAAAAACTGGCCAGCAACATAGGGTTCTCTCAGTCAACCTTGGACAGATGGGTCAACCATTCACGGCCCTTGAGCAGGCCATTCCAGTAGAACCACGGCAGCAGGGTCGCCTTGAGAAACCAGGCTGAACGGCGCGGCACTGTCGGGTCGAGGGGAAAGGTCGGCAACAACTTACCGGCGTAACCGAACTCGGCGAGAATCACCTTGCCCTTCTCCACCGTCAGCGGGCAGGAACCGTAGCCGTCGTACTTGAGTGGCAACGGCTGTTGCTTGCGCAGGGCCAGCAGGTTTTGCGCCACCACGACGATCTGCTTGCGCGCCGCGGCGGCAGTTTTCGCGTTGCTGGTGGAACAGACATCGCCCAACGCGAACACGTCTGGATAGCGCACGTGTTGCAGGCTGTGCGGGTTCACTTCGCACCAGCCAGCGGCGTCGGCCAACGGGCTTTGGCGGATGAAATCCGGCGAGATCTGAGGCGGCACGACGTGCAGCAGGTCGAAGGTTTTTTCTACTACGGTCACGACACCTGCAGCGTCCTTGACCTCGAACCACGCAGTTTTCGACGGCCCGTGAACTTTGACCAGATTGGAATTGAAAGCCAGCCGGGCGTTGTACTTTTCGATGTACTTCATCAACGGCGGCACGAATGTCGCCACGCCGAACAACGCAGCGCCGGCCAGATTGAACTCGACGTCGAACTTGCTCAAAACACCGGTTTTGCGCCAGTGATCGCAGGACAAGTACAAGGCTTTCTGCGGCGCACCAGCGCATTTGATCGGCACCGCTGGCTGAGTGAAGATCGCTTTACCGCCGCGCAATCCCCGGACCAGTTCCCAAGTGTAGGCCGCGTGCCGATAGCTGTAATTGGAGGTCACGCCGTTCTGGCCGAGGGTGTCCTGCAAGCCTTCGATTTTCTCCCAGGCCAGGCGCAGACCGGGGCAGACAACGAGGTTCCGGTAACTGACGGTGCAGCCATCATCGAGAGTCAGCTGTTTGCTGTCGGGGGCGATGTCAGTCACGCACGCCTGCAACCAGGTGGCCTGACGCGGCATCACCGAGGACATCGGGCGCACGGTGTTTTTCACCGCGTAAGCACCGCCGCCTACCAGCGTCCACGCCGGTTGGTAATAATGCTGGCTGTCGGGTTCGATGACGGTGATGCTCAAACCCGGATCGCGTTTCAGCAGGCTGGCAACCAAACCAATGCCGGCGGTCCCGCCGCCTATTACCACGATGTCGGCACTGATGGATGGGCCCCAGTGTTGATCGTTCATTACTCATTCCTTGTTATTGCACGCATGGCGCCGGGTTCAGTCCTGATGCCAGTCAGTTAAGCGCAATCCATGTGGGAGCGGGCTGTGGCGAGGGGGCTTGCCCCCGTTCGGCTGCGAAGCAGTCGTAAACCCATTAAATGCGGTTTGACTTTGAAATGCCGGGGTCGCTTCGCGACCCAACGGGGGCAAGCCCCCTCGCCACAAAAGCCCGCTCCCACATGGGATTGCGCTTGGCATCAGTTTCAGCCCCAGCTTTTCAGCACCGCTCCGCAGTACAGGCCGGACAGCGTCTTCATCACCTGAATCACTTCGTGACTGGCTAAACCATAGAATATGTACTTGCCTTCACGACGGGTGACTACCAATCCCTCGTCGCGCAGGATGCCCAGCTGTTGGGACAGTGTGGGCTGGCGTACGCCGGTCATTTTCTCCAGTTCGCCGACGTTGCGCTCGCCCTGGGTCAATTGGCAGAGAATCAGCAAGCGGTCCTCGTTGGCCAAAGCCTTGAGCAGCGCGCAAGCTTTGGAGGCCGAGGCCCGGAGTTGGGCGACTTCACATTCGGTCAGACTGGATTGCATTTGCAGGATGCCTTCGACGTCACTTAAGCTGCGGACATTATGTTTAAACATAAAGTGTTGCAACCGGTTATTGTCCTCCCGCCCCTTTCCACAGGTTCGTACCCATGTCTGCGTTGATTGAAGCCTTCCTCGACCCCGCCTCGTCGACCTACAGCTACGTGATCTACGAGCACGATGGCGGGCACTGCGCGATTGTCGACCCGGTGCTGGATTACGACCCCGCCGCCGGGCGCACCGCGACCGTCCAGGCCGACAAGATCATCGCCTTCGTGCGCGAACATCAGTTGCAGGTGCAATGGCTGCTGGAAACCCACGCCCATGCCGATCACCTGTCCGCCGCGCCGTATCTGCGTCGGGAATTGGGGGGCAAGATTGCGATCGGTGAGTCGATCAGCAAGGTTCAGGACGTGTTCAAGACGCTGTTCAACCTTGAACCGGGATTTAGCGTCGATGGTTCACAGTTCGATCACCTGTTCGCGCCGGGCGAGTCATTCCGGATCGGCAATCTCAAGGCCACAGCCCTGCATGTGCCCGGGCATACCCCGGCAGACATGGCCTATCTGATCGACAGCGATATGATTCTGGTGGGCGATACGTTGTTCATGCCGGACGTCGGCACCGCGCGTTGCGACTTCCCGGGCGGCAATGCCAACCAAATGTTTGCCTCGATCCACAAACTGCTGGCCTTCCCCGCCAGCGTTCGCCTCTACGTCTGCCACGATTACCCGCCCACGGGCCGCGCTCCGCAATGCCAGAGCACGGTCGGTGAGCAGCGCCAAAGCAACATCCATATTCACGATGGCATTGATGAGGCTACCTTCGTCGCCATGCGCACCCGGCGCGACGCCGGGTTGGGCATGCCGACGCTGTTGTTGCCGGCGATTCAGGTGAATGTGCGGGCGGGGAATTTGCCGCCGGCGGAAGAGAATGGCGTGACTTACCTGAAGATCCCGATTAATAAGCTGTAAACCCATTCGATCGTTCCCACGCTCCGCGTGGGAATGCCGCCAGGGACGCTCCGCGTTCCGCTTCCGAATGTGACGCAGAGCGTCACGGGATGCATTCCTTTGCTGCGCGTGGGAACGATCAATTAGCCAGGGTCAACCCATTCGCCGGCAACGGCAGCGCCGTCTTATACCGCACCTGCTTGAGCGCAAAGCTCGAACGGATGTTCGCCACCCCCGGTACCTTGGTCAAAAAATCCATCATGAAGCGCTCCAGCGACTGAATGGTCGGCACCAGCACGCGGATCAGGTAGTCCGGGTCGCCGGCCATCAAATAGCACTCCATCACTTCCGGGCGATCCGAGATCGCCTCTTCGAAATGCTGCAACGCCTCCTCCACCTGTTTCTCCAGGCTGACGTGAATGAACACATTCACATGCAGCCCCAGCAGGTCGGCATCCAGCAGGGTCACTTGCTCACGAATCAGCCCTAATTCTTCCATCGCCTTGACCCGATTGAAGCACGGCGTCGGCGACAGGTTCACCGAGCGCGCGAGGTCGGCGTTGGTGATGCGCGCGTTCTCCTGAAGGCTGTTGAGAATGCCGATATCGGTACGGTCCAGTTTGCGCATGAGACAAAACCACCTGCTTTTTATGTTTATGCAGAATTTTTATCCTCAAATGGCCTCAAGCGCAACGAAACAGAGAGAAATATTCTTCTTGGGCCGGCCTATGATTGTTGTAGGACAAGATTTCTTTTATCGAAGAATGACTGCCAGCTCACTACAAGAAATTCACAAGATCGAGCGTAGAAGCCATGAACCAAGCGTACGAACCGCTGCGCCTGCACGTTCCCGAACCTTCGGGCCGCCCCGGCTGCAAAACCGACTTCTCCTACCTGCATCTGACCGACGCAGGCTTGGTGCGCAAACCCCCAATCGACGTTGAACCGGCCGACACGGCTGATCTGGCCAAAGGCCTGATTCGCGTGCTCGACGACCAGGGCAATGCCCTCGGCCCGTGGGCTGAAGGCGTGCCAGTCGAGATCCTGCGTAAAGGCATGCGCGCCATGCTCAAGACGCGGACTTTCGACAACCGCATGGTGGTCGCCCAGCGTCAGAAAAAAATGTCGTTCTACATGCAAAGCCTTGGCGAAGAAGCCATCGGCAGCGCCCAGGCCCTGGCCTTGAACATCGACGACATGTGCTTCCCCACCTACCGTCAACAAAGCATCCTGATGGCCCGCGAAGTGCCATTGGTGGACCTGATCTGCCAACTGCTGTCCAACGAGCGCGATCCGCTCAAGGGCCGTCAGTTGCCGATCATGTACTCGGTCAAGGATGCCGGTTTCTTCACCATTTCCGGCAACCTCGCCACCCAATTCGTCCAGGGTGTGGGCTGGGGCATGGCCTCGGCGATCAAGGGCGATACCAAAATCGCCTCGGCCTGGATCGGCGACGGTGCTACCGCTGAATCGGACTTCCACACCGCCCTCACCTTCGCCCACGTCTACCGTGCGCCGGTGATCCTCAACGTGGTCAACAACCAGTGGGCGATCTCGACGTTCCAGGCGATTGCCGGTGGTGAAGCCACTACGTTCGCCGGACGCGGCGTCGGTTGCGGCATCGCCTCCCTGCGGGTTGATGGCAACGATTTTGTCGCGGTGTACGCCGCCTCTGCCTGGGCCGCCGAACGCGCGCGCCGCAACCTCGGCCCGACCATGATCGAATGGGTCACCTACCGCGCCGGCCCGCACTCGACGTCTGATGACCCTTCCAAATACCGTCCTGCCGACGACTGGAGCCACTTCCCGTTGGGCGATCCGATTGCGCGCCTCAAGCAGCACCTGATCAAAATCGGTCAGTGGTCCGAAGAGGAACACGTCGCCGTCAGCGCCGAACTGGAAGCCGAAGTGATCGCCGCACAGAAAGAAGCCGAGCAATACGGCACCCTCGCCGGCGGCCAGATTCCGAGCGCCGCGACCATGTTCGAAGACGTCTACAAAGAGATGCCGGAGCATTTGAAGCGCCAGCGTCAAGAGTTGGGGATCTGACATGAACGATCACAACAATAAAATCGAGTTGGAAACCGCCATGACCACGACCACCATGACCATGATCCAGGCCCTGCGCTCGGCCATGGATGTGATGCTTGAGCGTGACGATAACGTCGTGGTGTTCGGCCAGGACGTCGGTTATTTCGGCGGCGTGTTCCGTTGCACCGAAGGCCTGCAGAACAAGTACGGCACCTCCCGGGTATTCGACGCACCGATTTCCGAAAGCGGGATCGTCGGCGTCGCCGTGGGCATGGGCGCTTACGGTTTGCGGCCGGTGGCCGAGATCCAGTTCGCCGATTACGTCTACCCGGCGTCGGACCAGATCATTTCCGAAGCGGCACGCTTGCGCTATCGCTCGGCCGGCGAGTTCACTGCGCCGATGACCCTGCGCATGCCCTGCGGCGGCGGCATCTACGGCGGCCAGACCCACAGCCAGAGCATCGAGGCGATGTTCACCCAGGTCTGCGGTTTGCGCACCGTCATGCCGTCCAACCCTTACGACGCCAAAGGCCTGCTGATCGCCTCCATCGAAAACGATGACCCGGTGATCTTCCTCGAGCCAAAACGTCTGTACAACGGCCCGTTCGACGGCCACCACGACCGTCCGGTAACCCCTTGGTCGAAACACCCCGCCGCGCAAGTACCGGACGGTTACTACACCGTGCCGCTGGACGTCGCTGCCATCGCTCGTCCGGGCAAAGACGTGACCATCCTGACCTACGGCACCACGGTTTATGTGTCGCAAGTCGCCGCTGAAGAAACCGGTATCGACGCCGAAGTCATCGACCTGCGCAGCCTGTGGCCACTGGACCTGGACACCATCGTCAAGTCGGTGAAGAAAACCGGCCGTTGCGTGATCGTTCACGAAGCGACCCGCACCTGCGGTTTCGGCGCCGAACTGGTCGCCTTGGTGCAAGAGCACTGCTTCCACTACCTGGAAGCGCCGATCGAGCGCGTCACCGGTTGGGACACTCCCTACCCGCACGCGCAAGAGTGGGCGTATTTCCCTGGTCCGTCCCGCGTGGGCGCGGCTTTGCATCGGGTTATGGAGGTCTGAATGGGTACGCACGTTATTAAAATGCCGGACATTGGCGAAGGCATTGCAGAAGTTGAACTGTCTCAGTGGCACGTCAAGGTCGGCGACATGGTCGTCGAAGATCAGGTGCTGGCCGATGTCATGACCGATAAGGCGATGGTCGACATCCCGTCCCCGGTGCATGGCAAGGTGATTGCGCTGGGCGGCCAGCCTGGCGAAGTCATGGCAGTCGGCAGCATTCTGATCAGCATCGAAGTCGAAGGCGCGGGCAACGTTAAAGAGTCGGCTCAGCCAGTAGCGGTTAAAGAAGCACCCGCTGCAACGCCGAAAGTTGAAGCGGTTGTTGAAAGCAAACCGATTGCGGCACCTCGCCCGGCCGCCGCGTGCCAGGGTCCGATGGTTGCGCGCGAGGCCGATGAGCGTCCACTGGCCTCCCCGGCCGTGCGCAAGCATGCGCTGGACCTTGGCATTCAATTGCGTCTGGTGCGTGGCAGCGGCCCTGCCGGCCGTGTGCTGCACGAAGACCTCGAAGCCTGGCTGGCTCAGGGTCAGTCGAATGCATCGACCGCCACCGCCGCTTACGCCCAGCGCAACGACGAACAGCAAATCCCGGTGATCGGTATGCGCCGCAAGATCGCCCAGCGCATGCAAGACGCCACCCAGCGTGCTGCCCACTTCAGCTACGTCGAAGAAATCGACGTCACTGCCGTTGAAGAACTGCGCGCGCACCTGAACGAAAAACACGGCGCAACCCGCGGCAAGCTGACCTTGCTGCCATTCCTGGTCCGCGCGTTGGTCGTGGCTCTGCGCGACTTCCCGCAAATCAACGCCCGTTACGACGACGAAGCCCAGGTCATCACCCGCCTCGGCGCGGTGCATGTGGGCGTCGCCACCCAAGCCGACATCGGTTTGATGGTGCCTGTTGTGCGCCATGCCGAAACCCGCAGCCTGTGGGACAGCGCCGCGGAAATCTCGCGTCTGGCCACCGCTGCGCGCACTGGCAAGGCCAGCCGCGATGAGCTGTCCGGCTCGACCATCACCCTGACCAGTCTCGGCGCCCTAGGCGGCATCGTCAGCACCCCGGTGTTGAACCTGCCGGAAGTGGCGATCGTCGGCGTGAACAAAATCGTCGAACGGCCAATGGTCGTCAAAGGCCAGATCGTGATCCGCAAGATGATGAACCTCTCCAGCTCCTTCGATCACCGTGTGGTCGATGGCATGGACGCGGCGCAATTCATCCAGGCCATCCGTGGCTTGCTCGAACAACCCGCCACGCTTTTTGTTGAGTAGGCATTTGTGGAGAAGGTCATGCAACAGACTTTGAACACCACGCTGCTGATCATCGGCGGCGGCCCTGGCGGTTATGTGACGGCGATCCGTGCCGGTCAGTTGGGCATTTCGACCATTCTGGTGGAAGGCCAATCGTTGGGCGGCACCTGCCTGAACATCGGCTGCATTCCATCGAAGGCGTTGATTCACGTCGCCGAACAGTTCCAGCAGACGCAGCACCACAGCCAACACTCGGCGCTGGGTATCAGCGTATCGGCGCCGACCCTGGACATCGGCAAGAGCGTCGAGTGGAAGGACAGTATCGTTGATCGCCTGACCACCGGCGTTTCGGCGCTATTAAAGAAGCACAAGGTTCAGGTCATTCAAGGCTGGGCCAAAGTGATCGACGGCAAGACCGTCGAAGTCGGCGACACGCGCATTCAATGCGAGCACCTGGTGCTGGCCACCGGTTCGAAAAGCGTGAACCTGCCGATGCTGCCGATTGGCGGGCCGATCATCTCCTCCACCGAAGCCCTCGCGCCGACGTCCGTGCCGAAACGGCTGGTCGTGGTCGGTGGCGGTTACATCGGTCTGGAGCTGGGGATTGCTTATCGCAAGCTCGGCGCCGAGGTCAGTGTGGTCGAGGCGCAGGATCGTATCCTGCCAGCCTACGACGCCGAACTGACCCATCCGGTACACGAAGCGCTCAAGCAACTCGGCGTAAAGCTTTACTTGAAGCACAGCGTTGAAGGCTTTGATTCACAAGGAAATACGTTGCAAGTTCGTGACCCGAATGGCGACACCTTGAACCTGGAAACCGATCAGGTACTGGTGGCTGTCGGCCGCAAACCCAACACTCAAGGCTGGAACCTCGAAGCCTTGAACCTGGACATGAACGGTTCGGCGATCAAAATCGACAACCGGTGCCAGACCAGCATGCGCAACGTCTACGCCATCGGCGACTTGAGCGGCGAACCGATGCTCGCGCACCGAGCCATGGCTCAGGGTGAAATGGTTGCCGAGCTGATCAGCGGTAAACACCGCGAATTCAACCCGACCGCCATCGCCGCCGTGTGCTTCACCGACCCGGAACTGGTGGTGGTCGGCAAGACCCCGGACGAGGCCAAGGCTGCGGGGCTGGACTGCATCGTGTCCAGCTTCCCGTTCGCCGCCAATGGCCGGGCGATGACGCTGGAGTCGAAAAGCGGCTTCGTGCGGGTGGTCGCTCGTCGGGACAATCATGTGATTGTTGGTTGGCAAGCAGTGGGTGTGGGCGTGTCGGAGTTGTCGACGGCGTTTGGCCAGAGCCTGGAAATGGGCGCTCGTCTGGAAGACATCGCCGGCACCATCCACGCGCATCCGACGCTCGGTGAGGCGGTGCAGGAAGCGGCGTTGCGTGCCCTTGGTCACGCGCTGCACCTCTAACCGCCTCACCTGATCGTTCCCATGCTCCGCGTGGGAATGCCTCAACGGACGCTCCGCGTCCGCTTTAGGGACGCGGAGCGTCCCGGGCTGCATTCCCACGCAGAGCGTGGGAACGATCAAAGGAACGCATTCCGGGCTGCGAAATGGGCCCGGAATGAAGTATTGTTGTCCCCATCCAGAAAAATGTCAGAAGCCTTGAACCGTTTCGGCGGTTGTTAAGTGATAGAGGGTGTCATGGGTAACGAAAGCATCAATTGGGACAAGCTGGGTTTTGACTACATCAAGACAGACAAGCGCTATCTGTCGCACTGGCGTAATGGCGAGTGGGACAAAGGCACCTTAACCTCTGACAACGTGCTGCACATCAGCGAAGGCTCCACTGCCCTTCACTATGGCCAGCAGTGCTTCGAAGGCCTGAAGGCCTACCGCTGCAAGGACGGTTCGATCAACCTGTTCCGCCCGGACCAGAACGCCGCACGCATGCAACGCAGCTGCGCGCGCCTGCTGATGCCGCAGGTGTCCACCGAACAGTTCGTCGAAGCGTGCAAGGAAGTGGTGCGTGCCAACGAGCGTTTCATCCCGCCTTACGGCACTGGCGGCGCGCTGTACCTGCGCCCGTTCGTGATCGGCGTGGGTGACAACATCGGCGTGCGTACCGCGCCCGAGTTCATCTTCTCGATCTTCTGCATCCCGGTCGGCGCTTACTTCAAGGGCGGTTTGACCCCGCACAACTTCCTGATCTCCAGCTACGACCGTGCCGCCCCACAAGGCACCGGTGCGGCCAAGGTCGGTGGCAACTACGCCGCCAGCCTGATGCCGGGCTCCCAGGCCAAGAAGGCGCATTTTGCCGACTGCATCTACCTGGACCCGCTGACCCACACCAAAATCGAAGAAGTCGGCTCGGCCAACTTCTTCGGGATCACCCACGACAACAAGTTCGTCACCCCGAACTCCCCTTCGGTGTTGCCGGGCATCACCCGTCTGTCGTTGATCGAGCTGGCCAAAACCCGTCTGGGCCTGGAAGTGGTCGAAGGTGACGTGTTCATCGACAAGCTGTCCGACTTCAAGGAAGCCGGCGCTTGCGGTACTGCCGCAGTGATCACCCCGATCGGCGGTATCAGCTACAACGACAAACTGCACGTGTTCCACAGCGAAACCGAAGTCGGCCCGATCACCCAGAAGCTCTACAAAGAGCTGACCGGTGTACAGACCGGCGACGTCGAAGCGCCAGCGGGCTGGATCGTCAAGGTTTGATTTGACGCAACCGTCCGTTTGAACAAAAAAGCCCGGCCATCATCTTGAAGGCCGGGCTTTTTTTCGTCCGCGAATCGTGGAAAAGGTCACTAGACTTGCCACGTCCAACAGCCATCAACGGGTGCCATCAAAACCATGGGAAAACTCTGGCGAAAGTATCTGGCCTTGCTGGACACCGACTTCACCACGCAAGTGTTCGACAACATCAAGAACCTGCTGGTGTGTGCGCTGATGTTTGCGGCGGGCACCAACGCATTGCACAGCGATCAGTACTTGTTTATGGGGTTTCTCACCTCAAGCCTCGCCGGCTGGGGATTGATCCTGCTGTCAGCAGTGCTGATGCTGCTTAATGTCAGCGACGGCCTGCGTCGGCTGTCCAGGTTGCCGTATCACACGGCGTTTCAGATCATTCTGTTTCTGGTCTACCTGGTGCTGGCGGTGCGGGTGGTGGAGATTGTCTGGAATTTCAGGGCGTAGTGGTCACAACACCAGGTGTTTGCCAATGCAGCTCATCTTGAGCAATGCGGGCAAACATCCACTCCACAAACACCCGTGTCTGCGCCGTCACGTCCGGTGCAACGCCGTAGTAATAACGCGGCAACGGCAGACGCAACTCGGGTAACGGGCAAATCAGGCGTCCGCTCGAGAGGTGAGTGCCCAGCAAAGAGGTTGGGCACAGGGCGATACCCTGTCCATCCACGGCAGCCTGAAGCGCCAGGTGCATGTGATCAAACTGCCGGGTTACCTGGGTGGCTGACTGGCTTTGACCAAAGTGCATGGCCCAATTGTGCCAGTCTTCGCGACGCGCCTTGACGGTCAGTAACGTGTGCCGGCTCAGCGAAGTGAGGTGTTCAAGTGGCAGGCGCTCAATCAGCGATGGCGCCGCGACCAGTAATAGTTCGTCTTCGAAGAGCGGTCGCGCTTCAATCGCCGGTGCCCAGTCGTCACGGCCACGGCGAATGACGACATCGAACCCGTCGCGTGCCTGATCGGGTGCCTGGGTTTGGGTGATCACCTGCGGCTTGATGCCTGGGTGCTGCGCAACAAAATCCGCCAGCCTGGGCGTCAGCCAAAGCACGGCAAAGGACGGACGGACATTGATCTTCACGGTAGGCAGCGAGGCATGTTGCTTGAGCGCAGCGGCAGCGTTGGCGATCTGCGACAGCCCGGCGCTGACCTGCTCATAAAAGCGCTGGCCGGCCGGGGTTAGCACCGATTGACGGATGCGCCGCTCGAACAGCAGCACGCCCAGGTACTCCTCAAGCAATTTGATGTGCCGGCTGACGGCACTGTGGCTGACATGCAGCTCTTCGGCCGCCAGGCTGAAGCTCTGATGGCGAGCAGCAACGGCGAAGGCGCGAACGGCATTAAGCGGAGGTAGTTGATTGATCATGTGTCTAATTTAGTCACCTATGCGCTTTAATTAAAGCGTTTGTCACGCTCGTTTCGTCACGCCAATCTGCCAACACGCAGCCAGCGCCACCGATGGAGCAAGACATGAACAGCTACGGACTCTTTGTACTTTTCGCCACCCTGACCATTTTGAGCCCGGGGCCAGGCGTGGTCCTGACCCTGTCCAACGCGGTGCGACACGGTTGGACGGGGGCCGTGCCGGGCATTCTGGGGGTCGCGTCGGGGGCATTTGTCGTCGCCGCCATCAGCGCCACCAGTGTTGGCCTGATACTCAGCACCTCCGCGAACGCCTTTACCGCGTTGAAATACGCAGGGGCCGCCTATTTGTTGTACCTGGGCTACAAAAGCTGGCGCTCGGATCGTTTGAGCACCCTGCTTGAAACGCGCCCCTCAAGCCCTGGCTATCGCTTCCTTGAAGCGGCTTCGATGCAGCTGTTGAACCCCAAGGCGGTGTTTTTCTTTCTGGCGGTGTTCCCGCAATTCATCGACACCTCAGCGCACTTCTACACCCAGTTCATCAAACTGGTCGCTTCCTACGGGGTACTGGTGATTCTGGTGCATGGCAGCTATGCCTTGCTCGCCAATGCCGCCAAAGGCTGGTTGTCGAGCCCGAAGGGTTCCTGGCTGGCGGCGAAAGTCTCGGGCGTAACCTTCGCCGGCTTTGGCGTGCTCATGGCCTCCTCCAGTCGCTAAGCCGCAGGACTGGCGATCGCGCGGCTCCGGTTCTCGGTGGACGTGGGTTGCGCTGTCGTCCCCTGAACCGGCAGCTCAACGGCGAACCGACTACTGAGTTCCTTACGCCCCAGCGCCGTCAACGCCAGCGCCCGACTGTCCAGGTCCTGCGTCACCCATTTGCGTTTGATCGCCGTTTGCAGCAACGCCGCACCCAAGGCACCGCCCAGGTGTGGCCGACGCATGCTCCAGTCCAGGCAGGGGCAGGCGAAGCGGCGGCGCAAGGTGCCGAGGTCTTTGACGTCGATGCCCAATCCTTCGAACAACGCTTCACCACTGTCGCTCAGTCGATAAGCCTGCTCATCGGTCTCCAGCAACCACCCCGCTTCGATCATCCGGTCATGCAGCAATACCGCCAGCGTGCCGGCCATGTGGTCGTAGCAGGTCCGGGCGAATTGCAGGCGATCCGGGGTGCGCGGGTTGAACGTCGGCGCAGCGTTCTGGCCGATCACCATCAGCGCTTCGAGTGCCTGGGCCACGCGCTTGTCCGCGAGGCTGTAATAGCGATGGCGCCCTTGAACATGCAAACGCACCAGCGCCAGTTCCTTGAGCTTGGCCAGGTGAGCACTGGCGGTCGAGGCGCTGACTTCGGCAATCGTCGCCAGCTCGGTGCTGGTGCGGGCGTGGCCGTCCATCAGCGAACAGAGGATTTTCGTTCGGGCAGGTTCCGCGATGGCGGCAGCCACTTGAGAGACGCCGATGTCGTGTTGTTCTGCGTTCATATTTCGCTCCCGGACGAATCAAGGCCCTTTCGGACTGGAGATAGTAGCAACACTTTCCAACCACCGATAAGGCTGCGACCCATGGACCCGATCATCGCTGCGACTCACGCCTACCCCTACCCCTACTACGCACAACTGCGCGCCGAGGGTGGGCTGGTTTTTCATCAAGGACTGAAACTGTGGGTGGCCAGCAGCGCCCGAGCCGTCGCCGCCGTGCTGGCGCATCCGGGCTGCCATGTCCGGCCGTCCCATGAGCCGGTGCCCAAGGCCATTGCTCAAGGCATGGCCGGCAAGGTGTTCAGTCAGTTGATGCGGATGAATGAAGGCGAGCGGCAGCGTTGCCCGAGGGCGGCGATTGAGCCGGGGCTGGCGTTGATTGACGTGAATGAGGTCAATGCGTTGGTCGGCGCTCGATTGATTACCCCGGGCCCCGACGGGTTGTACGCGGCGATGTTTCGCGGACCGGTCTGCGTAGTGGCGGCGTTGCTGGGGTTTTCTCCGGCTCAGGGCCGGGCCATCAGCGAGCTGACCGCAGACTTTGTCGCCTGCCTGTCGCCGCTCAGCGATCAGGCACAACTGAACACCGCCCATGTCGCGGCGGAACAGCTGAAGGGTTATTTCATCGAGCTTCTGGACGATCCGAGCAATCGAAGCGCCCTGCTCGCCGGTATCCGGCAGCGTTTCGCGGTGACATCGACCGATTCTGAAAGCTTGATCGCCAACCTGATTGGATTGTTCTCCCAAACCCATGAAGCCACTGCCGGGCTGATCGGTAATGCGCTATTGGCGTTGAGGCGAAACCCACAGTTGGATTCGGCTCATGTTGATGACTTGATCGCTGAAGTCCAGCGCTTCGACCCGTCGGTGCAAAACACCCGCCGCTTCGTCGCCGCGCCGTGTGAAATTGACGGCGTGAATCTGAACCCCGGCGACGTCATCCTGGTGCTGCTGGCCTCGGCCAATCGCGATCCGCAGCTTAATGATGATCCCGATGCGTTTTTGCTCGATCGCCCGAACCGTCGCAGCTTCACGTTCGGCGCGGGACGGCATCAATGTCCGGGGCAGGTGCTGGCCTTAAGCATTGCCCGTGCGACGCTGGCTGAGATCCTGGCGATGCAACCTGCTTTGGACCGGTTGACCTGGCACTACCGCCCTTCCCTTAACGGGCGCATTCCTCTCTTTGCCTGAAAGACACTTCAAGCATTGCGATATTCGACCGTCAGGTGAGACAACTCATGAACCGGCGCCAGACGTTCGCGAATGGCGTCGGCACTGACACCCGCCGCGGCCACGACGCTGACAATCGCCGCCCGCGCCTGAGGGCCGACTTGCCAGACGTGAAGGTCACTGATGCGAACATCGTCCGTCGACTCGAGCAGCTCACGAATTTCGGCGGCGACGTGCTCATCGGTGGTATCCAGCAACACTGCGGCGCTGTCACCCATCAAACCGTAAGCCCATTTCGCAATCACGATGGCGCCGACAATGCCCATCACCGGGTCCAGCCAGACCCAGCCCAGGTAGCGCCCGGCCAACAATGCCACGATGGCCAGCACCGAGGTCAACGCATCGGCCAGTACATGCAAATACGCCGAACGCAGGTTGTTGTCGTGATGGTGGCTGTGATCGTGATGATCATGGCCGTGATGTCCATGATTGCCCGACAACAGAAACGCACTGACGATGTTCACCCCCAGCCCCACCACCGCAATCACCGTCGCTTCGGTGAAGGCTACGGTGGTCGGTTGAAACAGTCGCACGATGGATTCGCCAGCGATGCCGATCGACACCAGGCCCAGCACTATGGCTGAAGCAAAACCCGCCAGGTCCCCGACCTTGCCGGTACCAAAACTGAAGCGCGAATTGTTGGCATGTCGTCGAGCAAAGCCGTAGGCCGCCGCCGCAATGCCCAAGGCCCCGGCGTGGGTCGCCATATGAAAGCCGTCCGCCAGCAACGCCATGGAACCGGTGATGTAACCGGCGGCAATTTCGCCAATCATCATCACAAACGTCAGCGCCACCACCCACAACGTGCGGCGGGCGTTTTCATCGTGGGCGGCCCCTAGAAACAGGTGGTCGTGGGTAAAGTGCGAAGTTTGAGGTTGCAGAGTCATGGGGCTGGCCTCTATTTCGAGTAACGGCGGATGGCTTGCAACAAGTCCTCAACGCCTTCGGCGCGTGCTTCATCGCTGAGCCCGGGACGCGCCACATGCTCACGAGCGTGGGCGTCGATGAACTGATCCATCAGACCATTGACCGCACCGCGGATCGCCGCGACCAAGTGTAGGGTTTTGGCGCACTCGGCGTCGGACTCCAGCGCCCGTTCAACCGCCTGAACCTGGCCGGCAATACGCCGGACGCGGTTGAGCAGGTCGTCTTTGTGTTCGTGGATGTGCGACATACGCATACCCCCTACCCCTATATGGCGGACATGATTGCCGATGCTGCCGGGGTTAGCAAGTCAGGTGGACCGAGTCATCGTTCATCGCGGGCAAGCCACGCTCCCACAGGTTCAGCGCAAACCCTGTGGGAGCGGGCTTGCCCGGGATGACGGCCTGACAAACGACGCATCATTTCCGACCTGCGCAACAGGCTACAGCGCCTTGCGTCATTGCCTACAACTACGCCAGAATCCGCCGGCTTGTGCGCCTTGGGGGCCGTCGGTAACTTGATTCCCGTCACTGAATGGTCAGTGATCGGGTTTAGTCGCTCGGTAGTCTTCACAAGCAGCATGCACTCCATTCAGTCGGGCGTACCTACGCCTGCGCTCAATGGCAGCTGTACGCAGGGCGCCTTCGGGCGCGCCGGTAATTGCTTGTGTCCCCGGTCGACTAACCTGCGTACAGCTGCCACCCTCTCGTTTAGTCGCAAGGTGGTGTCAGCATCACTTAAGGACTAACAAGCAATGTTCAAACACACTCCAAACCCTCCTGAATCAGAAGCCGAATCGGTTTCGCCCAAGCCCCCACGCAAACCCAGCACAATGTTTGTCGTCGCACCCGACATGGATACCGAAAGCTTGCTGGCCAATGCCTGCGAATCACTGGCATCAGCCAGTGTCATGATCAGTGATTTCGCAACCCTTCTGGAAGACCCACATCGCAACACAATGTTGGGGATTCAGCAGGTCATCATGCTCGGCGAACTGGCCGTGAACCGGGCGTTGGATAACATCGATCCGCAGCAATAGCCGATGGTCTGTGGCGAGGGAGCTTGCTCCCGCTCGGGTGCGCAGCAGTCGCAAAACTGGCGAGCGGAGATTACCTGACACACCGCATTCACGGGTTTTAGGGCCGCTGCGCAGCCCAACAGGAGCAAGCTCCCTCGCCACAGAGGGGAGTAAAAATGTGAGCTTTCTCTACCAAGATCCAACAATGAGCCACGAGGAAGCGACAACGCTTCTAGCTAGCGACGTAGAAACCAACGTTATCGCCGCACTGGTTTCTATCGGGTTGAATGAGCAAGACAATACCTGGGCTCAGAACACCTGCCTGAAATACCTCGAGAGTGAGTCCGAATCGGTTGCAGCCGCTGCCATCACCGCGCTCGGTCACATCGCCCGCAGACAGGGTGATCTGGATTTGGGTGCCGTACTCCCGGCCCTTGAAAAAGTGAAGGAAAAATTCCCCTCCCTGGAAGGGACTGTGGCGGACACCCTTGATGATATTGAGGTATTCACCTGACTTGCCATTTAGCAAAGGGACAATAACCGTGAACCAGGCACTGAACTGTGGCGAGGGAGCTTGCTCCCGCTCGGCTGCGCAGCAGTCGTAAAATCGGCGCATGCAGTCATGCCTGAAGAACTGCGATAACCGGACTGGGGTCGCTGCGCAACCCAACGGGGGTAAGCCCCCTCGCCACAGCTCACACGCCCATCAATCATCCCGCGTCAGCACTTCCAGCAATTCAATCTCGAAAATCAGATTCGAATTCGGTGTAATCGCGCCCATCGTCCGCTCGCCATAGGCCAGATGCGCCGGCACCAGCAATTTGCGTTTACCGCCGACCTGCATGCCCATGATTCCCTGGTCCCAGCCCTTGATCACCCGTCCCGTGCCAATCACACACTGAAAAGGTTTGCCTCGGCTGTAGGAAGAATCGAATTCAGTGCCGTCTTCCAGCCATCCTCGATATTGAGTAGTGATCAGCGCGCCTTTGACAGCGGCTTTGCCGTCGCCCACTTCAAGGTCGATTACCTGCAATTCATCATTCATTACATTCACTCTAGTGTGCGCTTGCCCGAACAAGCTTCATGGGCGCCGTTTTCCCAGAAATGCGGACTATTGGCAACCGTTTCGCTCTGTATCGGGCAGTGGCCGTGAACTAATATACCCGCCACCTCCTCCCACGGTTCGGGCTAAACGCAGTGGGAATAATCAGTATCGGTTGGGCGAGCAGACGGTGAGCCGGGTCTGACGCAGGCGCCACGGCGCCCTACCAGAGAGCAATGTCGTAGGTGACATAGATCCGATTGCTGTCACGTCCACGCGCGAAGTCCGAACGGTAGACATAGTTGCGCAGCTTCACGCCAAGCCCCTTGAACGTGCCGCTCTGGACCACATAGGCCAGTTCCGTGTCGCGTTCGGACTCTTTGATGTTGGTGTCGGACTTGCCGTCGTTGCCTTTGAGATAACGGGTCATGAACGTCAGCCCGGGCACGCCCACCGGTGCAAAGTCGTAACCGTAACTGAGCATCCAGGTCTTCTCGTCCTCTTCGATGAACTTGCCGATGCCGACGTTGCTGAATGAGTACACCGTCGCACCGCTGACGTATGGCAACCCGGCGTCACCGCTGAGTTGTTGATAACCGCCGCCAAAGGTGTGCCCCGCCACCGCGTAGGACAGCTGACCGCTGAGCATGTCGTTATCGATTTTCGAGGCGTAGGCACGGCCCGCGTCATTGCTGCTGAAATAACGCAGGTCGCCGGTCAACACCCCGGGGCCCAATGGCAGATCGTGCTGGATGCCGGCAAAGTTCTGGCGATAGAAATTTTCCAGTTCACCATAGAAGTAACTCAGACGGGTGTTCTTGCCGAGTTTGTAATCACCGCCAGCGTAGGTGAAATCGCCACCTTTTTCGCCTGAGTATCCGTCAGGAATAATCGACACGCTGTCGGTGGAATCGCGCAGCTTGAATCGGTCCAGATGACCGCCAGTCAGGGTCAGGTTGTCGATGTCGGTGCTGACGACTTGCCCTCCCTCATAAGTCTGCGGCAGCAAGCGCGCATCGTTATAGATCAGTACCGGAGTTTTGGGCAGCAGGGTGCCGTACTTGAGGGTGGTCTTGGCCAGTTTGACCTTGGCCGCAGCCCCGGCGCTGGCAAACTCATCGGCGGCGCGACCGTCATCGTGTACCGGCAACAGACCGGTGCCACTGCGGCCACGCCCGGAATCAAGTTTGACCCCCAGCAAGCCCAATGCGTCGATCCCGAAACCGATAGTGCCGGGGGTGAAACCCGACTGAAAATCCAGCAGGAACCCTTGGGCCCACTCGGTGCGCTCACTTTTGGCAGTTCTGGCCGAACGCGCACTCAAGCCATGCTCATCGCGAAAATTTTCGTTGAAATAGACGTTACGCAGTTGCAGCTTAAACTTGCTGTCGTCGATGAAATCACTCGCACCGGCAGTGGCCATCGGCAACACGCCCAGAAGAGGAAGAAGAGCCCCGCGAGTCAGAAAATGGATCATGTCGAACTACTCATATTGTTGTTTTAAGGATGCACGTGGCCGCGCCCCCGTCATCGGGAGCGTGGAGTTCTATCAGCGGCGAGTCAGGGGTGAATCAGGAGAACAGCGTCAAGGCACCGGTCAGCAGAGCCAGCGCGGTGAGCACCAGGGAGGTGAGCACCGCCCATTTGACGGTGGCGCGCTGGAAGTCGCCGATGTCGCGATCGACCATCCCCACCAGCAACAGGGTCGAGGCCACCAGCGGGCTCATCAGGTGCACCGGTTGGCCAAGAATCGACGCCCGGGCGATTTCCACCGGATCGATCCCATAGGCCGCCGCCGCGTTGGCGAGGATCGGCACCACACCGAAGTAATAAGCATCGTTGGACAGCACGAATGTCAACGGCATGCTGGTGATCGCCACCACCAGCGGGAACAGGTGCCCCCAAGACGGTGGAATCCAGTCCACCAGGGTTTGCGCCAGGGCGTCGACCATTTTGGTACCGGAGAAAATCCCGGCGAAAATACCAGCCGCGAATACCAGCAGCACCACGGTCATGGCGTTGCCGGAGTGGGCGAGAATGCGCTCCTTCTGAATGTCCAGCTGCGGGTAGTTGATCATCAGCGCCAGCACGAAACCGATCAGAAACAGGATCGCGGAATGCATGATCCCCATCACCAGCGCGACCATCACCGCAGTCACCAGCAACAGGTTGACGTAGGCAAGTTTCGGGCGCTTGTGCGGCGTATCCTCAAGAATCGCTTTGATGTAGCAATCACCGCCACCGCTCTGCAGTTGGGTATTGCCTATGCGTTTACGCTCGGTGCGGCCCAGCAGGAACGCGGTGAACACCACCCACGCGGCGCCACCGACCATGGTCGGCAGCAACGGAATGAAGTACGCCCCGGCATCCAGCCCCAGCGCGGCAATCGCCCGGGTCGCCGGGCCGCCCCAAGGGGTCATGCCGCTCATGATGCTCAGTGACAGCATGGCGATGGTCGCCAGAATCATCGGGTTCATGCCGATGCGCTTGTACAACGGCAGCATCGCCGCGCAGGTGATCATGTAAGTGGTCGTGCCGTCACCGTCCAGGGCGACAGTCAGCGACAGCAGCGCAGTGCCGACCGCGATTTTCATCGGGTCACCGTTGACCCGTTTGAGAATCTTGCGGATCAGCGGATCGAACAACCCCGAGTCGATCATCAAACCGAAAAACAGAATCGCGAACAGCAACAGCGCCGCCGACGGTGCGACCATTTTCAGGCCATCAAGCATCATTTTGCCGGTAGTCCCACCAAAACCGCCGATAACCGCAAAGACGATCGGTACAACGGTCAACGCAACGATCGGTGACAGACGTTTGGTCATGATCAGAAAGGTGAACACAACCACCATGGCCAAGCCGAGTAAGGCAAGCATAAGGCAACTCTCTTGTTGTTATGGATTGTGTGGCCGACGCGCAGGCGAACGACTCCGAGCCCGCCAGGCGACGCGATCGGCGACGCCCGGCAGCAGGTAGTAAAAAGGTTAGTTTTTGCAGCGCTTACGCAGTACTAAATGTGCGTGGTGGTTCCGACGCGATCCCAGGTTTGATCGCCATCCGGGACAGCCGGTTTTTTACCGTCCAGGGTATCGAGCAGGACCTGACGGTCGCAGGCGTTCTCCGAGATAGAGATCACCACAGTCGCCACGGCGTTACTGGCCAGACTGGTCAAGGCCCGTGCTTCAGACATGAAACGGTCGATCCCGATCAACAGCGCCAGACCAGCCAGCGGAATGTCATGGATCACCGTGAGCGTGGAAGCCAGCGCCACGAAACCGCTGCCAGTCACCCCCGCCGCGCCCTTGGACGACAGCAACATGATCGCCAGCATGGTCAAGGTTTGGGTCATGGTCAGATCAATGTTGCAGGCCTGGGCAATGAAAATTGCCGCCAGAGACAGGTAGATCGCCGTGCCATCGAGGTTAAACGAGTACCCCGTCGGCAGCACCAGCCCGACCACGCCTTTGCTGCATCCCAATGCCTGAAGTTTCTCCAGCATGCGTGGCATGACCGGCTCAGTGGAGGAAGTCCCCAGCACCACCAGAAACTCTTCGCGCAGGTAACGCAGCAGCTTCCATAGGCTGAAGCCGTGGGCGCGGCAAATGCTCCCCAGTACCACAAAGACGAAGAAGGCGCAGGCGACGTACAAGGTCATGATCAACTTTGCCAGCGAACCCAGCGAGGTGATGCCGTACTGTCCGACGGTGAACGCCAGTGCCCCGAAGGCACCGATTGGCGCAAAACGCATCAAGTAGGAAAAAATCTTGAAGACCATCTGCGACGCCGCTTCCAGTACATCGAGCACTGGCTTGCCACGGTCACCCAGGGAGGACAGGGCGAAACCGCACAGCACCGCGATAAACAGCACCGGCAGCACTTCACCTTTACTGAACGCACCTATAAAGGTGTCGGGGATGATGTGCATGAAAAACTCGACCACCCCAAGCTTCGCCGCAGACTCGGTGTACTGGGATAGACCTGCCGTACTCAATTGGCTCGGATCGATGTTCATGCCCGCGCCCGGCTTGAACACGTAGACCGCGACCAGGCCTATGAACAGGCTGATCACCGTCAGCCCGAGAAACAGCAGCATGGTCTTGCTTAGCAAGCGGCCAAGGGAGCGTTTGTCGTTCATCCCGGCGATGCCGGTGACGATGGTGCAGAACACCACTGGCGCAATCATCATTTTGATCAGCTTGATGAAGGCATCACCCAACGGTTTGAGGGCAATGGCCTGCTGAGCCCAGAAGTGCCCGACCACGACGCCCAGCAGCACGGCGCAGAGGATCTGGAAGTAGAGCGATTTAACAACTTTCATGGCATCACCCATTTTTAGAATTGTTCTGATGCAAAACGACAGTGACTGCGCGGGAAGACTACCCGGCGAGCCGTTGGGAAACCGGGGCATACACAAAGCCGGAAAACAGTCTTCGTGCGGTACGAACAACAGAGGCGCGGATTGTGTCACCGTTTTTACCGGTGTAGGACAACACGACATCGATGCCGCCGCTCGGGTGCTCGATCCGCACCTGTTGCAGACGCGTCCCACCGGTATTACCGAGCATCTGCGCAACCACACTGCCTTCGCTGACGCATGCCGTGGCCAGACCGATGGAACCGGTAATGGCCAGTGCACGGTGGCAGTTATGCGGCATGAAGTAGCGAACCTGCAACGTGCCACCGGCCTTGGCCGGTGCAACCAGCACAGGCTTGGGAATGACCTTGTCGCTGACGTCGCCCAGCCCCATGGCCACGCCGGCCCGCAACCGCAGAGCTTCGAGACGGTGCATAAAGTCTCTGTCGGCGTCCAGCTCGGCCGGAGATTCGTCGCCGCGTTTGCCCAGGTGACGCGCCTCGATGATCAGCATCGGCATGGCCATGTCGATGCAGGTCACCGGAATGTCGTCGAACCAGTCCTGGGTGCTGCCGGTTGGAAACAGCTTGCCGGTCTTGCTGCCCGCTGCGTCAAGGAATGTCAGTTGAACCGGTGCCGCGCTGCCTGGCACGCCATCGATGGCGGTGTCACCTTCATAGCTGACTTTGCCGTTTGGTGTCTGCACGTCAGAGGTAACGAAGGTGCCGGTGTTGAGATTGCGAATCCGCACGCGGGTCAACTCACCGACCGCCTTGACCAGGCCCTGCTCGATGGCAAACGGCCCGACCGCACAGAGCATGTTGCCGCAATTCGGGGCGGTATCCACCCGACGCTGGGACACCATGACCTGGACGAACAGATAATCAACATCGGCCTCGGGATGCAACGACGGGCTGACGATGGCGACCTTGCTGGTCTGCGGGCTGCCGCCGCCGATGCCGTCGATCTCCAGTTCGTGACCGGAGCCCATCACCGAGAGCAACAACTCATCGCGCTCTTCAACCGAAACCGGCAGATCCCAGGCGAGAAATACCGGTCCTTTTGAGGTACCACCGCGCATCAGCACACAAGGAATTCGTTGCATGGCCACTAACTCTTGTTAATCAATCGGGGTAATTGATGTCTTGCAAACAAGAGTGACAGGGAAGTAATTGTGTTTCCAATGCAAAGATCGGAGCAATTATTGCGTTTCACAAAAGAAAGTTTTAACGTTCATAACGCAGTTCAACGCCCTTTCCCGACGAGATAAAACATGGAATATGAGCTCCAGGACATTCGATCTTTCGTGAAAATCGCCGAACTGGGGAGTTTTCACGAAGCTGCCGATGCACTGCATCTGTCGCAACCAGCCTTGAGTCGACGGATAAAAAAACTTGAGGAGGGTTTAGGGACTACTTTGCTCGATCGCACCACGCGCAAGGTCAGCCTGACTAGCGTCGGCCGCGACTTCCTGCCCAAGGCTCGTCGATTACTGGATGACTTCGACGATTCGATCCTGAACATCCGTGAGCTGGCCGAACGGCAAATCGGCCAGGTGACCCTGGCCTGCATTCCAACCGCTGCGTTTTATTTCCTGCCGTCGGTGATTCGTCTTTATAACGAGCGCTATCCGAAAATCCGCATCCGCTTGCTCGACCTCAGCGCCAATGAAGGGCTCGAAGCAGTGTTGCGGGGGGAAGCCGACTTCGGCATCAACATGATGAGCGGCCAGCACCCGGACATCGAATTCGTTTCACTGGTCAACGAACCCTTCGTCCTGGCCTGCCGTCGTGACCATGAACTGGCCCAGCGAACGTCCGTGACCTGGTCAGAACTGAGCGATTACCGGTTGATCGGCGTCGGGCGCCTGAGCGGCAACCGCATGTTGCTGGACCACGCTCTATCGGGCCTGAGCTGGCGTCCGCAGTGGTTTTATGAAGTGCAGCATTTGTCCACCTCGCTGGGCATGGTCGAAGCCGGGCTTGGGGTTTCCGCCATGCCGAGTCTCGCGATGCCGGCGGCGGATCACCCGACACTGGTGAGCATCCCTCTGACTGACCCCGTCGTGAACCGGACACTTGGCCTGGTGTACCGTCGGGGCGCATCGTTATCGCCGGCGGCGGAGAAGTTCGTTTCGATTCTGCTCGAACAATGGCCCCACTGAGCCGTGGAGCTCGATAACAACCTGGTTGCTGACTGAATGGACGCCAGCCTTTATCCTGACGCCCCCGCTGAAAATCGGGCGAGCGCCGCTCTCGCCTGCCCCACCCAGGAGTTTCGCCATGCCCCACGAAGGCAACCTGTTACAAGCCGCTGTCGTCTTTTTATTCGCGGCGGTGCTCACCGTCCCCTTGGCCAAGCGCCTGCAATTGGGGGCGGTGCTGGGTTATCTGTTTGCCGGGGTGATCATCGGGCCGTCGGTGCTGGGTTTGATCGGTAACCCGCAAAGTGTCAGCCATATTTCCGAACTCGGAGTGGTGTTGTTGCTGTTCATTATCGGCCTTGAGCTGTCGCCGCGACGCTTGTGGGTGATGCGTAAATCGGTGTTCGGCGTGGGCCTGGCGCAGGTGTTGCTGACCGGTTCGGTGATTGGTGTGCTGGCGTTGTTCGTGTTCGGCCAATCGCTGAATAGCGCGATCGTTTTGGGTCTGGGCCTGGCGTTGTCGTCCACCGCATTTGGTTTGCAAAGCCTGGCCGAGCGCAAGGAACTGACCAGCCCTCATGGGCGGTTGGCGTTCGCGATTTTGCTGTTCCAGGACATCGCCGCGATCCCGCTGATCGCGATGGTGCCGCTGCTGGCCGGGGGCGATCACACCACCAGTGCCGCCGAAGATTTGAACCATGGCTTGCGGGTGCTGGGCAGTATCGCTGTGGTGGTGATTGGCGGACGGTACTTGCTGCGCCCGGTATTTCGGGTGGTGGCCAAAACCGGTCTGCCGGAGGTGTCCACCGCCACCGCGTTGCTGGTGGTGATCGGCACGGCATGGCTGATGGACCTGGTCGGCGTGTCCATGGCACTCGGCGCGTTCCTCGCCGGTTTGCTGCTGGCGGATTCCGAATACCGCCACGAGCTGGAAGCGCAGATCGAACCGTTCAAGGGACTGCTGCTGGGGCTGTTTTTTATCAGCGTCGGCATGGGCGCCAATTTGAGTCTGCTGCTGAGCGCGCCGGTCGTGGTGCTGGGGCTGACCCTGTTGCTGATCGCCATCAAGTTGCCGCTGCTATTCGTTGTCGGTCGACTGGCCGGAGGTTTGGGCAAGGTCAGTGCGATTCGCCTCGGCATCGTGCTGGCGGCCGGTGGTGAGTTCGCATTTGTGGTGTTCAAGATCGGTCGTGATCAGGGGCTATTCGAGCCGCGCCTGTACGACCTGCTGGTGCTGACGATTACCTTGTCCATGGCCGTGACGCCGCTGTTGTTGCTGTTGTGCGCCCGACTGGTCAGCCCCAAGGTTCAACCGGTGGTGGTGCCGGAGAAATTCCGCGAAATCGACACCGATACGCCACGCGTGGTGATTGCCGGCATGGGCCGGATGGGGCAGATCGTGGCGCGGATTCTGCGGGCGCAGAACATCAAGTTCGTCGCCCTCGACACATCGGTGGAAACAATCGAATTGTCCCGCAGCTTCGGCGGTGTACCGGTGTTCTATGGCGACCCGATGCGCCCGGAAATCCTCAGCGCGGCCAAGGTCGAGCAAGCGGAGTTTTTCGTGATCGCCACCGATGATCCCGACACCAACATCAAGACGGCCGAAGTGGTGCACAGGCTCTATCCGCACATCAAAATCATCGCCCGCGCCCGTAACCGTCAGCATGTGCACCGGTTGGTGGATGTCGGGGCGCAGGCGGTGCGGGAAACCTATTATTCCAGCCTGGAAATGACCCGGCGGACCTTGGTCGGACTCGGGCTGACGCAGGCCCAGGCGGATGCGCGGATCAAGCGCTTTACCCATCACGATGAACAGGTGCTGGAGGCCCAGCACGCGGTGTATGACGATGCGGCCAAAGTGATGCAAACGGCGCAGGAAGCGCGGGCGGAACTGGCAAAACTGTTTGAGTCGGATCAGTTGGAAGAGGAAGCGGGTAAGGTTTGATCCAGATCATTCCCACGCTCCGCGTGGGAATGCCGCCATGGACGCTCTGCGTCCGCTCTTGAAATGTGACGCAGAGCGTCACGGGATGCATTCCCACGCAGAGCGTGGGAACGATCATAACAACGACCAAGGAATCCACTATGGCTGACCAAACCTCCCCCGCCCTGAAGGAAATCTTCAACGCCGAACGCCTCGCGCACATCGCCACCGAAATGACGGCGGTCTATCCCGGGTTCGATGCCAAGGCCTTCCTGAAACTGGCTAAAACCGATCTCTCAGAGTTGTCAGTCATGCAACGCATGGCCCGCGTCAGTGAATGCCTGCACGCGGTATTGCCGCTGGGTTATGAAGAATCCCTCGACGTCCTGCGCGCCCTCGCGCCGCGCCTGAACAGCGCCTTCGTCAGTATGTTTTTGCCGCACTACGTCGCGACCTACGGCGCTCACACGTTCGATCTGTCGATGGACGCGCTCAAATATTTCACGGCCTTCGGCTCATCGGAATTTGCCATCCGGCACTTTCTGCGCGGCGATATCGAACGCTCACTCAAGCTGATGCAAGACTGGTCGCTGGATGACAACGAACACGTCCGGCGCCTGGCCAGCGAAGGCAGCCGACCGCGCCTGCCATGGTCGTTCCGCCTGGAACAGGTCCAGGCCGACCCGACACTGGCGGCAGCGATCCTCGACAATCTCAAGGCCGACGACAGCCTCTACGTGCGCAAATCCGTGGCCAACCACCTCAACGACATCACCAAGGATCATCCCGAGTGGGTGCTGGCGCTGATCGAGGGCTGGTCGCTGGACAACAAACACACGGCGTGGATCGCCAGACACGCTCTGCGCAGTTTGATCAAACAGGGTAACAAGCGAGCGCTGGCAATCATTGGCGCGGGCGGCAAGCCCGAGGTTGAAATCATTGACGTGAAGGTTGAGCCGGCGGTGATACGTCTGGGTGAGAAAATCACCCTGTCTTTCAGAGTGAAGTCCACGGTCCCGGACAGTCAGCGATTGGTGATCGATTACGCTATCGATTATGTCAAAGCCAACGGCAGCACCTCGGCAAAGGTGTTCAAACTTAAAGCCCTCACGCTGTCCGACAATGCCAGCGAAGCCATTAGCCGCAGTCAGCACATCAAGGAACTGACCACCCGCAGGCACTATGCCGGCCAGCACGCGGTGCACATTCTGGTAAATGGCGAACGCTTGGCCAGCACCCAATTCCGAATTATCGCTGACGCTCATTGACACCCACACCAGAGCCACCCGGCAGCATGCGCGCAAGCGTGTTGTCACGGACCCAGTAGTGATGGAACAACCCCGCCGCTGCGTGCAAACCAATCAACCAGTAGCCAGTGCTGCCGAGCCATTCATGCCAATGCTTGAGTTGCTTGGCCAGATCGGGATCAACCGCAACCGGCGCCGGCAAGAAAAAGCCGAAATACGGCATCGGCTTGCCCCCGGCGGCCAGCATCAACCAGGCCAATAGCGGCGTAGCAATCATCAGCCCATACAGCGCCAAATGCATGAGGTGCGAGACGCCGGTCTGCCAGGTGGGCGGGGCCGGGGTAATCGGTGGCCGGGGCGTGAGGCGCCCGAGCAAGCGAACCCAGACCAGCGCAAAAATGCTCAACCCGATTACGCCGTGCAACCCCAGAAACAGGCCCCTCAAGGCATGCCCACGGGGCAGCAATCCTTTGATCTCGATGCAACCATAAACGCCGACGAACAGCGCCAGCATCAGCCAGTGCAAGGTAATCGAGAGTTTTCCATACCGGTGTACTGCTGAATCTCGGGTCATACAGGGCCTCGTGAAGATCAGTGGCGGCTGCCGACTCATTTCGTACAGCCGGGATCCGGTTTCGTCGAACCGACCGGCGCCACCCTGCCCGTCCAGTCTTAAGACAATCTGAAGGTCCACCTTCAGACTCCGTTAAGAATTGCCTTTGATACTCCTCCCGAACTTACTCAGGGAGGCGTTCTTGCCCATGCCCGATTTCGACTGGAACATCCCTCTGCCCCTGCACTTCGGCCAAGCCGAAACCCCGCAGATGAGTCTGGCCAGAGCCTTGCCGGACGATCCCCAGCGTCCGGTTCTCGAAGCCTTTATCCAGCAGCGTTTTCGAAAGGCCCATGGCGCCGACATCCGCCAATTCATGCCGCAGCTGTTCGGCATGAGCGATGTGTCAGGCACGCTGTGTGCGGTGGCTGGCGTACGACTGGCCGGTGCCGAACCCTTGTTTCTGGAGCGTTATCTGGACGAGGCGATTGATCCGCTGATCAGCGACGCTGCCGGTCAACCCGTGGACCGGGCCGGTATTGTCGAGGTCGGTAACCTCGCCGCCAGCGATACCGGCAGTGCGCGCCTGAGCATCATCGCCATCACCTACCTGTTGGCCATGGGCGGGCTGGAATGGGTGGCGTTCACCGGCAACATCGGGCTGGTGAACAGTTTTCATCGCCTGGGCTTGAAGCCGGTGACGCTCTGCGCCGCCGATCCTGCGCGGCTGGGCGACGACCGCCACCTCTGGGGCAGTTATTACGAGAGTCAGCCATGGGTGCATGTCGGCAACATCCGCGCCGGTTTCATCCATTTGCGCAATATCGGTCTGTTCAATCGCCTGGGGTTGCCGACGTCCCTTGAGGAGTCCAGCCATGTCGCCTGAAATGGAGCGGTTCAAGCAGACCCTGCGCGGTCATGCCGAGCGCAAGACCAACGCCATCGCCTTGTGGGGCGATCAGTTGAAACTGGACTACGCCACGCTGTACGCCGAGATCATGTATCGCCAACAGCGTCTGCGCGATGAGCACGTAAAAGTGGTCGCGCTGGCCCTGGACAATGGCACCGAAGCGATGCTCTGGGACCTGGCCGTCCTGTTCGAAGGCCTGACCTGTCTGACGTTGCCGCCATTCTTCAGCCCGGCACAACGCAGTCATTGTCTGGAACAGAGCCAGGCGACACTGGTGATTGCCGAACCGGAACTGGAAGCCGAACTGCAGGCGGCCGGCTACGAGAAGACCGGCGAATTCTGGCGTCGCCCCTTCAGCGGCCCGAACCTGATACCCGAAGGCACCGCCAAACTGACCTTTACCTCAGGCACCACCGGCACGCCCAAAGGCGTGTGCCTGAGCGCCGAGAGCCTTTTGCGGGTGGCCCGTGAGCTGGATCAGGCAAGCAAACCCACCGATCCACGGCATCACCTGGCGCTGCTGCCCCTGGCGATTCTGCTGGAAAACCTCGGCTGTTACGCCGCGCTGTATGCCGGCGCGACCTTGAGCGTACCGAGCCAGAAAACCCTGGGCATTCAAGGTGCCAGCGGTGTCGATGTGCCGCGGCTGTTGGGTTGTCTGGCCGCCCGAAAACCGGAAAGTCTGATCCTGGTGCCGCAGTTGCTGCTGATGCTGGTCAGCGCCGCCGAGCAAAAAGCGTTCAACCCTCAGTCGTTGCGTTTTGCCGCCGTGGGCGGTGCGCGGGTTTCCGAAGAATTATTGCATCGCGCCCAGCGCATCGGCATTTCGGTCTACGAAGGTTACGGGTTGTCGGAGTGTTCCTCGGTGGTGTGCCTCAACCGCCCGGGCGCGCGCCGCCCTGGTAGCGTTGGCCGGCCCCTGCCCCATGTCGAGATTCGCCTGGCCGATGATGGTGAAGTGCTGGTCAAGGGCTCGACCCTGCTCGGCTACTTGGGGCAAGCGCCCTTCGGCGATGATTGGTGGCCGACCGGCGATCTCGGCGAGTTCGACCCGGAAGGTTTTCTCTACCTCAACGGGCGCAAGAAACATCAGTTCGTCACCAGTTTCGGCCGCAACGTCAATCCGGAATGGGTCGAGGCCGAACTCACTCAGCGTCGCCACATCGCTCAGGCGTTCGTCTACGGCGAAGCGATGCCGAGCAACCACGCCCTGCTCTGGCCCCATCGGTCGGACTGCACCGATGAAGAGCTGGCCGCCGCCGTGGCCCAGGCCAACGAGGCCTTGCCCGATTACGCCCAGGTTCATCACTGGACCCGTCTCGATCAACCGTTCACCGCCGCCAATGGCTTGCTGACGGCCAATGGCCGACCGCGCCGCGACGCCATCGTCGAGCATTACCGGGCGCAGCTCACTGACTTCATTTTTTCCGAGGAATCCGCATCATGAGTTTTTTCGACACCCTGCAAGAAGCCACCCGGCAGGAACGCCACGAGTTGTTCAACCTGCCGATCATCCGCGATGCCCTTGAGGGTAAGGTCAGCCTGGAGAGCTACCGCGCCTTCCTCGCCCAGGCCTACTACCACGTGCGCCATACCGTGCCGTTGATGATGGCATGCGGCGCACGTCTGCCGCAGCGGCTGGAATGGCTACGCAAAGCGGTGTGCGAGTACATCGACGAGGAGTACGGCCACGAACAGTGGGTACTCGACGACATCGCGGCCTGTGGCGGTGACAAAGAGGCGGTGCGTGACGGTCGTCCATCGCTGCCGATCGAGTTGATGGTCAGCTTCCTCTACGACCTGATTGCCCGGGACAACCCGGTGGGCCTGTTCGGCATGGTCAACGTGCTGGAAGGCACCAGCATTGCCCTGGCCACCCACGCGGCCGGCAGCATCCGCGAGCGCCTGGCGCTGCCGGAAACCGCCTTCAGCTACCTGAGTTCCCACGGTTCGCTGGATATCGAACACATGCAGACCTACCGCCGGCTGATGAACACACTCCAAGACCCGGCGGATCAAGCCGCGGTGATTCATGCATCGAAGGTCGTTTACACGCTCTATACCGACATGTTCCGCGGCCTGCCCCGCGATGGGGAGAACCTGCATGCAGCTGCATGAAGCCCGTGTGGTTTTGACCGGAGCCAGCGGCGGTATCGGCCTGGCCATCGCCAGCGCCCTGTGTGCCAGTGGCGCGCGGGTATTGGCCGTGTCCCGGCACCGGGAGGCGCTGGAGCCCTTGCTCGAACGCTACCCGCTGCACCTGTGTTGGGTCGACGCTGACCTGACCGTCCCCGGCGACCGACAAAAAGTGCTGGCTGCGGGCGAAGCCATCGGTGGCATCAACCTGCTGGTCAACGCCGCCGGGGTCAACCACTTCGCCATGCTCGAACAGCTCGATGACAGCGAGATCAATGCGATGCTGGCGGTGAACATCAGTGCGCCGATCTGCCTGACCAAGCTTTTGCTGCCGCTGCTCAAGCAAGCCGAGAGCGCCATGGTGGTGAACGTCGGCTCGACCTACGGCTCCATCGGCTACCCCGGTTACGCCAGCTATTGCGCCACCAAGTTTGCCCTGCGCGGGTTCTCCGAAGCCCTGCGCCGGGAGCTGGCCGACACCCGGATCAGCGTGCTTTACGTTGCCCCTCGGGCGACCCACACCAGCATGAACAGCCCGGCGGCCCAGGCGCTGAACGATGCGCTCAAAGCCAATGTCGACGATCCGCAAACTGTCGCTTCGGCGGTCATCCACGCGATTGCCGGTGACCGGCGCGATGTGTACCTGGGCTGGCCGGAACGCTTTTTCGTCCGCCTGAACAGTCTGTTGCCGCATCTGGTGGACCGTGGCTTGCGCAAGCAGTTGCCGCTGATCCGTCGCCTCAGTCAGAAGCCCGATAACGAGAGTCTCAAACCATGAAAAAAATCGTCACTTGCCTGCTGTTCGGGGTGTTGAGCCAAAGCGTCTGGGCGCTGGACGCCGCCGATCAGCAGCGCCTCAATGGCATTCAGCAAAGCTGGGCGCACATTCAATACGAATTGCCCGCCGACCAACGTACCGCGGCCTTCGAAAAACTCGCGACCCAAGCCTCGGCGTTTACCCAGGAACGCCAATCCCTGGCCGAAGCGTGGATCTGGTCCGGCATTGTCACCAGCAGTTGGGCCGGAGCCCAGGGTGGCCTCGGCGCCTTGAGCAAGGTCAAGGCCGCCAAAGTTGACCTGGAAAAAGCCCTCGCTATTGATCCCAAGGCCTTGCAAGGCTCGGCCTATACCAGTCTCGCGGCGCTGTATGATCGCGTGCCCGGCTGGCCCCTTGGTTTCGGCGATGCCGACAAGGCCGAACAACTGTTAAAGCAGGCCTTGCAGCTGAATCCCGCCGGCATCGACAGTCTGTACTTCTGGGGTGATCACCTTTACCGTCAAAAGCGCTATGGTGAAGCCAGGGAAGCACTGCAAAAAGCCCTGCAAGCGGCCCCCCGCCCAAGCCGGGAAAGCGCCGACGCCGGGCGCCGCAAAGAGATCGAAGCGTTACTGGTGGACGTGAACAAAAAACTCAACTGACAGGAGTCCGCGTGCGTTTATTACTGATCGAGGATGACGTGGCCCTTGGCGAGGGCATTCATCAGGCCCTGAGCCGTGAGGGTTACACCGTCGACTGGCTGCAAGATGGCAGCAGTGCCTTGCATTCGCTGCTCAGCGAGACGTTTGACCTGGCCGTGCTCGACCTCGGCCTGCCGCGCATGGACGGTCTGCAAGTGTTGCACCGTCTGCGCGAAAGCGGCTCCAACCTGCCGGTACTGATCCTCACCGCCCGGGATGCCACCGAAGACCGCATCGCCGGGCTGGATGCCGGGGCCGACGATTACCTGATCAAGCCCTTCGACCTGGCCGAACTCAAGGCTCGCCTGCGGGCCTTGTTGCGACGCAGCGCCGGTCGCGCCCAAGTGCTGATCGAACACGCCGGCATCAGCCTGAACCCCGGTACCCAGCAAGTCAGCTATCAAGGCGAACCGGTGGCGCTGACGCCCAAGGAGTATCAACTGCTCCACGAATTGCTCTCGCCTCCGGGCCGGGTCATGACCCGCGATCACCTGATGCAACTGCTTTACGGCTGGAACGAAGAAGCCGAAAGCAACACCCTGGAAGTGCATATCCATCACCTGCGCAAGAAGTTTTCCACCGACCTGATCCGCACCATTCGCGGTGTCGGGTACCTGGTGGAGGAGCGTCGATGACTTCGATCCGGCGTCGCACCCTGACGCTGATCATCGGCCTGATGCTGACGGGCCTGGCGATCATCAGCGTGCTCAACCTGCACGACAGCAATCACGAAATTGCCGAAGTCTACGACGCCCAACTGGCCCAGAACGCCCGGCTGTTGCAGGGTGTGATGCGCATGCCGCTGGCCAGCAATGAACACGCCGAACTGTATCAAGCGTTCAACAAGGCCTTGAGTGAAGCGGTGCCGAGAGTCGATGGTCATCCCTATGAAAGCAAAATTGCCTTTCAGGTGTGGAATCGCAAGGGCGAAGTACTGGTGCACACCGCCAGTGCGCCCTCCTTCACGGCGCCGCCGACGAAATCCGGTTTCAGCGATGTGGTGGATCTGCACAACCGCCATTGGCGGGTGTTCATGCTCGAAGACAAACAGAATGATCTGCGCATCTGGGTCGGTGAACGGGACGACGTGCGTGCGGACCTGGTAGACCGGATCGTGCGTCATACCCTGTGGCCCAATGTATTGGGTAGCCTGATATTGGCGGCCATGGTCTGGCTGGCCATTGGCTGGGGGCTCAAACCCCTGGCCAATATGGCGCAAACGTTGCGGGCACGGCACAGCGGTTCTCTGGAGCCGTTGCAACTGACCCCGTTGCCCAGCGAACTGGAACCGATGCAGGCAGCGCTCAACCGCATGCTCGCGCAAATTCAAGAGGTGCTTGGCCGCGAACGGCGCTTCATCGCCGACGCCGCTCACGAATTACGCACGCCGCTGGCCGTGCTGCGGGTGCATGCGCAGAACCTGCAGGAAGCCGGCACGGAACAGGAGCGTCGTGAGTCCCTGGCGTTTCTGATTGCCGGGGTCGACCGCACCAGCCGCCTGGTCAATCAGTTGCTGACCATGGCCCGTCTCGAACCCAAAGCCGTGGCACCAGTGGAGCAAAGCATCGACCTGAGCGAAACGGTGCGCGCCAGTCTGGCCCAACTCACGCCCTGGTTATTGAGCAAGAACCTGGAGCTGGCCTTCGATGTCGCTGACCAGCCTTTTGAAGTGCTTGCCGACGCTGCCGCCATCGACATCGCCCTGAACAATCTGGTCACCAACGCCGCGAATTTTTCGCCGGAGCATGGCGTCATCACGGTGCAATTGAGCCGGGACGACGGGTTCTACAACTTGAGCGTCCAGGACCAGGGGCCAGGCATCGACGAAGCGGATCGCGCACGGTTGTTCGAACGTTTTTACAGCAGTGGAAATACCGGAGGCGCGGGGTTGGGACTGACCATCGTCAGCACCATTGCGACGCGGCTGGGTGGGCGGATTACGCTGGTCAATCCACCTGAAGGCGGGGTGCGGGCGACCCTGTCGATTCCTGATGGCCAGAACCACAACCCTGCGCAACGGACGTCCAATGGCTGAATGTCTGTGCGCCGAACGCAGGTTTGATCATGGTGAAACTCCTGATTGTTCATTAGGAGCTACCTGCATCACTTGCAGATGATAGGTGGCAGCTAAGTGCGGGTCTGCAAGGCCGGGAAACCAGGAACCCGGCAGATCCGAAGATCTCCCGCACAAAGCCGCCATTTCGCGGACATAAACGAGCGTCCTGTGGCAGGGCTATGCGACTGGTATTCCGACGGGCTTGCAGACCCGATCACTGATGAGCAGTGACGGAAATCAAGTTACCGAGCGAGCCCAAGGCGCACAAGCCGGCGGATTCTGTCTTACGCGTAGGCGGTGGCGCAAGGCGTTGTAGCCTTTAGATGGTAACGGCAAGCTTCATTTAAACGATCGTGATTTTTCTTGTTTAAATGGGCTGAGAGCGAGCTGTTGGTGGGTTGGGATGGGCCAGAGAATTGCAATCTGCGCCCTTCCCGCCTTACTCGAAAGCCTTCTCACTCACGTTTTAGCGCTCGCCAGATAATGCGCAACCAACGCATTGGCATGACCATGCCCCATACCGTGTTCAGCCTTCAGCCAAGCCACCATTTCCATATGCTTCTTGCCGCTTACTGTTCCAAGCAAATCCAGCCAATGGTCGATTGGCTGGCCGTACTTTTTTTCAATTGAGGGGAAGTACGACGCCGGGCCTTTTGTTTTTGTATCGTCGGTCATGTTGCAAGCTCCCTTTATCGCGACGGAGTGTCGGATAACGCTCCTTGTCGTCATGCCATAGATTGGACGCCAAGCGTTATCCCGGCAAGCACCCAGCTCCCCCTCACGCGACCCGACTTGTTATTGCGAACAGCTTGGTCGGGTTCGCGGGAGCCTTTCATAACACTCCGTCTCGACGATGAAAGACACCTGCCAAGTCTTCTGACCTGCTGGCAATATCGGCTCGTCGAGAAACCGGTAATCGCTCATAGCCTTCAGCACCGCTTGGTCGATAGACCTATCGCCCGAGCTTTCCAGCACTGAAATTTGAGGCACAACCGAACCAGGGTTGCCTACCAGTTGTAGCGTGACCTGTTTGCCGGCAGCGCCTGACTTGAACTGCTTCGCCAGGGCTTGCTGAACGTCCACCGCCGTGCTTTTGAGGCCTCTATCGAGGCTATCGACCCATATTCCGTTGTAGTGCTTTACCTGTTCGACCGACAGAACCTGGCCCTTATCGCGTAGCCGCTGTACGCCTTGCCATGGAGCATCGTCGACGTACTTGGCGGCGTTCAGGTAATGCGCCAGAGCCCCTTTCAGATCCTGCGGACCACCTCTGCCGTCCTCCATGAATTGGGCCAACTTGGCCTCACTGTCCAGATTTCCGGGTCTGGTGACGGCCAACTGATAAAACTGCCTGGCCTCAACAAGGTTGGGCGCCTGGCCGATGCCCTCTTCCGCCATGCGAGCCAGTTGTTCATAGCCTGCTGCTTTCCCGACGGCCACGGACTGATAGAGGGTCTTGGCTTTATGTACATCCTGCGGCACGCCCTGGCCAGTTTCGTACAGAAAGCCGAGCACGAGTTTACACAGGAGGTTGCCGTTCTCGCTGGATTCGCGGATGTCTTCAACCTGCTCCGGGGTGATGGGTTTTTTATCTAGAAGAAGCCTGCAACGGAGGCCGGTTTGAAAGTCCTCCTGAGGGCTGGGCGGGGTGGTTTGACATCCTGCAATGAGGGCCGTGAGCACTAGTAAAACAACAGCCTTGTTCATGTATTGCATCCGTTGAAGTCGAACTCTTTTCTGACCGGGCGCCTTCGAGCAAGTCTAATCGTCGCACCGCCGCTCCCACAGGGGGATTGGGGTGGGGCGGGTCAGTCCTTTTTGCTCGGGAGCGTGTCGTACTCGTCCGGGGTGACGATGGCGATTGCCTTATAGGTCTTCTGGCCCGGAGGCATTATTGGATCGGCGGGGAATCGGTAGTCGCTAAAGGCCTGCATCACCTTTTGGTCGATGGCGCCATTACCCGAACTTTCCAGCAGCGAGCTCACAGGCACCAACGAACCGGGGGTGTATTCCAGCTGTACCCGAACAGTTTTGCTGGCAGGAACCGACATGTTCTCCTTCGCCAGAGTCTTCTTGATGGCCTTGATCTTTCTTCTGACGCCGTACTCCACGCTGTTGGTAAAGATATTGTTGTAGCTCTGTTGCTGTTCGATCGTCAGGGGCAGGCCTTTGGCTCGCATCCGCTCCATGCCTTTCCATGAAGCGCCGCCGACGATCCCGGCGGCATTCAGGTAATGCGCCAGCGCACCTTGGAAGTCCTGCGGCCCACCTATGCCCTCCTCCATGAACTCAGCCAGCTTGGCCTCAACGTCGGTATTCCCGGGTTTGGTGACGGCACGCTGATAAAACTGTCTGGCCTCAACCAGGTTGGGTGGACCACCAATGCCTTTTTCCGCCATACGGCCGAGTTGAGCATAGGCCGCCGGATCCACGTCGGCCACGGATTGATAGAGAGCCTTGGCCTGCGGTATGTCTTGTGCGACACCTTGGCCACGCAAGTACATGTGGCCGAGGATCATCGTGCACGCCTTATCGCCGCGCTTGCTGAGATCGTGTATGTAATCAACCTCCAGCGAGCCGATGGGTTTCTGACCCCAGTAAGCAAAGCAGCGCAGGCCCGGGGGATATTGATCGGCCGGATTGTTGAAAGGGATGATGGGTTGGCATCCTGCAATCAGGGCAGTGAGCAACAGTAAAGCAACAGCTTTGTTCATGGATTGCATCCGTTGAAATCGTCCGTGTTGTCATCGGCAGTCGTGACGAAAAAATGAGTCGCTGATTCTGTGGTGAGGGATTCGGTTAACAAGCTATCCCAACAACACCCCGGCGCCGCCTGACACAATCCCCTGTAGGAGCGAGGCCTGGCGCCTTCGCGGACAAGCCTCGCGCCTACAGGGGAGTGGAGCCTTGCAGCAGATCCTGCTCGCGCTCACACAACTCCACCACGTAATCCCACAGCACCCGCAACCGCACCGACTTGTGCAGCTCGCGCCGCGTGCTGATCCAATAACTGCGCTGGATGCTTTCGTCCGGCAACAACGGCACCAGTTGGGGATCGGCGCTGGCCATGTAGCACGGCAGCACAGCAATCCCCAACCCCGAGCGGGCGGCCTGTTGCTGGGCGATGACGCTGGTGCTGTGAAACACCACCTGGGGGTTGCGGCAGAAGCTGTTGAGGAACATCAGTTCCTGGCTGAACAGCAAGTCGTCGACGTAGCCGATCCACGCATGGCGGCTGAGGTCTTCGCGGCTGTGCAGTGGTGGCGAGCGGTCCAGATAGGCCTGGCTGGCATAGAGCGCCAGTCGGTAATCGGTGAGTTTGCGGGTGACCAGCATGTCGGCAGCCGGGCGTTCCAGGTGGATGCTGATCTCCGCTTCGCGGTTGAGGATGCTGACGAAGCGCGGCACCGCCACCAGCTCCACTTCCAGCCCCGGATAGCGTTCGAACAGCCCGTTCATGCGGCTGGCGAGGAACATGATGCCCAGCCCTTCCGTCACTCCGACACGGATCTTGCCCAGCGGCGCGGATGACTGGGTGATTTCTTCCTGAGCCAGCAGCGCGACGTTTTCCATGGCTTCGGCGTGTTTGAGCAGTGCTTCGCCGGCCGGGGTCAATTCGTAGCCTTGGGCATGCTGGACGAACAGCGCGGTACCAAGGCTTTTTTCGATGGCTTCGATGTGCCGGGCCACGGTGGCGTGAGTGGTGTTCAAGCGGCGAGCAGCGGTCAGCAAGCGGCCGCTACGCTGCAATTCGAGAAAAAACCGCAGGTCATTCCAGTCGAACATGAACCATCCTTGACGTTATGCCGTTAACGACGCTGTTTAAAAACGCACAGCGGCTGCGCAAAAACTAACATTCTTTTAACGAAAGCTAACAACTAGGATGACCGACAACAAGAACAACAATACGAGGTCAGGGATGCAGACTTCCCTTGATGAATACGACTACATCGTGGTCGGCGCCGGGCCGGCCGGTTGTTTGCTGGCCAATCGACTGTCAGCCAACCCGCAGCATCGCGTGTTGCTGCTCGAAGCCGGCGGCCGCGATAACTACCCGTGGATTCACATCCCGGTGGGTTACCTGTTCTGCATCGGCAACCCGCGCACCGATTGGTGCTTCAAGACCGAAACGCAACCGGGCCTGCAAGGTCGCGCCCTGAGCTACCCGCGCGGCAAGGTGCTCGGTGGCTGTTCCTCGATCAACGGCATGATCTACATGCGCGGCCAGGCCGGCGATTACGACGGCTGGGCGGCCGAGGGCAATGCCGGCTGGGGCTGGCAAGACGTGCTGCCACTGTTCAAGCAAAGCGAAAACCATTTTGCCGGCGACTCGGAATTTCACGGCGCTGCCGGGCAATGGCGAGTCGAGCGGCAGCGGCTGTCGTGGCCGATCCTCGATGCATTTCGCACGGCAGCCGAGCAAAGCGGCATCGCCAGCATCGATGACTTCAATCAGGGCGACAACGAAGGCTGCGGCTACTTCCAGGTCAATCAAAAAGCCGGGATCCGCTGGAACGCGGCCAAGGCGTTTCTCAAACCAATCCGCCAGCGTTCCAATCTGACGGTGCTGACCGACGTCGAAGTGGACCGTGTACTGCTGGAAAACGGCCGCGCTTCAGCGGTCAGCGCACGTTGGCAAGACCAGGCGAAAACCTTCAAAGCGCGTAAGGAAATCGTCCTGTGTGCCGGTGCCGTCGGTTCACCGGGCATTCTTCAGCGTTCCGGTATCGGCCCTCGCCCATTGCTACAAAAACTGGGCATCGGCGTTGTCCATGAACTGCCCGGCGTGGGCGGCAACCTGCAGGATCACCTGCAACTGCGGCTGATCTACAAACTGGAAAACGCCCGCACCCTGAACCAGATCGCTGGCACGCTGTGGGGCAAGATGGGCATGGGCCTGCGTTACCTGTATGACCGCAGCGGTCCGCTGTCCATGGCCCCGAGCCAACTTGGTGCCTTCGCCCGTTCGGGACCGGAGCAGACCTCGGCAAACCTCGAATACCACGTGCAACCGTTGTCGCTGGAGCGTTTCGGCGAGCCGCTGCACGCCTTCCCCGCGTTCACTGCATCGGTCTGCGATCTGCGTCCGCAAAGCCGCGGCCGAATCGACATTCGCTCCGCCGACCCACGGGAAGCGCCGCTGATTCAGCCCAACTACCTGAGCCATCCCGAAGACTTGCGAGTGGCAGCCGATGCCATCCGCCTGACCCGCCGCATCGTCTCCGCGCCCGCCTTGCAAGCGTTCAAACCGATCGAGTACCTGCCCGGCGACAGCTTGCAGAGTGAAGAACAATTGCATGAAGCCGCCGCCCGGATCGGCACGACGATTTTCCACCCGGTGGGTACCTGCCGGATGGGCAACGACGCACACGCAGTGGTCGACGCCGAGTTGCGCGTCCACGGCATTCCCGGCCTGCGCATCGCCGACGCCTCGATCATGCCGCGCATCACCTCGGGCAACACCTGCTCGCCGACGTTGATGATCGCTGAGAAGGCTGCGCAGTTGATCCTCGAAACTACCGCCACCACCCCCACTGTGGGAGCGAGCCTGCTCGCGATAACGGTCTGACATCCAACATCTATGGTGACTGATACACCGCCATCGCGAGCAGGCTCGCTCCCACAGGGGATTGCACTCCAACAGGGATTGCAGCTGATTCGCGAGCATTGAGCATTACCCCAGCAAGGAACACGCAACACCAGTGGAACAACAAAAACAATCACTGTGAGGGATACCGATATGTCAGAACATGTTCAGCCCCTGGAAGCCGTCCGCAGCGCGGGCACCAGTCAGGAAACCCAGAAAGTCATCTTCGCCTCGTCCCTCGGGACGGTGTTCGAGTGGTACGACTTTTTCCTCTATGGCGCCCTCGCGGCGGTCATCAGCAAACAGTTCTTCGCCGGGGTCAACGACACCACGGCGTTCATCTTCGCGCTCATGGCCTTCGCCGCCGGCTTCATCGTGCGGCCATTCGGTGCGCTGGTGTTCGGACGCTTGGGGGACATGATCGGGCGTAAATACACGTTCCTGGCAACCATCGTCCTCATGGGGGTGGCGACGTTCTGCGTCGGCTTGCTGCCGACCTACGCGAGCATCGGCATCGCCGCGCCGATCATCCTCGTGGTGCTGCGCATGCTTCAGGGGCTGGCATTGGGCGGTGAGTATGGCGGCGCTGCCACTTACGTCGCCGAACACGCACCGATGGGCAAACGCGGTTTCCACACCAGCTGGATTCAGTCCACCGCCACCCTCGGCTTACTGCTGTCGCTGCTGGTGGTGCTCGGCTGCCGCTACTTCACCGGCGACCAGTTCGAAGTCTGGGGCTGGCGCATTCCGTTTCTGTTTTCGATCGTGCTGCTGGGCATCTCGACCTGGATTCGCCTGAGCCTGCATGAGTCGCCTGCGTTCGTGAAAATGAAAGAAGAAGGCAAACTCTGCAAGTCGCCGCTGCGCGATTCCTTCGGCAAATGGGACAACCTCAAAGTCGTGTTGATTGCGCTGTTCAGCATCAACGCCGGGCAAGCGGTGACCTTCTACGCGGCACAGTTCTACGTGCTGTTCTTCCTCACCCAGTTCCTGAAAATGGACCCGGCCCTGGCCAACAGCCTGCTGATCGTCAGCGTGATCATCGGCGCACCGTTCTTCATCTTTTTTGGCTGGCTGTCGGACAAGGTCGGGCGCAAACCAGTGCTGATGATCGGCCTGTTGCTGGCCACTGCGCTGTACTTCCCGATCTTCAAGACCCTGGCCCACTACGCCAACCCGGCCATCGACCTGGCCAGCCGCCAGGCACCGATCACCGTGCTGGCTGACCCGGCCACCTGTACGTTCCAGTTCGACCCGGTGGGCAAGGCTAAATTTGATAGCCCGTGCGACAAGGTCAAAACCTTCCTGGTCAAACAGGGCCTGCCCTACAACAGCGAAGCGGCCCCGGCCGGCAGCGCCGTGCAGGTGAGCATCGGCGAGGTGAAAATCGATGGCTACGATGAAGCGGCCTTGCGCGGCGCAGTAACCCTGGCCGGGTATCCGTCACAAGCCGACACCCAACAGATCAACAAGCCAATGATCGTGGCGCTGATCGTCGCACTGATCATCATCTCCGCCATGTGCTACGGCCCGCTGGCGGCGCTGATGGTCGAACTGTTCCCGACCCGCATCCGCTACACGTCCATGTCCCTGCCCTACCACATCGGCAACGGCTGGTTCGGTGGTTTCCTGCCGACGGTGTCGTTTGCCTTGGTGGTGTACACCGGGGATATTTTCTACGGGCTGTGGTACCCGGTGGTGATTACCGGGGTGAGCCTGGTGGTGGGGATGATCTGTTTGCGTGAGACCAGGAATGTGGATCTGGACAAAAACTGACGGCATGCAGCTCTAGCGGAGGTTTCCTGTAAGAGCGGGCTTCCTGTGGCGAGGGAGCTTGCTCCCGCTCGGCTGCGAAGCAGTCGCAAGACGGACACCATGCTCTATCTGAATTTCTGCGCGTTGACAGGTTTCGGGGCCGCTACGCGCCCCAGCGGGAGCAAGCTCCCTCGCCACAATGCTTTCTGCACCTCAGGTATCAAGCACCTCAAACGTCACTTCTTCAGGATAAAACGCCACATACCCGCCAATCTGCGCGACTGATACCTTCGGATGCTCATAACTCCATACCGCATTGGCCCCTTCATGCCCGGGGATTTGCAGGCTGAAATAGCTGGCATCGCCCTTGTATGGGCAATAGCTGGTGTGGTCGGTGCGGGCGAAATACTGTTCGGCAATGTCCTCGCGGGGGATGTAGTACACCGGAGGATAATTGGCCTCATGCATGACCAGCGCCCGAGTGGATGACGCCACTTGAATGCCATGGAACTTCACCACCACGCAGCCGGGTTGAGGGCTGATGGCGATGGGATTACCGGGTCCGGGGGCTTTCATAGAGTAGGATCCTCTGTCGCTGCTGCGCTGTATCCGCGCTCCGACAGGTATACCTCATGTTTCGGTATCGCAACTGCTTCACAGCCGAACGGAGCTTGCTTGCGCTACAGTGAAGCCCCCAAAACAGCATGCCTCACCAGGAGAGCAGCATGGACATTGCCAATATCCCCTTCGGCACCACCGACTGGTCGCAAATCGAACCCACCGAACACCCGGGCGAGACTGGCAGCGCCCTGTGGCGCACCCGGCAGTTCGGCGCGATTCGCGCGCGTATCGTCGAATACACGCCCGGGTATCTGGCCGATCACTGGTGCTCAAAGGGGCATGTGCTGTTTTGCCTGGAAGGGGAACTGCACACCGAACTGGAGGATGGTCGAGTCTTCGTCCTCACGCCGGGCATGAGCTATCAGGTCGCGGACAATGCCGAAGCGCATCGTTCATCCACCGCCATTGGCGCCCGGTTGTTTGTGGTGGACTGACTGCTGTCATCAACCGCAACAGCTTAAGCTGTACATCCATACAGATAAAGATTGCTCCATCGCTCATCAGCCGCCATTCTGTGCACCTCTCGAACACTGATTGATGATGGTGGTTATGCAGCTGTACCTCTGTGAAAAACCCTCCCAGGCCAAAGACATCGCCGCCGTACTCGGCGCCAAGCGTCGGGGCGATGGCTGCTGGCTGGGAACGGGTGTCACGGTGACCTGGTGCATCGGCCATCTGCTGGAAACCGCACCGCCGGATGCCTATGACGCACGTTACAAGCGTTGGGTGCTGGCAGATCTGCCGATCATTCCCGAAAAATGGAAGATGACCGTCAAACCGCGCACGGCCAGCCAGTACAAGGCGGTCAAACGCTTGCTCGGCGAGGCCAGTGAACTGGTGATTGCCACCGACGCCGATCGTGAGGGCGAGATGATCGCCCGGGAACTGGTGGAGCATTGCCGTTATCGCGGGCCGATCCGGCGGCTGTGGCTGTCGGCTCTGGACGATGCATCGATCCGCAAGGCACTGGCGGCGCTCAAGCCAGGGGCCGAGACGTTCAGCCTTTATCATTCGGCATTGGGGCGCTCCCGGGCCGACTGGTTGATCGGGATGAACATGAGTCGGCTGTTCACCCTGCTGGGGCGTCAGTCCGGCTATCAGGGTGTATTGCCGGTCGGTCGGGTGCAGACGCCGACCTTGCGCCTGGTGGTGGATCGCGATCGCAGCATTGCCGATTTCGTCCCGGTCGCTTATTGGGCGATCGATGTGCAACTGCTGCACGACGGCACCGCGTTCACCGCCCAATGGCGTGCGGCCTCCGACGCTTGCGATGATCAGGATCGCTGCCTGAATCAGGCCTTGGCGCAACAGGCAGCCTACGCAATGGGCAACGCAGCAAGCGCTCGGGTGATCAAACTGCGCACCGAACGCATGCGCGAAGTCGCGCCTTTGCCGTTCGACCTAGGCACGTTGCAGGAAGTCTGCTCGAAGAAACTCGGGCTCGGCGCCCAGGAAACACTCGATATCGCCCAGGCGCTGTACGAAACCCACAAAGTCATTACCTACCCGCGCAGCGACTGCGGCTACCTGCCGCTGAGTCAGCACAGTGAAGCCCCAAGTATTCTTGCTGCGCTGAGGCAGGCCGACCCGGCCCTGAACGCCTTGCACGATCACCTGGAGCCCCAGCGCCGCTCACGGGCCTGGAATGATGCCAAGGTCAGCGCTCACCACGGCATCATCCCCACGGCGGCGGCGAAAAACCTCGACCGCCTGGTGGGCAAGCAACGGGCGGTCTACACCCTGATTCGTGCACGCTACCTGGCGCAGTTCCTGCCCAACCATGAATACGACCGGACCCAGGCCGACTTCGACTGCGCCGGTGAAGCCTTGCGCGCGGTGGGCAAGCAGATTGTCGAGCCCGGCTGGAAACGCGCCCTGCCCGAGGCCCTCGCACCCGCCAAGGGCCGCGAAGCACCGGCACCGCAAACACTGCCGGCACTGGCCGAAGGGCGTGACTGCGCAGTGGCCGATGTGAAGCTCAAGGACCTCTGGACCCAGCCGCCCAAGCCATTCACCGAAGGCGATCTGATCAAGGCGATGAAGAACGTCGCCAAACTGGTGGAAGATCCACTGCTCAAGCAAAAGCTCAAGGACACCACCGGCATCGGCACCGAAGCCACACGCGCCTCGATCATCCAGGGCCTGTTGGACCGCGGCTACCTGATCAAGAACGGCAAGGCCCTGGCGGCGACACCGGCAGCGTTCAGCCTGATCGATGCCGTGCCTCGCGCGATTGCCGATCCCGGCACCACGGCGATTTGGGAGCAGGCCCTGGACATGGTGCAGAGCGGCGAAATGAGCCTGGAAGAATTCGTCACCAAACAGGCGGCGTGGATGAGCAAGCAGGTGGCCCGTTGCGCCGGCCTGAACCTGACCATCAGCGGACCGGCAAGCCCGGCCGGTCGTGGCGCCACACCGTGGAAAAACAAACGCAAACCGGCCAAACGCAAGCCCTCGACCGGTGCCAAACGCGCGGCGAAACCGGCAAGCAAGGCTTGAGGGCAGTTCGAGCGAACCTGAATGGTCTAGTGTTCTTCATGTCCGGCAATAGCCCCCATGCCAGTCAGTCAAGCCCAATCCATGTGGGAGCGAGCCTGCTCGCGAAGGCGGCGGCACAGTCAATATTGATGTCGACTGACACACCGCTATCGCGAGCAGGCTCGCTCCCACAGATTCCGCCCCCTAACTGACAGGCATCAGGCGTCAGCCCTGCTTTCTGAAAGGTACAACCATGACGACAGTCAGAAGCCAGCCCTCGATAGAACTGCACGCCGCTCAGCGCGACGAACTGGAAACCATCGAGAACCTGATGCAGTTCTACGTGTATGACTTCAGCGAATGGTTGCCGCTGAAACTCGGTGAACATGGCTTCTTCAACATCCAGCCCAAACAGGACTACTGGCGAAACCCGGCAACCAGGCCGTTTCTGATCAAGGTTGACGGCGAGCTTGCCGGTTTCGTGACCGTGGATAACGAAATTCATATCGTCGGTGCGGAGCACAACATTGGCTACTTTTTTGTCAGCCGACGCTTTCGTGGCCAAGGCGTCGCGAAGTTTGTCGTCTCCGTCCTCTTGAACCGGTTCCCCGGTCAATGGCAGATTTTCCACATCGATGCCAACCAGCCTGCGCGGCTGTTCTGGGCCAAGGTGATACCCGATCTCACGGGCTCAGCATTCACCGTGCATCAACTGGCAGTGGACGGCTACCCCTGCACCGTTTACCGCTTTAAAAGATCGCAGCCTTCGACAGCTCCTACCCCGACCCCGTAGGAGCTGCCGAAGGCTGCGATCTTGACGATTCCAGCACCGCCAAAGCTGTGCTGGTGCCAGCCACGCCGACTTTCTAATTCCAAAACCACTTTGTCCGACAATATGTAGTGAACAAAAATAATCACTACAAAACCGTTGACGCCTCCGATTTGCCCTTGCATGATGCAGACATCTCCCCGATCGGGAGTACAGGCAACACGTTTGAGCAAGCTCGTCTGACCGCCGAGCTGTTTTTCCCGGATACACGCTGCCCACAAGGCAGATTGAAGAAGCTGACCTGGCCTGAACGTCCAGTACAAAGGACGAGAAGCGCTGGCGATCAATCCTCATGAAGCTTGTGGCCGACCCTGAAAATGTCGGCAGTGGCCTCCAGGTTTTCGCTGCTTCTCTTCGTTGTGACGCTATTGCGTAGCAGTTATTCAACACGACTACATGCAACAGACGCGAGACCCCGTCGTATTGACGGCCGACCGCTGACGTCCTGGTTTCGGTGCCAGGGATCAACTAACCGATGGGCTACTTGTATTAGCGAATCAACTTTGAAAGATCACCAAATGGTCAAGGGGCTTACAATGAATCTGAACAATCAACCTACTATCGATGAACTGGCTCGCTTGTTCGCTGCGCAAAAAGACAGCCAGGACAGCCATATTCTGTGGATCAGCAAATCGGGCCAGGTCCATATCGACTGCCTGTCGCCCCATGCCCACGAAGAAGAGTTCGACCGGAACAACCAGAACCTGCTCGCCCGACTGAAGATGTACCGTCGCGGCCAGGGTTATGTCGGCAAGAAAGCCGCGGCCGACAAGGACTTCATCGGTAATGTGCTGCAAACGCTGAAACAGGCGTGGGCATCGATGCAGAACCAGAACGAAGTTCGGGTGATTGATCGGTTGTATTGATATCCCCCTCAGTAAAGAAAGAAGGCCCCGCTCGGAATATCGAGCGGGGCCTTTTCGTTTGTCTCGTGCGCACCAAACAAAGCTATGGTTAACCGTATGCCCTGCTGGATCTCTGGAGGCTTGCGATGAACAAAATCCTGATATTCATAGTGTTCGCGATGGCGAATTCTGTCCATGCGAACACCCTCCCTGGCATTCCCTCATTCGATGTGGACTGCCCCGGTAAAGTCGTCGTCCATGCGGATCAGGACGGCCCGGTATTGATCAACAGTAAAGAGGCGGTAACCAAAGCCATCAACGATCGCCACTTCGAAGCCAGGGGTTCGGGCATCACGATCTCGATCATCCTCGCCGATGACGATTCGGTGACCGTGTCCTCCACCGGCAAGGCTCCCAATGGGCTGTGCCAATCAGTGGATGACTGACTTCGCCGACTCGACCGCAGCCGCGCCCAATACCAGATCCATGAAGGCCACTGACGCCGCACTGTGATAGTTGTTTTTGCGCCGAAGCAGCGCGGCCCCTCGGTTGGGCGCAGCCCCCTGCAGCGGAATTTTGCGCAATGCCCGTTCCGCGGTGGCGATGGGTTCCGGCAGGATGGTGGCCATCGGCGCGTGACGAATGACCTCCAACAGCGTACTCACCGAGTTCACCTCGATCGCCACTTTGGGCGTGATGTTCTGTTGCCGAAAATACCCGTCGATGGAGGATCGGGTGATGAAGTCCTGCGTTAGCAACGCGAAATCCAGTTGCGCCACTTCCTTTGGTGATAGCGGGTTCTGGCGCTCGTACAACGGATGACTGCGCCCGACCATCACGCCCAACGTCTCGACAAACGCCGGCAGGCACTCGATGTCGGGGCTTCTCACCGGGGTAAAGGCAATGGCGATATCCAACGAGTCATCGAGCAACCCGGCCTCGATGTCATCCATCGATAACTCGAAAATCTGCAGATGGATGTTCGCAAACTTCGCCACGTAGTCGCGCACCAACGGCCCCACCAGATACGCCATGAACGTTGGCGTCATGGCCAGTCGCAAACTGCCGCGGGACAAATCCTTCACGTCATGCAGCGCGCGTTTCCCTGCTTCAAGTTCCACCAGTACCCGACGGGCACTTTCGATATAGGCCAGCCCCGCATCGGTCGGCTTGACCGTGCGCGAGGTGCGGTCGAACAGGCTGACGCCGAGGGTTTCCTCCAGCTGCCGGATCTGCTGGGACAGCGTCGGTTGGGAGACATGCAACGCCTCGGCGGCGCGGGTGAAGCCGCCGTGGTCGGCGACTGCCAGCAAGTAGCGCAAATGTCGGAGCAGCATGGGGCACACCATCTATAGGCAGGACTTATGCGAAGCATTGTATATCGGTCTTGGACGCTATGAATCAATCGACCGAAGATGGCTCCACTTTCCAGCCACAACCAACAGGAGTCACACCATGCAACAGTCCCACGCTTACCAGGACCCGAGTCTGGCCCTAACCACTTCGATCCTCGATGCCAAGGCGCGCAGGAATCTGTCCTGGCAGGATCTGACCGACGGCACCGGCCTGGGCCTGGCCTACGTCACCGCCGCCCTGCTCGGCCAGCATCCGCTGCCGGAAGCTGCCGCCAAGGTGATTGGCGAGAAACTCGAACTGGACGCCGACGCCGTGGCTCGCCTGCAGATCATTCCGCTGCGCGGCAGCCTCTCGGGTATCCCGACCGACCCGACCATCTACCGTTTCTACGAAATGATCCAGATCTACGGCACCACGCTCAAAGCCCTGGTTCACGAGCAATTCGGCGACGGCATCATCAGCGCGATCAACTTCAAGCTGGACATGAAGAAAGTTGAAGACCCGGAAGGTGGTTCTCGCGCAGTGATTACCCTGGACGGCAAGTTCCTGCCATTGCGTCCGTTCTAAGACAGCCAGCACCGACAAATGCCAGTCAATTAAGAATTTGAACACCGCCCCCCTGTGGGAGCGAGCCTGCTCGCGATTGCGGCGGGTCAGCCGGCATTGATGCTGAATGTACCGCCTTCATCGCGAGCAGGCTCGCTCCCACAGGGATTGTGCCTAACTGACTGGCATTAGCCCCTTTCTCATTCATTGCAAGGAAGTCCGCCATGAAAGCGCTCATCGAAGGTTTATTGAAGTTTCAGAACGAAGCCTTCCCGCAACGTACCGACCTGTTCAAACACCTGGCCACCACCCAGCATCCCGGCACTTTGTTCATCACCTGTTCCGACAGCCGCGTAGTGCCGGAATTGCTGACCCAGCAAGAGCCCGGCGAACTGTTCGTGGTGCGCAATGCCGGCAATATCGTGCCCTCTTACAGTCCGCATCCCGGCGGTGTGTCGGCCACGGTCGAATATGCAGTCGCGGTATTGGGCGTGACGGACATCGTGATCTGTGGGCATTCGGACTGTGGCGCCATGACCGCCATCGCCCAGTGCACATGCATGGATCACCTGCCCGCCGTCAGCGGCTGGTTGCAACACGCCGAGTCGGCCAAGGTGATCAACGATTCCCGCCCTCACGCCAGCGACGCAGCCAAGGTAAGTTCGATGGTCCGGGAAAATGTCATCGCCCAACTGGCGAATATCCAGACTCACCCGAGCGTGCGTCTGGCCCAGGAAAAAGGCCTGCTGAATCTGCATGGTTGGGTTTATGACATCGAGACCGGTTCGGTCGATGCGCTGGATGCCAGCCGGCGCAACTTCGTGTCTCTGGCCGAACATCCGGACACCTGTGCGGTGTATGGTCAAGCGGTCGAAGCCGCCTGAAGGTTTGGCGCAGCGTTACAAAATGGGCTGGCACGCGACTGCGCCCGTCCACGGCTGCGAACAGGCATGACACTCACTGGATCACCATAGTCATTTGTCGTCTGACGAGGGTGGCCGACGCTCAGTGGTCTCTTCGGCATTCGGTGCTTCTGGAGAATGTCCTGGGGTGAACACGTGAGTGAGCAATTCGCTGGCATCGATATTGACGACACCAGGAACCGAACGGGCCAGAGCAACAGCCTGCTCACACTGCCTGTGAGTGTTGACGCGACCGCTCAATGCCACCGTGCCCGCATGGGTTTTGACATGGACATTCAGGCCGAGGGTGGTTTCGGCCAATGCCAGGGCCGACTTCACCCGGGCGGTAATCCACGTGTCGTGAACGACCGTTTCCAGACCATGAGAATAATGTTGAAAGGAATGAAGTTTCATGGCGCAACCCTCTCTGACGTAATCAGATGCGCTGTCCGTCCCCGCAGACACGGACACACATTAAGTATAGTGCGTGCCGTTGCCTGCGGTCGGGGGGCTGTCCCTGATGCCGGTAAGATATGAAGAGCGACGAATATCCTGTGGGAGCGGGCTTGCTCGCGAAGACGGCGGCACAGTCAACAATGATGTCGCCTGACACGCCGCTTTCGCGGGCAAGCCACGCTCCCACAGGTTTGCGCGGCTGTTCTGGAGTGCCGTCTCAGCGCTTGACCGACAGACTCGTCTGCGTCATGCGGCTACGGATGGTAAATACGCCATCCCCCGAGAGAATCGCGCTGCGCGCAAACAGGCGCCCACTCTCCCAGTTCGAAAGCCCCAGCTCCGGCTTGTTCAACGCGTACTGTCCATCGACCCAGCGGGTAATCCCGTTGCCGACAAAAGGTGCGTTGACCGCGTTGTAGAAACGCTCCTGCGCCGGGGCATCTTCACTGATCAGCGACACGGTGAATTGCGGGCTGTAGCGGTTGAACAAGACGATGGCCTGGTCCAGGTCGTCGACGATCTTCAGGCTGACTTCCGGGGTTTCTTCCCATTCCCACTCGCGACCCAATTGATCCTCGGGCAGCGGTTCGGCCAACGCTTCGGTCTGATAGCCTTCGGCGCGGTACACCTCGACGCTAGCGGTCTGCCAATCGGCCGGCAAACAGGCCTCGCTCCCCTCGACGATATGCAACTTGCAGCCCTGGCCCCGAGCGGTGCCGGCCTGTTGCAGTGCATCGAGAAACAACGGCACCAGTTCGGCGGCGCGGTCGCGGTGGATCAAGCAAACGTTCAGGGTGTTGCAGACTTTGCGGTCCAGCGAGTTGCGCACCACGGCGGCAAAGCGCTGGGCATCAGCATCCTTGTCGGCGATCAGCCAGGCGCCACCGGTGCCGTGCAGACTGACGGCCGTGCCGGCCTGTTGCGCGATGCTGCCCAACTGGCTGACCGCCCGTCCCGACCCACGGGCCACGGCCAATGACAGGCGCCGGTCGGCGAACATCGCCCAACCGGCGGCGTGATTGACGCTTTCCACCAGCGAAACTGCTCCGGTCGGCAATCCGGCGTCAGCCAGTGCCGGATTCAATGCATGGGTGACGATGGCCTGGGCGGTGCCCAACGCGTCGCTGCCAATGCGCAGCACTGCGGTGTTACCGGTGCGCAATACACCGGCGGCATCGGCAAAGACATTCGGCCGGCCTTCAAACACGAAGGCGACGATGCCCAGCGGCGACACCACTTGCTCGACTTTCCAGCCGTCGTGCTCGACGCAGCTCACGACCTTGCCGCGGGTGGCCGGTGCATCGCGCCAGGCCCGCAGGCCGGCGATCATGTCGCCGCGCATGCGTTCATCGGCGAGCAACCGCGTGGTGGAACGCCCGCGAGCCTTGGCCCGCGCGATGTCGGCCAGGTTGGCGGCCGCAATCAAGGCCCAGCATTCCGGGGTTTCCAGGCGTTGCGCAAAGCGATCGAAGAACTCGCTGATGGCCTGATCCGGGACGCTGGACATCGCGGTGAAGGCCGCTTCGGCGCGCTCAATGGCGACCGCCGCCGCTTGCTGGTCCGCTACCGGGATCAGCAACAACTCGCCGCTGACCTGCTCTACCAGCAGATGGTCGCCGGGCTGGAAGCGCGCCGCCAGTTCGGGGCTGACGACAGTGACACGGTTACCGGCAAAAGGGATTGGCGTGCCAGCGACTAGACGTTCGAGTGCAAGAGACATGAAACGGTTTCACCATGCAGGAGAGCGGCCAGAAAATGTATAGGAAAATCCGTGGAGCGTCATTCACCGGGGCACACTGGCGGTTACTTTTTTGCCAGTCGAAATACATCTTGCTCCAGGCGATTGCTCCCCTGCTTGCGCCATCCGGCGTTTGCGTCATAGACCACCAGCAGCAAGGGCTCTTCTACGCCGGCGGTGCTGACAAAGGTCATTCCTTCGGCATGATCGCGGCCTTTATCCTCTCCTTGCCCATAAGGAACCTCCAGGGCCGGCGTCAGTTGTTCGCTGAAGACAAAACTTTCGTCTGTTGGTCTGGCGCCGTTGTGCCATCGAAACAAGCTGACAGGCCCGTCGAGGTTCATTGTCGGCCCGGCCAGGATCAACATGTCGTCACCATCGATGCATAAGTCCCTGACGCCGAGTCCATCCAGCTGGAGAAAATGCTTTCGGTATTTGCGCCCCTTGGGCCCTATTTTTTTCAGCGTCAGCGTGTGGACGGCCTTGGGATGGTCTTCGGGTTCGACCTCCAGAACAATGGTCCAGCCCCGCAGCACAGGCCCTCGCAACCCGATAAAAACCCGCTTGCCATTGACCTCGAGGCCTTCGGTATCGAACCCGTTGTCCTTACCGGGAATGTGCAGAAATGGCCCTATATGCTCGTCGTCCTTGAGTTCATCGAGCAATTCGTTACCCAGTTGATCGCCGGACAATTGGGCGGCAATTCGAGCATCGTTGATGGTGCTCTTTACCAAAATGAACGTCCCGTTTTCTTCGACCACCGGAATCCGGGCCAGGAGAAAACGATTGCCATCGCGGCTGACAGTTGCCAGACGCTCGGCGTTTTTCTTCAGGGACTTGGTGCTATCGGGTTTTTTCCGTTTCAGGCTGTGAGACCCCACAACCCAGAGATACCCCGTGTCGCGGTCGTAGCTCATGCCTTCCAGGTCTGCCTCAACGAATTCTTCGCCAATCGTCGGGATGACCGGCAGCGCCAACAGGGACGCCAACGGGAATTGTTGGTGCTGATCAAACAGAAACTCGCCCGCACCGACGCGCTCACGCAAGGTGAAGCGCTCCAGGCTCAAGGATTCATCATTGGCGACCCACAGGGTGTCGCCAATCTGGACCACAGCAGACAAGCCTTTGCGCAAATGAGTGTCCGGGTCATTGAAGACTAGAAGCGCGGAACCGAAATTCACCATGAAGTCACCCGCCCCTTGAGTCAAAGAATGCCTGCTTCACGGTAGCGTTCATCGGACGCTAGTCAAGACAGGTCATCAGAACACCGACCAGCCAATCCGCTGACTCAACAACTCCAGCGCGGCCATGCCAGCCAGGGAGTTGCCGGCAGCGTTCAATTCCGGAGACCAGACGCACACCGTGAATTGCCCCGGCACCACCGCGACGATGCCACCGCCCACGCCGCTCTTGCCCGGCAGACCGACGCGATAGGCGAAATTGCCCGCTTCGTCGTACAGCCCGCTGGTGGCCATGATCGAGTTGACTTGCTGGGTCTGGCGGGCGCTGAGGATCTGTGCGCCGCTGTGTTTGCAGAAACCGTCGTTGGCCAGAAAACAGAACGTGCGGGCCAGATCCACGCAACTCATGCGCAGCGCGCAATGGCTGAAGTAGCTGCGCAGCACGGCTTCGACGTCGTTATGAAAGTTGCCGAACGATTGCATCAGATAAGCCATCGCTGCGTTGCGCGCGCGGTGCTGGTATTCCGACTCGGCGACCTTGCCGTCCACCATGACATTCGGGTTGCCAGACAAACGCCGGACAAAATCGCGCATCGACAACGCCGGCGCGGCAAAACGTGACTGGTTGATGTCGCAGATCACCAGCGCGCCGGCGTTGATGAAGGGATTGCGCGGGCGACCGCGTTCGAATTCCAGCTGCACCAGCGAGTTGAACGGCTGCCCGGACGGTTCGTGGCCCAGACGCTCCCAAATCGCTTCGCCGGAATGGTCGATGGCCTGCACCAGGCTGAACACCTTGGAAATACTCTGCACCGAGAACGGCGTGTCGGCGTCTCCGGCACAAAACAACTCGCCGTCATTGCCATACACGGCAATGCCCAACTGATTGGACGGCACGGTGCCGAGGGCGGGAATGTAGTCAGCCACTTTGCCCTGACCGATCAACGGTCGGACTGCGTCAAGGATCTCGTTCAACAGCGCTTGCATGCCGGGTTCCGAAGTCTCGCCCCATGGGATTGCGGGGACACTGTCCCTAGACGCCGCTGGTCGGGGCTGAATCACTTTTGTATGGGAATGTATCTGGCGCGCCCCGGGATACATGAACTTGCGCCGGGCGATCTTTCGGACATACCGCCTATACACCCGGTTGAAAAACTCCTGCTGTCCGCTGACCACCGGCAAAAACCGGGTCGGCCCATTGCTCAGGAGTGTTGTCATGATGACCCAAATTCCCCGTTACCACGGCTGGTCGTTGTTTGGCCTGCTGTCCTTGCTGGTGCTGGTGATGACCGGCCTGATTCTGTTGCTGAACCCGGATCTGGTGGAAGCCACCCGCAGCGCCATTCGCGCCACCGCGCGCACTTCGTTTGCACTGTTTCTTACCGCGTTCACTGCGTCCGCTTTGGCCGTGCTGGTGCCCTCGCCTTTCACTCGATCGCTGGTGCGCGAACGACGCTTCATCGGCCTGGCCTTTGCGTTTTCCCACCTGGTGCATGCCCTCCTGATCTACAGCTACGGCCAATTGAACCCCGAGTTCTGGCCCAGCCGTACCACGGTCGGCAACATCCCGGGCTCAGTCGGTTACCTGTTCATCCTGCTGATGGCGTTGACCTCATTCAAAACCACGGCGCGGCTGATCGGCCCCAAACCCTGGAAAGCCCTGCACGTCAGCGGCATGTGGGTGCTCGCGGCGGTGTTCACCTACTCCAACTTCAAACGCATCCCCATGAGCGCCTGGTACGTACTGCCGTTCGGTTTGATGTTTTCGGCGATCGTCGTTCGGCTGCTGGGCAAGATTGCGCTGAAGTACAAACGGGCGGTCAGAAACACGCTATTGACCGAATGAAACCCCATCAACACCAACATTCCCCTGTGGGAGCGGGCTTTTGTGGCGAGGGGGCTTGCCCCCGTTCGGCTGCGAAGCAGTCGTAAACCCGTTACATGCGGTTTGACTTTGAAATGCCGGGGCCGCTTCGCGACCCAACGGGGGCAAGCCCCCTCGCCACAAAAGCCCGCTCCCACAATGAATGCACCTGTCGATCAAACCCCGGAGCTAAAGCCCATGAACACCTCTCTCTCATCGGCCCTCAAAGGCCTGCACCTGAACCTCGACCGTGCCGGCAGCTGGATCGCCCCCCTGACCTTGCGGGTGTTTCTGGCCTGGGAATTTTTCGAGTCCGGCCTGGAAAAATGGAACGGTCAGAACTGGTTCGCCGACATCCAGAACCGCTTCCCGTTTCCCTTCAATCACTTGCCGGCCACGCTGAACTGGGAACTGGCGATGTGGGCCGAATTGATCTGTGCCCTCGCCCTGCTGGTGGGCCTGGGGACGCGGGTTTCGGTGGTTATTCTGACCGTGGTCACGATCGTCGCGACCGCTGCCGTTCACTGGCCGGCTGATTGGTCTACATTGAGTGAACTTGCCCAGGGTTATGCCATCAGCAATAAAGGCCACGGCAACTTCAAACTGCCGCTGATCTACCTCGCAGCCCTCATGCCGTTGCTGCTCTCGGGGGCCGGAAAGCTCAGCGTCGACGCGCTGCTGGCTCGATACTTCTGGCGGCGCAGTCACCGCTGATCCATCGGCGTCTCGATAACCCCTCCAACTTATATAAAGGAGCCATCATGAGCGTAACCACCCAATGGATCGAGATCACCAGCACCGAGGGCACCTTCGGCGCTTACCTGGCCATTCCCCACATCCGTAAAGGTCCGGGGATTGTGCTGATTCAGGAAATCTTCGGCGTCAACGAGCACATTCGCTCGGTCGCCGAGCAATACGCCGCCGACGGCTACCTGGTGATTGCGCCGGATCTGTTCTGGCGCCACGGCCACCGGACCGAACTGGGCTACGACGAAGCCGGCTGGAAACGCGCCGTCGAGTTGATGAACGCCACCGACACCCAAAAAGCGCAGGCCGACATCAAACTGGCCATTGACGCCCTGAAGGCTCATCCGGGGCTGGACGGCAGGATCGCGTCTATCGGTTTCTGCTTCGGTGGCATGCTGTCGTACAACACCGCGGCCAATGGTTTCGTCGACGTGGCGATCGCCTATTACGGCGGCGGCATTCAAAACCAACTGGATCGAGCCGGTGAAATCAAGGTGCCGATGCTGATGCACTTCGGCGAACAGGACAGCCACATCCCCATCGACGCCGTGAAGCAAATCGCCGAGCGTTTCGAGTTCAACGATGACGTCGATATCGAGGTGTATCCGGGAGCCGAACATGGCTTCAACTGCTCACACCGTGACAGCTACAACCAACGGGCGGCGGTCGAGGCACATGGCAATACGTTGCTCTTTTTGAGTCAGAACCTCTGACCCCAAAAAGCCTGACGCTCGCACCCGCCGGGTTGGTTGAATGTCGCTTCGCCACGGCAAGCGCCAGGATGGTTGCGCCTATGCAATGAACTGTGACGTCGGCAACCCACAGCGTTCGCTGAAGTCCCTGCGCGCGGACTCCACGACAATGGGGGCACCACACGCGTAGATATGGCAGTGGCGCATATCTGGAAAGTCAGCCATGACCGCCTGATGTACGTTACCGCCGCGCCCGCTCCATTGATCCTCTGGTTGCGGATCGCTCAGCACAGGAGTGAACGACAGGCAGGGCATCATCTCCATGACGCGCGCCACCCATGACTTCAGGTAAAGATCGGCACCACAGCGACCGCCCCAGTAAAGGTGGACCGGATGTTGCGAACCGGTTTCAAGCAACGCTTCGATGATCGCCTTGATTGAACTGAACCCGGTCCCGGATGCCATCAAGATGATCGCCGAACCCGGGGCCTGCGGTTCGCCACGGTAATAGAGCTCCCCAAAGGGCCCCGCAATGGCCAGGCTGCCTGTCTTGCCACGGGTTTCCAGAACATTAGCAATGAACTGACTGCCCGTGACCTCCCGGACATGCACATCGATCGTGCTCGACGTGCATGTGCCGCTGGCAATGGAGAAGCTACGTCGTGAGCCGTCGGCCAATACCAGATCGATGTACTGGCCTGCTCGATAGGAAAAACTCTCGGCATCCAGTGCCAGCGTAATGCCGAGTATGTCCGTGGCGAGTCGGTTGACGTCCTGAATCTGGCACGCGATGAGTCCTTTCAAGTGTTGCTCCACTCTATGGTTTCAAGTTGGTTATCGGTCGAGGGCTACTCGTCCAGCGCCGGGTAGATGACGATCCCGTGGCCCGAGGCAGCCGAACCCTGCAGCGCAGGCAGAATCCTCTGAACCTGCCCCGTGGAAATGCTATGGGTGGTGATGATGATGTCGGTCAGGCCACCATCACCTTCATCCTGGAAAATGGCACTGACCGACACGTCGGCATGGGCAAAAATCGAACTGACTTCAGCCAGTACACCTACTTTGTCTTCAACCTTCATCCTGAAATAGAACCGGCTTTGCCTGGCGTCGACGGCAAGGTACTGCCGGGCCTTGATCGCGTTCCGTTTGAAGCCCATGTTCGGCAGACCTACGTAGTGGTCACCGCGCGAACCTTGCGCCAGATCAATCAGGTCTGCGAGTACCGCACTCGCGGTCTGCACACCACCGGCACCGGACCCGTAGAGGAAAGCGGAACCGAACAGGTCGCCGATCAACGCGATACCGTTCATGGAGCCATTGACATGCGCCAGCATGGAGGCATTAGGTACCAGCGTAGGGGCTACCGAAACCCACACTTGATCATCGTGCAACTGCGTCTGGGCAATGAGTCTGAGCTGATAGCCAAGCCGGGCAGCCGCGGCAATGTCGACGGCCTCAACCTCGGTGATGCCTTTGAAATTGACCGCGGTGAAATTGACTGGCACACCAAACGCCAGCGAAGAGAGCAAGGTGATTTTATGCGCCGCGTCTTCGCCATTCACGTCCAGGGTCGGATCCGCTTCGGCGTAGCCTTTTTGTTGGGCCTGGGCCAGCGCTTCGTTGAAAGAAGCACCGTGCTGACTCATTTGCGTCAGGATGTAGTTCGAGGTTCCGTTAAGAATGCCGATGATCGAGGTGACCCGATTGGCGGCTACCGACTCCTTCAGCGTTTTGATGATCGGGATGGAAACCGCCACGGCGCCTTCGAACAGGACGCTCACGCCCATTCGGTCGGCGAGTTCGAAGATGGCTTCACCATGATGAGCCAGCAAGGCCTTGTTGGCTGTAATGACGTGCTTCTTGTTGCTAATCGCACGCATCACCAGATCCTTGGCCAGCCCCGTGCCGCCAATGAGCTCGATGACGACATCGATAGCAGGATCGTCGACCACCGACCAACAGTCCGTGACGATCTCGCACCCCTCGGGCACATACCCTTCAGCTCGTGCCGCAGTGCGGGTGGCAACCTTGACGATCTCCAGCCGAACGTCGGTCTTGGACGCGATCAAGTCCCGATTCGACATGAACTTCTGTACCGTCGCCGAGGCCACGTTGCCGAATCCCAATACACCTATTTTCATGATTGCCTCACTCTGTTCGAAATCGTTCTTCAGGTACTCAACTACGGCGTCCTGCCGCTGTCATTGAGCAGTGGATTCAATAACGGTGCTGTCCCGATCACGTAGCCACTCGAGCATGTCGTCGGTCAAGGGGATATCCAGGTCGAACCCCTTGCCGGGAAGCTGACCGGTAAACCAGGTGGCATAGGTGGTTTCAAATGCAGGCTCAGCCATAAGCCGCTCCAGCTCGAAGTCGACTTCGGCCTGGAACATCGCATCGTCAAGGTGAATCATGAAACCGTAAGGCTCGGCACCGAGGCGATGTGGCAGCAGTTGCACGCTGGTAATAGCGGCGTCGAGCATCAGGGCTTTCAGGATGACCTCATCCGCCACCATGGCGTCGATCTGTTCATCCCGGCGAAAGCGCTCGAAGGCTGAAGAAATGTTGGCATAGCCGCAGAATCGATAGTCGACATTCGCGTCAGCCCATTCCATGAGCGCGGCATGGCTGGTCGAGCCCTGTATGCCGACGACCGTCATCGGTTTTCTCGGTTCATCAGCGCGCGTCAGGGCTGCATTCTTGACCAGAATCCGATGCGCCGTGAAAAAAATCGGTCTGCTGAAGCGGTTACTGTTTCTGCGCTCCGGCGTAATCGTAGTGGAGCCGCATTCGACATCGATGTGTCCGTCTTCAAGCAGCGCCAGACGTGTAGCAGACGTCACTTCAACAGCGCGAATTTCGCACGTGGCGATTCCATGCCTGCGGGCAATACCGGTCAGGACCTGACGGAACAGATCCACCGAATAGCCGAGCGGTACGAATGGGGCATCGGTGCAATATGAGAAGGGTGGCGTGTGCCGCTGAAAACCGACTCGTATCACTCCTTCTTTGCGGATCTTCTCAAGGACAGATTGTGTCGGCATGGGTTTTCCCGGTGGCGATGATTCGTTTCATGTAGTCGATGATTTGTCGCTGAGCGCTCAATGGGTACAGATGACCTCCCGCAATCTCGGTCAATGCAAACGAGCCGGTAGTCAACCTCGCCCAGTTTTTCATGGCTTGCCGGTCCACAAGGCCGTCGTCGCGGCCATACAGGCAATGGACGTCCAGCGGATAAGGCCCTGGAGGCGTCCCCGCAAGTTCCCGATCCATCCAGCTCAGGTCATGCTCGAAGGTCAGACAGAACAGCGCCCGGACCTCTGGATGATCAAGCGCAACGGGATAAGGCTCGCCCATCCGCGCAAACCAGTCCCTCAGATCAGCGGTGGGCTTCAGCGCGCCAACGCGCCGAGGGTCGGGGGATTGCGCCGAAAGGATCAGTGTGGGGCGCACACCATAACGCTCCCACAAGATGCCTGCGACCGCCCAGACTATTGAGGCTCCCATACTGTGCCCGAATAGCACGAGTGCGCGCGGAGCGAGCCCCATCAGAGCCTCGGCGATTAGCGACGCGATGTACGTCAAGGGTTGTGTCAGCGACTCCTGGAGCCGATCCTCCCGCCCGGGCAACTGGACGCAAGCGAGTTTCACGCTATCGCCCAAAAGGCGATGCCAGTCCTTGAATACCGAGACACCCGCGCCTGCATGAGGAATGCAGACGAGTACGTCACGGGAGGCGGCATCTCTAACCCGCACCAGCCGGGAAGGATCCAGCGACATTGAGGGCTCAGGGCTGCAATCGTTCAAGGTTATCCCGGTATTCATTGGCCAGTGCCTGATACTCCAGAGCCGTATCCCTGAGGTTTTGAATATCACTCTTGCTCAACTCCACCAGTCGCTTGGCCGGAGAGCCGGCAATCATGCTTCCGGGCTCAAACCGAGGCCCTGCACTCAAGATCGAACCGGCAGTAACCAGCGAGTCCGCCGGTACACTGGAGCCATTAAGCAAGATAGCGCCGATGCCGATCACCGAGTTTTCGCCGACAGTGCAGCCATGCAGGACTGCTGCGTGCCCAACGGTGACGTTTTTATCGATGGTCAGTGGATACCCGGGGTCGGCATGCAGGATCGCGTGTTCCTGAATATTGCTGCCTTCCTTGATCACGATAGGCGCCTTGTCTCCCCGGATGGTCACCCCAGGCCAGATGCTGACGTTCTTCTCGATGCGCACGTCGCCAATAATGACGGCATCGTCGAACACATAGGCGTCGGGGTGAATTTCGGGCGTCACGCCCTTGAAGCGGTAAGTGGTCATTGCTGCTCACGTATCAGAGAGGAAAGAAGGCGCAGGCTGTTCAAGGTGTCGTCGCGGTTCACGCCAAAGTCGAGCAGACAGGCTACTTCATCGACCCCCATCAATTTGAAGGATTTGAGCACCGTTGCCGCGCGCTCGGGGCTGCCGATCAGGGAGCTGGTATTGATGTAGCGACTGAACACCATGTCGACGAAATCATCGTTGTCCGTGCCGACCGCGCTGATGGCATTGACCTTCGCATCCTTCTCGGTATTGGCCGTCTGGTGTTGCCCCACGAACGACTTCAGGTACTCGCTCAGCGGCGCCCGGACGGTTTCGATGGCGGCATCGTCGGTGTGATCCAGGTAAGTGTGGAGCATCAGCGACACCACGCCTTTGGCCGGATCCAGCCCCGCAGCGGACCTCGCTTCACGGTAGATCCGAATGCGCTTCTCCAGATCCCTGGGACCAAAGTTGATCAACGCCGTCAGCACGTTCAACCCGTTTTCGCCGGCAAAGCGCCAGGCGTCTTCCTTCTGCGAGGTGGTGAGCCAGAGTGGCAACTGCCGTTGCACGGGACGTGGGTAGGTGACGATGCTCTGCATGGCGCCATTGGCATCCATCCTTGAGCTCTCGCCGCCTTCCCAGAGAGAAGCAAGTTCACGGCGGTACGCATTCAGAACGTCAGACCTTGCGACAAAATTCTCCGGTTTCAGGACGAAATCACGCACATGCCAACCTGGGGCCAGCGCCAGATCCACACGGCCGCCGGACAGGTTGTCAACCACCGCCCACTCCTCTGCCACTCGCATCGGATCATGCAGCGGCAGGTTGATACTGCCGGCCCGTAGACGGACATTGCGCGTGATGGTGGCCAACGCGGCTGCCAGCACGGACGGGTTCGGGTAGGCTCCGCCCACTTCGGTGAAGTGTCGTTCCGGAGTCCAGATAGCATTGAACCCGTTTTCATCGACGAACTTCGCCACCTCCAGCAGCAATTCGTAAGGGTTCTTGCCGGCACTTAATCCGGAAAAAAAGATGACGCCCAGTTCCGGGATCGTCTTGACCGAGACCGGCGTCTTCGCGCAAGGGTCCTCGGCGGGACGTAGCGCCTTGAGCCTGGCATGCAACGCCGCCAATTGACTGGACGAAAAAGTGACTGCTTCAGACATGTTCAACCTCGTCCTCTAGCAGTTGTTCGGCGATCTGCAATGACATCGCGAACACCGAGCTGTTGTCATAGAAACCACGCAATGGAATGTCCAGATTGAAGGTCTCGCGCAGCTTGTTGATCATCTGAATGGCGATCAAAGAGTTACCGCCCAGATCGAAGAACGATAGCGACGGGTCGATCCCCTCCCCCAGATAGGAGGCGTAGATGCCCGAGACAATGGCTTCCACCGGGTTGGTTTCACCCATGGCCTGCTGTGCTGCCGGGGACGGCTCGGCACGGACGACGCTCACCGGAGCAACAGGCCGTGCCGTCTCGGCACAGGCGGCTTCCCTGCGCGGTCGGAAGCCGATGACCGGGTCGATCCAGTGCCGGGTCTTTTCGAACGGGTAGACAGGAAGCACGGCATTGCGCTTACCCTCGACGAACGGTGCGAGCTCAAGTTTCCCGGACAACGTCCAGTAGGCTGCGAGGACCGAAAGGAACGATTGATACTCCTCCTCCACTGCGCCGAGCGCTGGCACGATGCGCACCGGATCGGCTGATTTCCCACCCCAGTTCGATTGAATCAAGTGCTTCATGGCAAAGCCGTGACCGACCTCCACGAAGGTGCGTACTCCCAACTCGCGCAGGGTCTGGATCGACTTGGAAAACTGCACGGTTTTGAGCAGGTGATCTGCCCAATAGATCGGGTTTTTGTACTCGTACTCGGTGAGCAGATGGCCCGTGATATTGGAGATCAGCGGGATGCGCGCCTGGCCAAACTCGACATCTTTCATGAACGCCAGAAATTGCGAGGCGCCCTCTTGCATCAGTGGCGAATGGAAAGCGTGCGACGTGCGCAAGCGTTGATGCGCCACGCCCGCTACGGTTGCCTGGGCGATGATTTCGTCGATGCGGTCGAACGAGCCCGCCAGCACGCTTTGCGTCGGCGAGTTGTGGGCGGCGATGGCGACCCCGCCGAGCAGCGGCCCAAGCCCATCCAGCCGTTCGATAGCTAGCATCGCGCCGGGCTCGCATTGATCCATGCATTGCGCACGCCTGATGATCAGGGCGGCTGCTGTCTGCAGATCGAATACCCCTGAAAACGTCGCGGCGATCACTTCGCCCAGGCTGTGCCCGAAAACGAAGTCCGGGACGGCGCCGAACTCGCTGAGAGTCTGCGCTGTTGCAAGTTCCACAGCGAACAACAGCGGCTGGGTAATGAGCGTTGACGTAATGTCCTGGGCTTTGTCGAGGTGCCAGAGATAGGCCCCCAGATCGAGGTCGTGTTCTTCCTTGAAGATCGCGAGTATACGTTCAAGGTTGAGTTTGAAGGCCGGGCATTGCGCGGCGAGGGCAGCCCCCATCTCGATATTCTGGGTACCCTGTCCGGAGAATACGAACGCCGACAGGTTGGATTCGCCGCCAATGTACTGATGAAAGTTGCCGGCGGCCAGCAGCGACGCAGCCTGGCGGTTGGACTGCGCAACCAGCGCGACCCGGCAAGGCAGGATCGGTCTGCCATGGTAGGCGGTATGCACCGTATCGGCGAAGACCGTATCTGTCTCATCCTCGAAGTAATGCTGGTAGCGGGAAACCAGACGCTCGATGGCCGGTCGGGATTTGGCCGAAAAGGTAAAAATTCCCGGTTTGTCGGTCTGCTCCACGGCCGGCATCTCAATGGCGACATCCGGATAACCTTCGAGGATCACATGGCTGTTGGTCCCGCCCATGCCAAAGGCACTGACAGCGACCACCTGCGCTCGTTGCGGATCCAGCGATCGCGCCTGAGCGGTCACGTAAAAACGCGAGTCGTCCAGGGACAGGAGCGGGTTTGGTGTCGAGACATGCAAGGTCGCCGGAATGGTTTTGTGTTTGAGAATCAAGGCGGCCTTGATCAGACCAATGACCCCTGCCGCTATGTTGAAATGACCGAAGTTCGCTTTCAGTGAGCCAATGCCACATGCATGGCCGGCCTCACCGTAAGCCTGCTTGATCGCTTCGACTTCAATCGGGTCACCCAGCGCCGTTCCAGTACCATGGGCCTCGATGTACTGGATGTCCTCGGGGTCGATACCGGACACTGCAATGGCTTCGGTCAAGGCTTGAACCTGCCCCGTCACGCTCGGCGCAGTGAAGCCAACCTTGCTGGCGCCATCATTGCTGATGGCTGCACCCTTGATGATCGCGAAGATCTCATCGCCATCGTGAATCGCCTGTTCCAGAGGCTTGAGCAGTACAAGACCCAGGCCGTTGGTGAACAGGGTTCCATTGGATTGCGAATCGAACGGGCGGCAATTGCCGTCGGGCGAGAGCACACCATCCTGTTGGTAGAGGTAGCCCGCATGCTGCGGCACCTTGATGTTTACTGCGCCAGCAATGGCGGTGTCGCATTCGCCGAGCATCAAGCTTTGACAGGCGGCATGGACCGCGACCAGTCCGGTTGAACAAGCGGTCTGAACATTGACGCTCGGACCACGCAAATTCAGCTTGTAGGAGATGCGGGTCGCCAGGAAATCCTTGTCGTTGCCATGGCGAACCATCATCTCGCCCAGCGAGTCGACCACGTCACTTTTTTCCAGAACGCCGAACAGGTAAGAACTGAACGACGAACCGGCGAACACACCAATCCGTCCCGGGTAACGTCCCGGATCAATGTTGCCGCGGTTGAGCAGCGTCATCGATGATTCCAGCATTGTGCGCTGCTGCACATCGAGAACATCGGCCTCGATGGCGCTCATGTCGAAATACTGCGAGTCGAAACAATCGATATCCGGCAATACACCCGCGCGTTTGACATAGTTGGGATGGCTCAGGCGCGATTGCGCGACACCACAGCGCAGAATATCGTCGTCATCAAGGTCGGACAGGGTGCATGTTTCGTCACTGAGCACGTCCCAGAATTGTTCGATGTTGGCAGCGCCCGGAAGCCTGCAGTCCATGGCAATAATTGCGATTGCGCCCTGGTCATGGTTCTGTTCGATGGTCATTGCACACTCGCATGGTTGGTTCGACGAACTCGCGAAGCGATCAGGCTCCGTCGATTCACAAGTCTGGGATCAGACGCGTTCTTGTCGGCGCGCAGAGCCGTTGTTTCGCCAGAATGCGCACGGACCAGTTCGACTTGGGTTTCAATGGTGGAGTACTGAAACAGCCGAACGAGGGGGATCTTCAGGTTGAATTCCCGCTGCAGGCGTTCATGCAAAACCACGATGGAAAGCGAGTTCCCTCCGAGGTCGAAGAAGTTCTGCGTTCTGCTCAACTGTTGGCGCTCAAGAACTTCCCGCCAGACGTTTTCAAGCCGGTGTATCGCACTGCGACTGTCGTTCAGGTGGGCATTGGGCGAGAACTCGATCGGCTTATTGGCCTGTTCAGACAAGCGCTTGCGATCAAGCTTGCCATTAGGCAATCGCGCCAATGTGCCGTGGACATGCATATCGGAGGGCACCATCACCGAAGGCAGTCTGTCGCGCAGATAACCGAGCAACTCCTCGACTACGCAACACTCGGACTCAACGAAAGCGACGATCGCCTTGGTAAAGCGCGTACTCCTGGCACAGACAAAAACATTGGTGATGCCCGGATACCCCAGGATCACCGATTTCACTTCCCCCAGATCGATTCTTACGCCATTGATCTTGATCTGGTCATCCTGGCGTCCAAGGATCTCGAGCTCGTTATTATGACTGCGGCGACCGATGTCACCGGTGCGATACACCGCAAGGCTCGGGTCAGGGGCAAAAATCCCTTCGACAAAGGGCGATACCAATGCCCCCTCGACGAAATATCCGTGGGAGCGGAAAGGCGTTGCGATGCAAATTTCGCCGGTTTCGCCGGCACCGCAGAGCCTTCCATCCTCGGCAAGCACAAAGCTCATCGCACCTTCCATGGGACTGCCCACCGACTGAATGCCATCCGCCAGAGGTGCACACACACGCTTGAAATGCTTGGCCAGCGTAGTTTCGGTTGGCCCATACAGATTAACCACTTGTGAACCCGGGAACAGGATCGTCCACCGGGCCACCAACGCAGCATCCAGCGGCTCGCCGGCAAAAAACGACACCCTGAGCGATTCGACAGGAAGCTGATCAGCCTGCTGATTGAGCCATAGGCCCGCAATGGAAGGCACCACATGCACGGCGGTGATTGCGTTATCACGGATGAACGAAATGGCCGCCTGCGCACCGAGTAATCTTTGCGCAGGAATACACACCGTCGCCCCGCTGATCAACGGAGTGAAAACATCCCGAAACCAGACATCGAACGACAGATTGGTGAACTGGGCGAAGCGATCCTCGGGCGTGATCGAGAACTCGATGCTTTGCCAGAGAAGAAACTGCGATAACCCATTGTGGCTGCCAACAATCGCTTTGGGTTTTCCCGTGGATCCGGACGTAAAGGCGATATATGCGTAGTCACTGCCAGCCTTCTGGAACACGCCGGCCCCCTCTTCGGCCGCTGGCTCGAGGATCTCGATCATCGAGTCAGGGTCAGCCACATCCCTCGCTTGGCAACGTATTACCGCGCGCGTCGGAACAGCGTTCAACATGGCGTGCTGACGCTCGCCGGGCAAGCCGGCATCAATCAGCATGAGCGTACAGTTCGCGGCCCAAACGGCCAGTGCAGTGGCTATCGCCTGCGCAGAACTCTGCGCGATGACTGCCACGATACTGCCCTCATCCAGTTTGTAGCCTGCGATGCAGGCCTTGAGCACTTGTACGGTACTTTGCAGCTGCGCATAGGTTATCTGCTCATCGCCCTCGCAAATGGCGATACGACTGGCATGCGCCTCGCAAGCGCGCTGGAACAGCGTATGGACGGAATCGAACGTACTGACTGACGATGTTTGGTCTTCCATGATGTGCCACCTGAAAGATGAATTAGATGCCAACCTGGTGGAAAGTCGTCAGAACGGCCGCCGCTACCATGAACAGGAAACCGAACACCTTGTTCAGCATTTTCATGTGGGCTTCGGTTTTCAGGTAAGACAGGGCTTTGGAGGCCAACCCGGTGTAACCCGCCATGACCACCAGATCGGTGAAGGCGAAGGTGAGTGCGATGAACAGATACTGAGCGGGCAAGGAGGCTTTGTAGTCGATGAACTGTGGAATCACTGCCAACATGAAGATGTAGCCTTTGGGGTTGACCACATTCAATGCCCAGCCTTTGGACACGAGGCGCCCCAGGGAGGTATTGCTAACCTGATCGCGGTTGATGCTCACCGGCGAACCTTTTGACACCCACTGGCACACGCCAAGGTAAAACAAGTAAGCCACACCAGCCCACTTCAATAGGTTGAAAGCGAGTGGGGATTCCTGAATCAACGCACCCAGTCCGATGACCACTGCAATGAAGACGGTCCACAAACCGAGCACTAGCCCGACGACACCGAAGTACCCGCGGCGAAAGCCGTAATTCAAGCCGTTGGTCATTGAAAATACGGAGCCCGCTCCCGGCGACAATGAAAAAATCCACGATGCCAAAAAGCATGTAACCCATATACTGACGGTCATATTTAATTACCCCTGATAAGTAACTGCCAAACTAAAGGCAAAGTAACGCCGCGACCGTTATATTCGGCCATGTTCGCTTATTGCCAGGAAAGATATTATCGCCAGAAACGATAATCAAAATTCGGACATGCGAAATACGTCAAGTCTTCATAGAGGAATGACCTTATTGTGATGTCTATGGCAGTGCATGCTCCAAGCAACCCTACTTTGACGGAACGTCACGTTAAACGCGATTCCCGACTGAGCATCGACGCATACGCCTTGATTCACTCGCGCCCAAGGCTACACAGGCCGACAAAGGGATCATCCACACGCTGACAACAAGCGAAGGCTTGCAGATATATATATTCAGGAATGCAGACTTGCACTAAAAGTGAGCACAGCTACAGTGCGCTGCACTATTTTGGGATTAATTGCTTCATTACTATCCTTAGTAGTTGGATCCATGTTTGGAAATTATCAGCTGCGCGACCCGTCGTCAAACCAATACCCAAAATTAAATAAAGAAACCAAGCAAATTTATAATTAAGCAATTTTGTCTTCCCGAGCAAGCGAAGGCAGGCGTGGTACTGGATGCTAGATAGGTACATTGAACATTAAACCCGAATACATTGACGCCGGATATTTGGCGCAACTTGCATGTTGTACGTTGTCATGACAAGGCTATATATCTGCACTTCAGATTCGCGGGAACGTCTTAAGCTAGTGTGGAGAGAGTGATGTCCATAAGCGGTGAACGGTTCACCCCGCCAACAACCGCTATGATCCATAGATGTCAACGCAGTCATGCGAGAGCCTGATGTTCATCGAGGACGCAACATGAACAAACACCTCTCAAAGCCCAAACCGGCCTCATTACGTATCCCCTCCACGGTCTGGGCCCTGGGTTTTGTCAGCCTGTTCATGGACCTGTCTTCAGAGCTGGTGCACAGCCTGCTGCCGGTGTTTCTGGTCACGACCTTGGGCGCGAGCGCTTTGACCGTCGGGGTGATCGAGGGCATCGCCGAGGCGACCGCGATGCTGACCAAGATCTTCTCCGGCGCTATCAGCGATTTTATCGGCCGGCGCAAAGGCTTGCTGTTGATGGGCTACGGTCTGGCCGCCTTGTCGAAACCGCTCTTTCCCCTCGCGCAGTCGGTGGAGGTGGTGTTCACCGCGCGTTTTCTGGATCGCATCGGCAAAGGCATCCGTGGCGCGCCGCGAGATGCGCTGGTCGCCGACATCGCCCCCGCCGAAATCCGTGGCGCCTGCTTTGGCTTGCGCCAGTCGATGGACACCGTGGGCGCCATTCTGGGTCCGATTCTGGCCATCGTGCTGATGCTTTGGCTCGGGCAGATCCATCTGGTGTTGTGGTTTGCGGTGATCCCGGCGGTGATATCGGTGGCGCTGATTGTCGGTGGGGTCAAAGAGCCGAGCACTGTCGCTGGCGAACGCGCCTTTCGCTCGCCTATCCACTGGAAAGTCCTGCGCGACTTCTCCCGCGATTATTGGTGGGTGGTGATCGTCGGTGGGCTCTTCACACTGGCCCGTTTCAGCGAAGCCTTTTTGGTATTGAAAGCACAGCAAACAGGTCTGACGGCCACTTGGGTGCCGATGGTGATGGTGGTCATGTCGCTGCTTTATGCCGTATCCGCCTACCCCGCCGGCTGGTTGTCCGACCGGATCAGCCGCACCAAAGTGCTGTGTGTCGGCATCGTCCTGCTGATCCTGGCGGACCTGTTATTGGCGCAAGCGGATTCGATCATGACCATGCTGGCGGGCGTGGCCCTGTGGGGTCTGCACATGGGTTTCAGCCAGGGCATTCTCGCGACGCTGATCGCCGACACCGCGCCCGAACATCTCAGGGGCACGGCGTTCGGCCTGTTCAATCTGATCAGCGGCGTGTGCCTGTTGATCGCCAGCGTGCTCGCCGGCGCGCTGTGGGAGACCACGGGCTCGGCCAGCACCTTCATCGTCGGGGCGGTACTGGCGGCTGCGGCGCTGTTGTTGCTTGTGCTACGCAGGCCCTAGTCCACAGCCGCTGCGAACCCGCGTTGCAAATCCTCGATCAACGCGTCGACATCTTCCAGGCCAATGTGCAGCCGCAGCACCGGGTTCAATGCACGATCTACCGCGCTGTTGCGATCCTTGGTATCCGCGACGGTGACCAGGCTTTCATAGCCGCCCCAGGACGCGCCCAGACCAAACACCTGCAGCGCATCGATAAACCGTTCGACGTACGTGGCGTCGGCCTCGCGCAGTTCGAAGGAGAGCAAACCGTTGCTGCCATTGAAGTCCCGCCGCCACAGTGCGTGATGGGGATGATCGGGCAGCGCTGGATGGAACACCCGTTTCACCTGCGGTTGCGCCTGTAGCCATTGAGCGATTTCCAAGGCTTGGCGTTCGTGTACGTCGAGGCGCGGCGCCAGGGTTCGTGCACCTCGCAGCACCAGATAGGCATCGTCGGGGCTGACGGTGATGCCAAAGGTGTCACTCATGGATGCCAGTGGCTGCCAGACTTCTTGCCGGGTACAGACGCTACCCATGACCACATCGCTGTGACCACACAGGTACTTGGTCAACGCCATGATCGAGATGTCCGCGCCCAGGGTCAGCGGCCGGTACAGGTAGCCCGAGCCCCAGGTGTTGTCCACGGCCAGTAGAATGCCGCGCGGTTTGCACAATGCGGCAATGGCCGGCAGGTCGCAGAGTTCATACAACAGCGAGCCGGGCACCTCGGTGTAGACCATTTTGGTATTGGCTTGCAGTTGCGCTAGCAGACCGCTGCCGTCAGGCGCGAAGTAGCTGACCTGGATGCCGAACGGCTCAAGCAGCTCCCGGGCCAGACGCCGCACGGGCGCGTACACCACGTCGGTGATCAGCACATGATCGCCGGGCCGCAGATAGGCCAGGAACGTCTGCGCCACCGCCGCCAGCCCGGTGCCGTACAAGCGGGTGCGGTAACCGCCCTCCAGTTCCGTCACCAGATCTTCCAGGGCGAACGCTGTCGGATTGCCTCGGGCGCCATAGCTCAGAACCCGTTCACTATCACGGCGAGCACGGGCGTCGCGCATTTGCGCCAGGTTGTCGAACAGCACCGTGCTCAAACGAGTGACTGGCACGTTGACGCCCCGGCTGCCACTGCCCTTTTCAGTTCGCGCCGAATGCACCAGACGGGTACGAACCCGTGCATCACGGCTGGCTTGAGACTGCGCGCACAGCGGTTTGAGGCTGGCGATTTCGTCTGCGCTCATTTGCGCCAACAAGCCTATTTCCCAGGCCAGGTACTGACGCGCCGCGTCTTTGTTGCCGGAATGGCGATCATGGGTGAAGAACAGAAAATCGATGCACTGGTGATCGGGCGGTGTGTTGGCATCCTCCTGCAGCGCAAACCCCGCCGCACGCCAGGCGTCGAGACCGCCGTCCAACAGGCGGGTTTGTGCACGCTGAGCGTCGGGCAACTCCAGCGTCGCGAACGCAGCCAGCAGCGGGTCATCGGCCAGCAGCACCAGAGGCCGCTGTTCACCGGCCACGTCACTCGCCAGCAACGAGCGGATCGACCAGCGCGAGCCTGCGATATGGGCTTTGCGATGGTTCATGCTCGGGCGCAGGTCAATCAGTGCCACGGCGTTATCCTTCAGCGCATCGTTCAGGGCTTGTGCCGTGATCACTGGCAACGCTTCGTGAGCGAGGGGCTCAACCGCAGGCAACGCCAGATCGCTATTCACCCCGTCCGCTAGAACATAAGCCTCATGTCCCAACTGCCGAAGCCAACTGGCAACAATCGGTGCCCGCACGCCATCGCTGTCAATCAGCACCACCCGCGCCTGGCGCACGCCGATGTACAGATCGGTGGATTGAATCAGCTGGCCACCCGGCGTGTGCTGCGCGCCCGACAAACTGCCAGCGGCAAACTCCTCGGCGGTGCGCACGTCGCACAGAAACAGGCTACGTGCGGCCTCCCCGGCCCACTGCTCGACCTGCGCGGTCGCAACGGTTTTTACCCCGGCTCGTTCGGCCAGTTGTGCCGCCGCGAGGCGCTGTTGCGGCAAGGTCTTCGATGACACCTCATCGGCATAGCGACGGGTGCTGCCATGCTCCAGCTGAAGGTCTTCCAGGTACCAGCCCTGGGTCCCATTTTCCAGGGCGTAGACCGGGTTCTTCAGACCCAGATTGATCAGGGTCTGGGCGCCAATAATGCTGCGGGTCCGACCGGCGCAATTGACCACGATCGGCGTGCTGTCGTCCGGCACCAGATCGTGTACGCGATAGCCGAGTTCACCATTCGGGCAACAGACGGAACCGGGGATGGTCATCTTGCGGTATTCGTCGAACGGCCGACCGTCCAGCACCACCAGCGATTCGCCCCGGGCTTGCCATTCGGCCAGCTGTTTGGCGGTGACATGCGGCGTATGAGTGGCCTCTTCCACCAACTCGCCAAAGGCCTTGGACGGCACGTGCACGCCGGCAAACAGTTGCAGGCCGGCCGCCTGCCAGCCATCGGCACCACCGTCGAGAATATGCACGCGGCCATACCCCAACGCCTGCAGACGCTGAGCGGCGCGGGCCGCGACGTCCCCACCGTTCTGGTCATAAATCACCAACCGCACCTGTGGATTCGGCGCCAGGCGTCGGACCTCCAGCTCCAGGCGGCTGTAGGGCAGGTTCGCCCCGTGAAACAAATGGGCTTCGCCATATTGGCCGTGCTCACGCACGTCAAACAGGGCAATTTCCTGCCCGTCGAACAGCCATTGCTGCAGTTGCCCTGGAGTTACGGTCTGGCTCATGAAAGTCCCGCTTTGAAAGATAAAAAAACCAAATTATTGAAGGGCTAACGACCAAACCTGTGGCGAGGGGGCTTGCCCCCGTTGGGTCGCGAAGCGGCCCTTATTCCTGTAATCGCGGTGTGTCAGATACGACGCATGCACTGGTTTTACGACTGCTGCGCAGCCGAACGGGGGCTAGCCCCCTCGCCACAGGTTTTGTGTTCGCCTCAGCTCCTTGCGCAAGATGCCGATCTTCAAGCCATTGCCAGTGGGCCAGATCGATCATGCATAGGCCTTGATCGACGGTGCCATCTGCGAGGCGTTGTAATTGAGAATGCGCCCGTCGGCCTCGACCCCATAACGGCCATTGAGCGATTCCAGCGGCAAGCCGTACAGGTGGAAATGCAGGGTCGGTTGTTCGCCTTCGACACGAATGCCGTGCAGGTCTTCACCGAGGAACGAGATCGAGGTGCCAGGCTGCACGATCACTTCTTTTTCCAGGTGCAGGGTGGTGAACCCAGGCTCGCGGCCCTCGTCATCACGGGCGTAGACGTAGTTGATTTCCTGGCCTTCGACGGCGCTGATGATCGCCCAGGTTTCGTGGTTGTGAGCAATGGTGCTTTTGCCCGGCAACAGCGAGTTGAGGTACAGCGTCGGCGTGTCGCCATCGTCGTTGAGACGGTAGCGGAACGCGGTGCTGCCCTGCCCCGGCACTGGCGCCGGGAATGCGTCGAAATTGAACAGATCGCGGCGCTCGGCCAGGGTTTCGAGCAAGGCGACGATTTGCGTCAATGCAGCACGGTCGACGCCGCGTTGATTGATGACGCGGATTTTCTTGAGGAAATCTTCGATGACGGCGGCACGGTTATCGGTACTCATGAACAGGCTCCTCGGTATTAGACGGACAGGCTGTAGCGGCTCAGGTTGGTCAACAGATACGGATCGTTGGCGACGCGGGGACGGCGTCCCGGATCGCCCAGGGCATGACGCAGAAACTCTTGAGTGCGTTCGCTGGTGGGGTGCTGGAAAATCTGCGCGGCGCTGCCGTGCTCGACGATCACACCGTTCTCAGTGAAGTAGACGATGTCGCTGATCTCTTCGGCGAAACGCATTTCGTGGGTCACCAGCACACAGGTCATGCCCTCTTCGGTCAACTCGCGAATCACCGTCAGCACCTCACCGACGGTTTCCGGGTCGAGGGCCGAGGTCACCTCATCGAACAGAATCAATTCCGGGCGCATGGCCAACGCCCGGGCAATCGCCACTCGCTGCTGCTGACCGCCGGAGAGTTGCCCCGGATAAGCATCGGCCTTGTGCTCCATGCGCACTTTGGCCAGCAAGGCGCGGGCGTCTTTCTCCGCCTCGGCGCGGTTGCGCCCCAGCACTTTGCGCGGTGCGATCACCAGGTTCTCCAGCACCGACAAATGCGGGAACAGGTTGTACTGCTGGAACACAAACCCAACGCGCTTGCGCAACTCGATGCGCTGGGATTCCTGGGCCAGGGTGTGAACCTCGGTGGTGCCGACGCGGATACTGCCGCGCTGAGGCTGTAACAGGCCGGTGATGCAACGCAGGATCGTCGACTTGCCGGAACCGGACGGGCCGATGATCGACACGGCCTGCCCACGGTGCACGTCGAGGTCGATGCCCTTGAGCACCGGGTTGCTGCCAAACGACAAGTGCAGGTCGCGCAGGCTTACCAGGGGCTCGGCGACGGTTTCAGTAGAAGGCATAACGTCGCTCCAGGTGTTGGGTGAGTCGGGAAATCGGGTAGCAGTAAGCAAAGAACAGCACCAGCAGGCTCAGGTAAATCACCACGGTAAAACCGGTCAGGTTCACCGTGTTGCTGGCGATTTGCGCGGTGTCGATCACGTCATGCACGCCCACCAATGACGCCAGTGCGGTGCCCATGGTGATCACCGCGTAGAGGTTCATCCACGGCGGCAACATGCGCTTGAAGCACTGCGGCAGGATGATCGAGCGGAAAATCTGCCCACGGGTGAACGCCAGGGAACGTGCGGCTTCCCATTGGGTACTGGGGATCGAGGCGACCGCGCCACGGAAGATTTCCGCAACGTTGGCGCTCGCCGGCAACGCCAGGCCAAGGGTGACCTTGACCCAATCCGGAAACGAGACATAGGCGCTGCCGATGTGGATCTCGAACGGGAACACATAGGTGGTGAAATAGATCAGCACCAGCCACGGCGCATTGCGAAAAACCTGCACCCAGATCCGCGCCGGCAAGCGCAGCAGCCACAACGGCGACAATGCCAGGGCCCCCACCAACAATCCGAGCAACGACCCCAACCCGATCGCCACCAGGCTGATCAGAATGTTCTGGCCAAAGCCCACGACCAGCGCTGGCGACCATTGCAGCAAGGCCTTGAGCACCGGGCTGTGCGGGGCGAAGTAGACCAGCCAGAGCACAACGCAAATCAACAGCAGCAACTTGCCGACATGCCGACGCGGCCAGGCCACTGGCGCGGTGACGGACGATTCAATGGCCATAGCCGGGCATCCTCAGGCGCCCTTCGAGCAGGCGCCCCACATAATTGACGGTAAAACTCAGCAGACCGAAAAACGTCAGGATCAGAATCATCAACTCCAGCACGTTATCGCTCTGGGTCCAGATCATGATCGCCGCATAGGTGATGTCGCCGACGGCGATCGCCGAGGCGACGGCGGTCATCTTCACCAGGTCGATCAGGTTGTTGATCAGCGACGGCAAGGCGAAGCGCAAGGCCAGCGGTAGTTGCACATTCCACAACAACTGGCGGCTGCTGAACGCCAGCGAACTGGCCGCCTCCATCGTCACCGCAGGCACGGCTTCGATGCCGGCGCGCAAGGCTTCGGCATGGAACGCGCCCTTGTGCAGCGAGATCACGATCACCACCCAGGCGAACGGCGTCAGCGGGTTGGCCGCGCCGACGGCCTGGGTCAGCAGCATGTTCAGCACCAGGAACGCGCAATACAGCTGCACCAGCGTCGGCGTGTTGCGGGTGACTTCGATAAACACCCGCGCAGGTTTCGCCAGCCAGGGGTTACCCGAGGTCAACATTGCCGCCAACCCGACACCCGCCAGCAGGCTGCCGACGATAGTGAACAGGCACAGCAACACCGTAGTCAGCGCACCCTGCTCCAGGGTGCCGCGCTGATAGGCGTCCAGCAGAAAGCCGTAGTTCAGGCCGAACCCGGCGGCCCAGTGGATGAACAATTCCAGCCAGTGATTCATGGTTCGCCCCGCAATTGCCCGCAGGCTTGAGCGATGCGTCGTCCGGCCTCGGCGACGGTTTCAGTTGCAGTGGCAATGGACAGGCGAAACCACGGCGACAAGCCATAAGCGCTGCCCGCTACGCCGGCCACGCCCTCCTCCAGCAAATACGCAACGACGTCGGCATCGGTTTGCAAGCGCTGACCGTCCGGGCGATAGCGGCCCAATAATCCGGCGCAGCGGATAAATACGAAGAAACCACCTTGAGGTTCGAGCACTTCGAGGCCGTCTACTTTGCGTAAAGCACTCACCAGTAAATCCCGGCGTTGCTGATAGGCCGCGACCTGCGACCGCAAGAAATCCAGACCACCGTCGAAGGCTGCCAACGCGGCGGCTTGCCCTACCGAAGAAGCGCCCGAGGTGGATTGCGATTGCACGACGGTCATCGCATTGGCCAGCACTAGCGGCCCGGCACCGAAACCTATTCGCCAACCGGTCATGGCGTAGGTCTTGGACACGCCGCCCACCAGCAGGCAGCGCGACTGCAAATCCGGCGCGACGTTGAGCAGGCTCTGGGCCGGCCGACCGTCGAAGCGGATATGTTCGTAGAGCTCATCCAGCAGAATCAGCACCTGGGGATGGCGCCGCAGCACCTCGGCCAAGGCTTGCAACTCGGCCGCGCTGTATACCGCGCCGCTGGGGTTGCCCGGGCCATTGAGGATCAGCCAGCGAGTTCGCTCACCGATGTATTGCTCCAACTGCTCGGCCGTCAGCTTGCAGCCTTGCGCCAACCCGCATTCGATGAACACCGGCTCGCCACCGTTGAAGCGCACGCTGTCCGGGAAGGACGGCCAGTATGGCGTTGGCACCAGCACTTGATCGCCGTCGTCGAGGGTGGCGGCGAAGGCATTGAAGATGATCTGTTTGGCACCGTTGGCAATCACGATGGACTCCAGCGGGTAGTCCAGATGGTTTTCCTGCTGGAGCTTGCGTTGCACCGCAATTCGCAAGGCCTTCACGCCCGGTGTCGGCGTGTACTTGGTGGCACCGCCAGCGATGGCGGCATAAGCGGCTTGTTTGATGTGGTCCGGAGTGTCGAAATCCGGCTCGCCGATGGTCAGGTCGAGGATGTCGTGACCGGCCTCGCGCAGGGCCGTGGCTTGGGATTTGGCGGCGGCATTGGCCGACAGCGAGACGCGCTGCACACGTTTGGACAGGCGAACATTCATGACTCGATCACCTCCAGTACCTTGCCCGGATTGAGCAGGTTTTTCGGGTCCAGCGCCTGCTTGATCCGGCGCATCAGGTTGAGTTCTACCGGACTTTTATAGCACCCGAGCATGTCCCGTTTGTGCTGGCCGATACCGTGTTCAGCACTGATTGAACCGCCGTGGGCATGGGCGCTGTCGTGCACCAGTTGGCTGAGTGCCGCGTAATGGACCATGTGCGCCTCGACCGTCGAATCCTGCGGATGGGCGACGTTGTAGTGCAGGTTACCGTCGCCCAGATGGCCGAAGGTGTAATGCCGCACACCGGGAAAATGACGCTGCAACAAAGCATCGGTATGGGCGACAAACGCCACCACCTGGGAAATCGGCACCGAGATGTCGTGCTTCATGTTGCGACCGGCACGCTTCTGCGCCTCGCTCATGTTTTCGCGCAATAGCCACAACGCCTGGCTCTGGGCGAGGCTTTCGGCGATCAGCGCATCGGCCAGCAAGCGCTGTTCGAAGGCTTCGCCCAGTACCTGTTCAAACGCTTCGCGGGCATGGCTTTCGCTGTGGTTATCGGACAGTTCCAACAGCGCGAACCAGGGCTGACGAGCGCCAAGAAAGGGTTGCGGGCCTTCGGGAAATTGCTCACGCAGCAGCGCGAGGCACTCGGCGCTGAGCAGTTCGAACGCCGTGAGGCTGGCACCGAAACCGGCGCGGGCATGGGACAGAAACGTCACCGCCTGGGCCAACGAATCGAAGGCTAGCAGCGCCGTGGCTTGGGCCTTGGGCAGCGGAAACAGTTTCAGGGTCGCGGCGGTGATAATGCCGAGGGTGCCTTCGCTGCCGATAAACAGGTCGCGCAAGTCGTAGCCCGTGTTGTCCTTGCGCAAACCGCGCAAGCCATTCCAGATTTCGCCTTGGGCGGTGACCACTTCCAGGCCGAGGGTCAATTCGCGGGTATTGCCGTAACGCAGCACCGCGGTGCCGCCGGCATTGGTGCCCAGATTACCGCCGATGGTGCAGCTGCCTTCGGCGCCCAGGCTCAGCGGGAACAGACGCCCGGCGTCATGGGCGACATCCTGAATGGTCTGTAGAATGCAGCCCGCCTCGACGGTCAAGGTGTCGTTGTCGGTGTCCACCGCCCTTACGCGATTCATCCGGTCGAGCAGCAGCAACACCGCACGCCCACCGGCGTCCGGGGTCGCACCACCCATCAGCCCGGTGTTGCCGCCCTGCACCACCACCGGCGTATCACAAGCCACACAGGCACGAACCACCGCCGCGACTTCTTCGGTGCTGGCCGGATGGACAGCGGCAATCACCTGCCCCACATAACGGCCCTGTTTGTCGGTCAGGTACGCGGCGGCCTCTTCGTTGCCCTGCACATGACGGGCGCCGAGCAGTTGCTGCAAGGCGACGAACAACGGCCGACTCATGGCCGCACAGCCAGCGGTGCCGCATTGCGGTATTGCTCGTGCAGGTCACGCAAGGCCTGCGACGGCGCCATGCCGGTGCGCTCGCCCAATTCGATCAACCAGCCGCTACGGTGCCAGTCGCGCACGATGGCATCCAGTTTCGCCTGGGTATCGTGTTCGCCCTTGCGGACCCAGATCACCGAGTTCGACGGGATCAAATCACCCGGCAGCGGGATTTCATACCCGGCCCACTCGGCATCGCTCAACAAGGTATGCATGGTCGGGCTGACATGCACCGCCGCCACGCAGCCATTGCCGCGCAACGACAACAACGATTCGGACTGGCTGCGGAACGCCTTGATCTGCGCGCCGTAGGTTTCCTGCAAGGGCTTGATGAAGTTGCTGCCCTGGGACACGCACACCGGTTTTCCCTTGAGGTCGCTCCACTGGGTGATGCCCGCACCTTTACGAATCAACGCGGCACCGCCGACTTCTTCATAAGGCGTGGGCACGTAATCGAGAATCTCGGCGCGCTCTTCGGTGAACTGCATATTGGCGATCAGGATGTCGACCTTGCCCTGTTGCAGGAACTGCACCCGGTTGGGCGCCAGCACAGAAACCGTTTGCGCCTCGACGCCCAGCGCCTTGGCGATGCCCTTGGCCAGTTCGACGTTGTACCCCAGGTGCTCGCCGGTCTTGGGGTCGAGAGTGCCGAATGGCGGGCCACTGAGAATCACCCCGACGCTGATGGCGTGGCGTTGCTCGATCTTGTCCAGTGTGGCGTCGGCCTGAGCGAGGCTGGCGCCCAGCACGGCGCATCCTGCCAGGCACAACGTGGCCAGGCCTCTGGCGGAAAAATATCGGTTCATGCACGACTTCCTTGAACGACCGCCGAGCCAGTCGGCGGCTTATTGAAACGATGAGGTGGACCGGTCAGGCACCGTTGGCCTGGAACTGTTTCTGTAAATCCACCAAGGCCGGTGACGCGGGGGTGATGCGATTGCGGGTCTGGGCTTCGATCAGCCAACCACTGCGATGCAGTTCCTTGACGATCGGGTCGAGTCGAGCCTGGGTATCGCGCTCGCCAGGTCGGGTCCAGATCACTGAAGGGGCCGGGTTGAGTTCCGGGCTGAGCGCGCGATAGCCCTGCCATTCGGCGTTGTCGGCGATCAACGGGTTGATCAGCGTGGCGTCATGCACCGCCGCGACGCAGTTGTTGCCACGCAGCGCGAGCAAGGATTCCGACGAGCTCTTGAAGGCCTTGATCTCAACGCCCAACTCGGTGAGCGGCTTGATGTAGCTGCTGCCTTGGGAGGTGCAGACGGGTTGGCCTTTGAGGTCTTCCCAACGGGTGATTTTGCTGTCCTTGAGCAGCGCCGCGGAACCGCCGACGCGGTAGAACGGCGTCGGCACAAAACCGAGAATCTCGCCGCGTTCGGCCGTCCATTCCATGTTGGCGATCAGCAGATCAACTTTGCCCTGCTGCAAAAACTGCACGCGGTTGGCGGGCAATACCGGTACCAGTTGCACCTCGGCGCCCAATTGCCGGCCCAGCTCCTGAGCGAGGTCGACGTTCAAACCCCGTGGCTTCTGGGTGCCCGGATCGATACTGCCGAAAGGACCGCCGGACAGTACAACCCCCACTGTCAGCACATGGCGTTGCTGGATCTTGTCCAGCGTTGCATCAGCCTGAGCACCGGCACTGGCGGCCAATGAGATCAAGGCGCCCAGCATGGCAGGCAACAATCGTTTTACAGGTGAGCGCTCAAGCAACATGGATTTCCCCTCATGGAATGATCGGCGTCCCCCGACCTGATGTGAGGGCATCCTAGGTACAGCGTTGGTGTAACGGAAATTCAAATATCTAATATCGTTATAACTTGCCGTGTTGTCGCTAAGCGACAATCATCACAACCCCAGTAATTACTGAGCCTTATGACATGAGCACTAAAATATCGCCAAAAACACATAAATAAATGTAATGTTTATGTTTGCAGCCTTGATATAAGGAATGGCCATGTCGACCTCATCTACCCTCGATCTCGAATTACTGCGCACCTTCATTGCCGTGGTCGATCACCACAGTTTTGCCGAGGCCGGCGCGCAACTGGCTCGCACGCAATCGTCGGTCACCCAACACATGCAACGCCTGGAACAACAAGTCGGGGTGAGCCTGTTCGAGAAGCGCGGGCGACAGAAGCAACTCACCGAACCCGGTTTGCAGTTGCTGCGCCATGCACGGCAGATGCTTTCGCTCAACGACGATGCATTGAACTCCCTGCGCGAAAGCAACTTGAGCGGTGTATTGCGCATCGGCTCGCCCCATGACATTGCCGACACCATCCTGCCGCCGATCCTCAGCCATATCGCTCGCTCGGCCCCTCGTTTGCGCCTGGAGATCGATGTCGGCCGCAGCCCGTTTTTGATGGATGATCTGCATCGGGGCAAGGTCGACATGGTGATTTCCACTCGCGAAGACCCGACGCTCGAAGGATTTGCCTTGCGCACTTCGCCGGTATGGTGGATCTGCTCGGCGCAGTACATCCATACGCCCGGCGAACCTTTGCCGCTGATCCTGGTGGATGAGCCAAGCATCTATCGCCGCTATGCGCTGGAAGCCCTGGAACGCGCGAACATTCCCTGGCGCCAGGCGTACCTGGCGTCGAACCTGATCGGCATCAAAGCCGCGACGCGTGCCGGGCTGGGCGTCACGCCCAGAAGCATGGAAATGCTCGGCCCGGACATGCGCGTACTCGGCGAGACTGATGGCCTGCCACGGCTGCCGGACGTGACCTACCACTTGTGGATTCGGCCCAACACGGTGAATCCGCTGGTGCGTCGGGCCTATGAGTTGATCAGAAGCAGCCGGGGGCTCTGACCCACTCAGCTTCCCTCGCTGCTGTGTGCTTCCTCAAAGAAGTAATCCTTCCAGCTGGCAGCCTTGTTTTTCAGCACACCGAGTTCCTGGAGTTTCTCGGCGTAGATGAAGGTGCGCTGGGGCACGACGGTGAAGTCGATTTCAGGGTCGGCGACGATTTTCTCAACCAGTGGCAGCGCCAGCTTCGATTGTTCCACCCGGATATAGGTCTGGGCGGCTGCGGGCTTATCGGCCTTGATTATTTTCTCGGCCTCGGCGAGTGCCGCGTAAAACGCCTTGTAGGTTTTCGGATTTTCGTCGTGGAATTTCTCGGTGGTGTACAGCACGTTAAACGTGGCCTGGCCACCCAATACGTCGTAGGAACTCAGCACCTTATGTACGTTGGGACTCTGCAGCTCCTGGTACTGGAACGGCGGACTGGAGAAATGTGAGTTGATCTCCGAACCGCCGGCAATCAGCGCCGACGTCGCATCCGGATGGGCGAGGCTGATCGAGATGTCGTCAAACTTCTTGAAGTTCTGCGCGCCAAACTGCTTCGCCGTTTCGATTTGTAAAGTGCGCGACTGAAAACCTACCCCTGCTGCCGGCACCGCGATGCGGTCCTTTTCGGTGAAGTCCTTGAGGCTTTTTACGTTCGGATTATTGGTCAGCAGGTAATTGGGCATCGACCCCAGCGAGGCGATGGCCTTGACGTTTTGCTTGCCCTTGGTCCGGTCCCAGATCGTCAGCATCGGCGGCACGCCTGCCGACACCACATCCAGCGCACCGGCCAACAACGCCTCGTTCATCGCCGTGGCACCCGAGATGCTGTTCCAGTCGACCTTGATGTCGAGGCCCTGCTCCTTGCCATGTTTCTCGATGAGCTGCTGATCGCGCACCACATCCAGGATCAGGTAACCGATACCAAATTGCTGGGCAATGCTGATTTTGCCTTCAGCCTGAGCGCCGGGGCTGAGTAACGCACTCACCGCAGCCACGGAGGCTGCCAGCAGTGTCAATGCGGAGCGCTTGAAAGGAGTCGCCATGAAAACCTCAACGTTATGGAAGTCAAGACGTAGCCCCCTGTGGGAGCGTGGCTTGCCCGCGAAGAATGCACCGCAGTTTTTCAGGTATTACGCGTCATCGTTTTTCGCGGGCAAGCCTCGCTCCCACAGGATTTTCGTCGCTCAAATTTCAATTTCAGAGCTTGGCGATCGACACCTCGGTGGATTTGACGAAGGCAATCACCTCGCTCCCCACTTTCAATTCAAGGTCGCGCACCGAACGGGTGGTAATCACCGAGGTGACGATCCCGGAAGCGGTTTGCACGTCGATTTCGGATACCACTTCGCCCTCTAGTATTTCCTTGATGACACCCTTGAACTGGTTACGGACGTTGATCGCTTTGATGGTCATGATGAGGCTTCCTGTCTGGTGTCGGGCGCATCCGCATGGATGTGCAGGCCCTCAAAGTGCACCACCTGAACCGACAACAAAAGGAATAGATAATTATCTGCTTATTCCTTAATGGAATATAAATTTAAATAACCAAAATGAATTAACAAATACAAAATCAGTATTTATCGTTATAAAAATATCCACGTACTCTCAGCTCATCCCGTCATTCATCACCACAGTGAAGTGCCCCATGAATCCGACTGACAACCTCATCGACTTCGCCAGTTACCGCAAACGCAAACAGGCTCAGCAACGGGCGCGGGCCATGTGGGAGATGTATGCACGTAACGCCGGTCTGCAGGCCTATCAATGGATCCAGGCCACCCATTCGACCGAGACCCGTCACGCATGAACGCGCAGCAACCCTCGCGATTTCTGGCGAGCGCAGACGAACCCGTGACGGACTTGAATAATCTGGAGCCGCTGGAAGAAGACCCGATCTGCGAGCGAGTCGCACAGAACCTGCAACGGCTGCGGGGCAAGCGTCACTTGTCCCTCGACGCACTGGCCCGACAATGCGGTGTGAGTCGGGCAATGCTGGCGCAGATCGAGTCCGGACGCAGCGTGCCTTCCATCAAAGTGCTGTGCAAAATTGCCAAAGGCCTGAAGGTCTCGGTGGCCGCCTTTCTGGAGCATCGGGCCTTCGAAGGTGTGGCCGTGCTGTCGGCGCGTGAGAGCAAACGCTTGGTCAGCGCCAACGGAGCCTTCATCAGCCGCGCCCTGTTCCCGTTCGACGTGGCACGCCAATCGGAGTTTTACGAACTGCGCCTGAGCCCTTTGGGCGAAGACCACAGCGAGGGGCATGGGCCCGGTGTCCAGGAGAACCTGGTGGTGTCGCAGGGCGTGCTGGAAATCAGCGTCAACGATGAACGTTACCTGCTGTCTACCGGCGACTCGATCCTGTTCTACGCCGACCAGCCCCACCGCTACCGCAACCCCGCTGACAGTGAGGCAGTGGCTTATCTGGTGGTGACTTACCCGGAACGGCTGGATTAAACACCCTCAATCTAATTCCTGTCCAAGACACAAGCGGGCTTGCTCGCGAAGACAGTGTGGCAGGCGACATCAATATTGACTGACAATCCCCATCGCGAGCAGGCTCGCTCCCACAGTTTGATTACCGTCACCCACAAATACCGCGTCGAACCCAAATCTCCTGTGGGAGCGAGCCTGCTCGCGATGAGGCCAGTACATCCAACATTGATATTGGCTGACACGCCGCCTTCGCGGGCAAGCCTCGCTCCTACGGGGGGATGTGGTGCCTGCCGGAATGAAAAAGCCCCCGTAACCGTAAGGTCGCGGGGGCTTTTTTGTGCTGTTTGCCGGGATCAGCAGGTGCAGCACATCAGCGGCATGCCATTGCAGCTCATCATCATCGGCATGCTGCAATCGTTCATCATTTTCATCATCAAGTCGCAGCAGCTTTTCATCATGTCCATGTTCATGCCGGCCATCGGCATGATTTTGCACATCATGCAGTCGGCCATCATCGTGCATTCCATCACGCACTTCATCGACGGCATCGGCATGCCCATCACCGGCATTGGCATCATCATGTTCATCATCGGCATGGCCATGCTCGCCTGGGACATGCACATCATGCTCATATTGCCGCAGTGCATCATCATCGGCATGCCGCAGTTCATCATCATCTGCATCATTTCAGCGCTGTTCTTGAACATGGTCATGTCCATGCCAGCGGCCGGCATCATTTTGCACATCATGCCGTCGTCCATCATTTCGCAGCTCATGGTCGCCATCATCATCGGCATGCCCATCATTGGCATCATCGGCATGTTGGCGTTCATCATCGGCATTGGCATCTGCATGGCGTTCATCATGGTGTAACTCCCTAAGCGATTCGATAGTTGGACGAAGCTGATGGAGGCGGATTCTAAGGACTGGCGAAGGGACGACAAGATGATGGCCGAGCAGCAGGATTTGATGTTGAAACCGATTTAGTGGCGTGGTCGGCACGGCGCCGTCTGTTATAGCGGCGATAGCGTCTTCATCGCATACAGAATCAAAACGAAGACGTGGTTTTATCAGTTACGGATATTCGCCCCAGAGCTATATAAAGAACCGAAAGAAATAATCGATCTAAACAGTGCCGATTTTTTATTCGAGAGCCCTGGAATCGATCAGTTAGCCGCCTAGAACAATTTACGTCGACGTATTGAGCGCCACCGCCGCACGAATCAGCATCTTCAACGCGTCTTCATCCATCCTGTCGCCCTCATGGATATCGATGGCACGTCGGGTGTTGCCCTCGAGGCTGGCGTTGAACAGACCTGAAGGGTCCTCCAACGAGGCCCCCTTGGCGAAGGTCATCTTTACGACATTCTTGTATGTCTCACCGGTGCAGATGATGCCGGCGTGCGACCACACCGGAACCCCTCTCCACTTCAATTCCTCAACCACTTCAGGGTCGGCCTGCTTGATCAGCGTTCGAACCCGAGCGAGGGTCTCACCCCGCCAGTCAGTCAGCGCCTTGATTTTTGCTTCTATCAGTGCAGAGACAGAGCCTCCCTCCTCGCCGTCTTTTGGGTCGATCTTCTTCATGATGGTTGTCACTCCTCAGGATGGGCGCCGGTAGAACCAGGCCAGCATAAATTCATGCTTATGCGTTATAGCACTGGTTCACAATGGGTATATCCGCGCTCCGGCATTCGGCTACCGTCAACGTATATATGACTTGATTGCACAGGCTCTGCTCCTGTGCGTTGAGGCCCCCAGACACGAGGAAACCATGATGATTGCCCACAAAGCGGCCGCTGTTTTGTTGGCCTTGCTCAGCCCTGCCTTTCTGACATTGACCGCCCTGGCCGAGGAAGCGGGTTTTATTGCCGCCACCCCATCCGGACTCAACTGGAAACCTGCGCCGGCGGTGGGCCCCGGCGCAATGATTGCTGTGATTGAAGGTGACCTGAAAGCCGCCGAGCCCTTCACCCTGCGCTTGAAGCTGCCGGCCAATACAAAAATCGGCGTGCATACCCATCCCGTGACCGAACGCGTAACCGTTATCTCGGGCACCTTCTACTTCGCCACCGGAGACACATTCGATCCGGCACGGGCCAAGGCCTATCATCCGGGTGACACCCTGATCATTCCTGTCGGCATGTCGATGTTCGGCGCCAGTCGAGAACAGGAAACCGTGCTTCAACTCCACGGCACAGGGCCTTGGGGAATCACTTACCTCAACCCGGCGGACGATCCCAGGAACAAAAAAATGCAGTGAGCGATAGCCAGACACAATGAATCAATCATGCCTGGCCACCGCACTATCACCCCTGCGAGACACTTTTGAAGTCCGGCAACAGGCTTTTGGCTGGCATCGCTGAAGACACAGCAACAATGTCCGCTTGGACCGTTTCGGGCTTCTGCTCCGCGGCCTCCCCGTTAAGCGCTTTGTGCATCTTGACGGTATCCAGCGCCCCCACCCATTTGGCAATGGCCATGGTCCCGACACCGTTGCCGATGGTGTTGGTGATCGCCCGCGCTTCCGACATGAACCGGTCGACGCCCAAGAGCAGCACCATGCCCGCCACCGGAATGGTGCCGAGGGACGATAACGTCGCTGCCAGAATGATGAACCCCGAACCAGTCACCCCCGCCGAGCCTTTGGAGGTGAACATCAGCACCGCCAGAACGATCAACTGATCCGTCAGGGTCAGCGGCGTGTTCGTGGCCTGGGCGATGAAGATGGCGGCGATGGTGTAGTAGATCGCCTGGCCATCCGGGTTAAAGGTCAAGCCCGAGGGAATGATCATCCCGGCAACGGGTTTGGAAACACCGGCCTTTTCCATCTTGGAAATCATTTGCGGCAGCACCGATTCCGAAGAGCTGGTGCCCAGTACGGTGAACAGTTCTTCCTTGATGAATTTCAGAAACTTCCACAGGCTGAAACCGCTGTAGCGGCAGATCGGACCGAGTACGAAGATCACAAACACTGCGCAGGTCAGGTAGACGCAAGCCATCAGTTTGCCCAAGGAGAACAGCGAACCGAAGCCATACTTGCCGATGGTGAAGGCAATCGCCCCGAAGGCGCCAATGGGGGCCAGGCGCATCACCATGTTGACGATGCGAAACATCCCTTGCATCAGACTATCCAGCGTGTCGACGAACACCTTGGCGCGTGGTCCGACATGCGCCAGGGCAACGCCCAGCAGAATGGAGAACAGCAAGATTTGCAGAACGTTGCCCTTGGCAAAGGCATCCACGATGGTGTCGGGGATGATGTTCATCACAAAGTCCATGAACGACGCATGCTTCACCGCCGTGGTGTAGGTGGCCAGGCTGGATGTATCCAGCGAGGCGACATCAATGTTCATGCCTGCACCGGGTTTGAACACATCGACCACGACCAGGCCGACCACCAGCGCCAGCGTGGAAACCACTTCGAAATAGATCAGCGCACGAAAACCAACACGCCCCAGCTCTTTCATGTTCTCCATACGTGCAATGCCCGTCACCACCGTGAGGAAGATTACCGGTGCGAGCAGCATTTTGATCAATTTGATGAACGCGTCGCCCAAGGGTTTGAGCGCTGTTCCGGTTTCGGGAACGAACACCCCGACAATGGCGCCGAGGATGACTGCGATGAGCACTTGTACGTAGAGTTTGCCAAATATTCTTTTCATGACAGGGCCCTGATTTTTTATTGTTGTCAGGAGATGCCAAGGGGTCGGACTCAGTGATCCGCCCCTTGGCGTTGTGCCGCAGTACTACTTTGAATCGCTGGAAAATTTCAGCGGTTGATCAAGGCGATGACGGCATCGGTGATCTGTCGGGTGGTGGCGTTACCGCCGAGATCCGGGGTATGCAGACCGCTTTCGGTCACGGCTTCGATAGCCGACATCAGCTGTTTGGCCGCGGTTGTCTCGCCTAGGTGTTCGAGCATCATCGCCGCTGTCCAAAACGTCGCGATCGGGTTGGCAACACCCTTGCCAGTGATGTCGAAGGCCGAGCCGTGGATGGGTTCGAACATCGAGGGGAATTTACGCGAAGGGTTCAGGTTGGCGGTCGGCGCGATACCCAGGCTGCCGGACAAAGCGGCAGCCAGATCGGACAGGATGTCGGCGTGCAGGTTGGTGGCGACGATCACGTCCAGCGTCGACGGTTTAAGCACCATGCGCGTGGTCACCGCGTCGACCAGTTCCTTGTCGATCTTCACATCCGGAAAATCCTTGGCGACCTCGTAGAAAATCTCGTCCCACAACACCATGCCGTGACGCTGAGCGTTGGATTTGGTGACCATGGTCAGGTGCTTGCGAGGACGGCTCCGGGCCAGTTCGAAGGCGAAACGGTGAATACGCTCGACCCCGGCACGAGTGAACACAGACACTTCCGTGGCGACCTCTTCAGGCAGGCCCCGGTGAACACGACCGCCGTTGCCGGAGTACTCGCCCTCGGAGTTTTCACGCACCACGACCCAATCGATTTGATCACCATTGAGCAGCGGGCTTTTTACCCCTGGCAATACGCGAGCCGGACGCACATTGGCGTACTGGTCGAAGCCTTGGCAGATCGGCAGACGCAGGCCCCACAAGGAGATGTGATCCGGTACGTTGAGCGCACCGACAGCACCGAAGAAAATGGCATCGAAGGTTTTCAGTTCTTCCAGGCCACCTTCAGGAATGTAGTAACCATTTTTCAGGTAGTTATCGGAGTTCCAGTCGTAGTGTTTGAAAGTCAGGTCAAAACCGGATTTTTTCGACAGGGCTTGCAGTACCTCGACGCCTGCGGCGATCACTTCAACACCGATACCATCACCGGGAACTGCAGCAATTTTGTATGCACTCATCGTTAACTCCACTCTCGTCACGTTCTTGTTGTGCCTGTCGAACGGGGGTGTTCAATCAGGGTGTGAGCGGAGTATATGTAGTGAGCAAATAAGCGTGAGTTACTCCAAATCACTACATAGATGAATTTGAGTTATCAATGAGCCAGACACTGGATTTGTCTTTTTTCTACCTGCTGGCCAACAAGGGCAGCCTGGCGGCGACGGCTCGAGAGCTGGGCGTGACACCACCGGCGGTGAGCAAACGCCTGACCGCGCTGGAAGCACGACTAGGCATCCGCCTGGTCAACCGCACCACGCGCTCAATGAGTCTGACCTCGGAAGGTGAACTGTATTTTTCCCATGCCGCCCGCATCCTGACGCAGATCGATGAGGTCGAGCAGTTGCTCAGCAGCAGCCGGGCAACCCCTAAAGGCCTGATTCGCGTCAACGCTTCGCTGGGCTTCGGTCGGCGCTACATCGGCCCCGCATTGGGCGCATTCTTCGCGCAGTACCCGGAGGTGGAAATACAGCTGGAAATCAGCGATCACCCGCTCGACCTGGCGACTCACGGGTTTGACCTGGGCATTCGTTTCGGCACCCTGCCGGACGCGGCCTTCCATGCACGCAAGATCGCATCCAATCGCCGCCTGCTATGCGCCTCGCCGCTGTACCTGGAAAAGCATGGCGTGCCGCAACGTTTGGCGGATTTACAACAACACAACTGCATCTTCCTGAGACAAAACGAAACGCCCTACGGCGTGTGGAGCTTCACCAACGGCGGGCGCACGCAAAACATCAAAGTGCGCGGCGCGTTAGGCTGTAACGACGGTGAAGTGGCCCTGAATTGGGCGCTGGAAGGTTACGGGATTCTGCTTCGAGCCGAATGGGACATCGCCCGTTACGTGCGCAGTGGGCGCCTGCGCCTGGTACTGGAGGATCAGACACCGACCCGCGCCGATGTCTATGCCGTTTACCCGCAACAGTTGCACCTGTCGGCGCGAGTGCGCAGCCTGATCGATTTTCTGGTCGAGCGCTTCAAGCACATCGATCATCTGGACGAACCGGAATCTTCGCTCGACTGAATAGTGTTGGCTGGGTTCTTTGGAGACGCTGACATAGAATTCAAACTTGAACTGGAAGCAAGCAACACCGGCGGCATGGGTGAATACCTGGCACAGAAAGACCCCTTTATCGAGGAGCTTATGGGGTCAGCAAGCAGAGGTGCAGCCGGGTGCGACACCGATTGCGACCCCTCACGATAGGCAGCTTCCGGGCCAGCCTGTGTAAAAACGCATATGGATTCGCGGTAGAGGTTACGCAGCCGGTTCGAAGACACCTGCATGGTGCGTCCAGGAAATCAGGAACGATTCAAACCTGTTGTTCTGATCAACGATCAAGACGCTCCCCTAATGACTCTGCCATCCGAACCAAATCAGCAAACGACTTTGCGTGCATTTTTTTCATTGCATGCCCGCGGTGAATTTTCACGGTGATCTCGCTCAGATTCATCTGCCCTGCAATCTGTTTATTCATCAGACCTTTGACTGCAAGGGCCATTACCTCTTTCTCACGAGCTGTCAGCGTCTGATAGTGGGCATGCAGATCTGAAAACTGCTGCTCAAATTGCCGGCGTTTGACATCGGCCTGCAGTGCGGCAGACACCGCATCCAGAAGGTCCTGTTCACGGAACGGTTTTGCCAAAAAATCCACCGCGCCGGCTTTCATCGCCTTGACAGACATTTCGATGTCCCCATGCCCGGTGATGAAAATAATCGGAATACTGGCATTGGACTTAGCTAACTGGCTTTGAAACTCAAGACCACTGTTACCTTGAAGTCGTACATCAAGGATCAAACAGCTTGCACCCTCTGTTTTTGGCTGTTGAAGAAACTCCGCAGTGGATGCGAACGTCTCGACTTGTATACCGGCAGAGCGTAAAAGATTGCTTAATGCATTGCGCATGGAAGCGTCGTCATCCACCACGAACACCATAGAACCTTTACTGCTTTGCTCATTGGATGGTGGATTTCCGTTCATGCACAGCCCTCTTTGGTTGGTTGAGGGAAAAATTCTAGCACAACACTTTACGTCGCGTAAGCGCGCGCACAAACATGCTTATAACCACCCGAAAACACTGGGAAAAATCATGCAATAAAATACAGCTCCAACGCTGAAATAAAAGAAAGCAGATAACATGGGCAATGGAGAAACGCCCTGACCTGGACACTACAACTTTCCCCACTAATGCACCAGTTGCAAAAATGCTCGCAGTTATTGGACAGAATCCTGTATTGACTTTCACCCATTCTAGAATGCGCACGACGGACAATTTCATCGCTTGAATATTCACACGATTCCCGTATCAACCAGACTGGCTTGCCGTTTGCGAAGCTTTCAAGGTCAGTCACTTCGATGGGACCTGGCTTGAGTGAACTGCTAAATCCAGAGTAATGAGCTACGTCTCCACGCCCAAGGTATATGCCATGATGCGCATAAAATTTACGCGGGCTAACCAAGTGCGAACCTATTGGCAAATCACCTGCATCTTTTTCGACAGGCATTAACCCCAATGGAAACATGGAAGATTTTCTTGACGACTTACTACTATTGCAGCGCTCGACAAACAGACAACTTTCAAACATCAGCGCCTTCATATACCCGGCAAGATCTATTGCTATTATCGCCAAGCACAAAACAATTGCCGCTCGAAGCGATGAAGCCCCACTTATCAACTTAATAGCCAGAGTATCCACAACACATTCTCCACAGACCTTTGATATGTAATATATCGCCCGGACTGCGAAGCTTCATTTGTACAAATGATTAATTTAAGCAACCATTAATATACCTCCCCGAAACCTAAGTATTAAACAGAACACTTGGTTGCAGGCGACCAGACTGCAGTAGATTCAACCATGCTCGACAGGAAGGGTGAATTGAACGGTAGCACCGCGGGGGCGGTTGACGCTTGCCCACAAATGGCCGCCATGTGCCTCGATGATCGAACGGCAGATTGATAACCCCATCCCCAATCCGGTGGGCTTGGTGGTGTAGAAAGATGCGAAAATCTGCTCGGTGTTTTCCGAGGCAAACCCTGGCCCCGAATCGCTCACACTGACGAGCACACAACCGGCGTCATTTAACAGAGCGCTGATGTGCAATTGGCGTTCACCCTCGCTCACACCATTCATGGCCTCGAGCGCATTCATGATCAAGTTGAGCAGCACCTGTTGCAGTTCAACGCGGTCGCCTTCGATAAATGGCAAACCGTCTTTGAGTTGAGTCCGAATCAAGGTCCCACTTTTCATGATCTGGCCACGGGTGAACTCGATCATTTCGCGAATCGCCGCGTTGATGTCCACCGCGCCCTTTTGCGGTGGTGCCTTGCGGATATGCCGACGAATTCGACCCAATACATCGGCTGCCCGATTGGCATCCATGATCAGACTGCCAAGTACTTTGTGGACCTCTTCGATCTCCGGCGGCTGGACGTTCAGCCAGCGCAGCGCGGCGTTGGCATTGAGGATGGCCGCTGCAATCGGTTGATTGACTTCATGAGCAATCGAGGCGACAAGCTGCCCCATGGTCGCGACACGGTTCGCGTGGGCCAATTCCGTTTGCACCTCGCGATAGCGTCGTTCGCTTTCGCGGATTTTTTCTTCCGCCTGTTTGCGCTCGGTCAGATCCAGCACGAAAGCGACCCCTTCCTTGCTGCTGGCTTCGAACATCGCCAAACCGACAATCACCGGCAGGCGGCTACCATCCTTTCTGAAATATTCCTTCTCGTGGGGTTGGGCATAGCCGGTCCGCACGGCTTGTGCCAGAAAGTGCTCGCTGACTTCACGAAATTCCGGTGTTGTCAGATCTCTCCAGCGCAGACAGCCCGAGACAAGATCCTCTCGCTCGTATCCCAGCATGCGAAGAAACGCATCATTGGCCTCGACGATGTCACCGTCGGCGTTCCAGACGAGGATCCCGATGATGTTGGCGTCTACCAGACGTCGAATCTTCCCTTCGCGCTCGGCAACCTCGCGGTACAAACGGGCATTTTCCAGCGAAATAGCAGCCTGTGAGGCCACCAGTTTCAACACGGCAATCCGGGATGGGCTGAACACACGGGCGGTCAGATTGTTTTCGAGGTAGAGCGCACCGGTCAGTTTGGCCTGGTTCATCAACGGCAGGCAGAGAACCGATCGGACGTGGTGCCGACGTATATAGGGGTCTTCGGCAAATGGGGCCTCGGTCAGGGCATCATCAAGAAAAACACTCTCACCCGTGCGCAGGACATGGTAGAGCAGTGACTCCGGCAGCAGTGCCGAAGTCATCGGCTCATCGCGCAACTGCATCGAATGGCTGCCAGTGGTCACTTGCGCTGCTATGCGGTGCTCACCCGTGTCCGACAGAATCAACACGCCTCGTTCGGCACCGGCCTGTTCGATGGCTGTGCGCATGATCATGTCGATGAGTTTTTCCAGGACGATCTCTCCCGACACGGCCTGCGAGACCTTTATCACGGTGGCCAGATCGAGGTGTTCGACCGGTGCAGCCATCGTAGTTGTCGGGCCGAGCGTTTGCTCTTCGGTCCTCAGCAACGGATACCGCGCCTCAAGCTGCCGCACCTTGCCATCAGCGCCCCAACGCAGGTAGCCGTAGCGGGCGTCTTGCAAGTAAACGCGGGCTACTTTCCCAAGACCGCGAGCCGCGTAGAAGCGAGACGCCAGTTCGTTGGCAAGTGCTTCGATATGGACAAAGCCGCTCTTCTGCGCCGAGTGGACGGCTTGTTCGTAAAGCAACTCGGCCTCGATCAAGCGTCCTTCGACGCGGGCGATCTCGGCGTCGACCAGCGCGGCCCGGCTCGCGAAATTCTCTGGGCACTGTTGAGCCCAGATCTGGAGTTGCCGGTGATCCGTCGCCATTGCGATCAAGTGCTGTGCACGCTCGTCCACCGGGACACTGTCGCACCATCGGGCACGAGCCAGCGCGTCATAGAAGTAAAACTCAGCTTCCTCGAAGAACAAATATGACGCCCATAGCAACTGCTGTGCCTTTGCGGCGGCTTGCATGGCCGCCTTGGGGTCGTCGGCCATGTAGCAGGCCTGTAATTTGCGAACCCAGTACCAGCACTCGGCCAATGCCAGGTCCGGATTGCTGGACAGGTGGGCTTCGGTGCCTGGCTCGTCAAACTGTCCATCATCAAAACAACCGAATATTGGCGTCGAACCCCGGAGCATCCGGATCAGCGCCAGTTGTGTGCCAATGAAATCGGTAACCAGCCCGAACCGCACTTTCCTGGCGTAAGCCAAGCCACGTTCGGCTTCGTCCTGTACCTCGGACAATGGCTCGCCGGCGAAGAGAGCGTCGGAGGTGAGGCTATTGCCCGCATAAGCACCATATGGCAAGTCACCGATCCGGTTCGCCGCAGCAAATGAGCGGTGCAGCAGGTCGCGGCATTGCCCTACAGGCTTCATCCAGCGCACGGAAAAATTCGAGAAACAAAGATAGGTACTGGCTTCAAATCGCTTCAGGCCTCGTTGCTCAACGAGTTCGCAGCCGAGTTGGCCGAATCGAAATCCCGCCTGGTAGTCGCCGAAACGCCGTCCGGCGACTCTGAATGCATTGGCGTAATGCACACATGAAGCATCGCAGTTGCCCCCTTCGAGGCTCAGGCTGATCGCCTTGCAGATCAACAGGTCCGTCAGGTTTGCATCCGTCTGCAAGGCAGGCGGGAAGAGCTTGCTCAGAGCGCTGACGGTCATGAGGGAGCCCGCATCCTCCATCAGCGGCAAATCGATCAGTTCCTCGATTTGCCGATCGCCCAGTAACGACCAGATATGGTCGTACTCCTGGCGCACTTCATCGTCGCTCGGATGGGCCGACCACTCGATGCCCACATGCCGCAGATAGGCGAGACAGACAGCGACCGCGCCATCGCTGCGATCCATGAGCAGGTAGACATCCATTTGCAGGCACACGACATTGGCTCGTTCGATCATAGTCGTGGCGCGATCCGACAGCGCCGCCAGGCGCTTGTCCGCGACCGATAACTGCCCGGTCAGCAGCTCGCATTCGGCCCGGTTCAACTCCAGCGCGAACATCAACCCATGGAGACGCGTCCAACAGCTGTCGTCCAACAGCTGCGCGCCCGTGGTGAGATAGTTGAGCGCCGAAGCATAGGCCGTTGACGCCTTGGCGCGCTGGCCGGCTATCAGGTTGAGCTCTGCCAATTGCTCCCGCTCGGCCTGATCGGTGAGCAGCACAGCGCCGCTATTGAGCTGGCCGACGATGTCAAAGATCGCCTCCTCCAGCCCTTGCAAGGGCGTCTGCGCTGCGAGCAGCCGGCCTATTCGCAGATGAGCCTCGGCGCGAGCCCCCTTGGGGATCAGTGAGTAGGCCGCTTCATGAATACGGTCATGAACAAAGCCATAAGCGCCTTCCAGCCGCTGAACCAACTCCTGGCGTACGGCTTCCCACAATACCGTGCGGATCTGTGCCTGGGGGATGTCCAGAACGGTCGAAAGCGTCGTGGTCCCGGCAACGTTCCCCAGACAGGCAAGCTGCTGTAATGCCAGTTGCGTTTCAGCCGGCAAGCGGGTCAGCTTGCCGACCATCAGGTCCACGATGTTGTCGGTGTAGCCCTTGGCATGGATGCGCTCCGGACTCCAGCACCACTGCCTTGCTTGATGATCGAAAGTCAGCAGCTGTTCGTCAGCGAGGGTTTGCAGAAACTGGATCACGAAGAACGGGTTGCCGGCGGTTTTGTCCAGCACCAACTGCGCCAGGGGCTCGATGTGCGCAAGCTCGTCGTGAAGCGCATCCGCAATCAACTGCTCAATGTGTCCCTTCGCGAGCGGCGCCAGCGTGATTTCATCTACCCTGCCCCCCGCGTTCCGAATGGCCTGAAGTTTGCCCGTTAGTGAGTGCGTGACATTCACCTCATTGCTGCGGTAGGCACCCACCAGCATCAGATGCCGCACATCCGAGCTGGTCAACAGATCCTCCAGCAGGTCGAGCGTTGCCGCGTCGATCCACTGCAGATCGTCCAGGAACAGGGCAAGCGGATGCTCCGCCCGGGCAAATACACCGATAAAGCGCCGGAACACCAGGAGGAAACGGCGTTGCGCCTGTTGAGGCTCAAGTGTCTGCACCGGTGGCGGCTCACCAATGATGAGCTTCAGTTCGGGAATGAGGTCGGTCATGAGCCCCGCGTTGGCATCCAGTGCGTTCTGTAATGCGTCACGCCATTGCGCCAGCTCAGTGTCGTTCTTGCCTAGCAGCGTGCGCACCAGGCTTTGAAAGGCCTGCACCAGCGTCGAATAGGGAATATCGCGCCGGTATTGATCGAACTTGCCAGCTGCGAAGAGTCCTCGCGGTGGGACCAGCGCTTTGTGCAGCTCATTGACCACAGAGGATTTGCCAATACCGGAATAGCCGGTGACCAACATCAGTTCCGGCGCGCTGCTGGCGATGATCCGATCGAACGCGGCGATCAAGGTACTCACCTCATGCTCGCGCCCGTAGAGTTTCTCGGGAATCATCAGCCGATCGGATGTCCCTTGCTCACCCAACGCAAAGGCATTGATGTGGCGCAAGGACTCCCAGTCTGCCAGGCATTGCCGCAGATCGTGTTCAACACTCGCAGCCGTCTGGTAGCGCTCCTCAGCAGTCTTGGCGAGCAGCTTCATGACAATCCGGGAAAGCACATCGGGGACGGTTTCGACCCGCACGCTCGGTGGCTGCGGTTGTTTGGCGATATGGCAGTGCACCCACTCTATCGGGTCAGATGCCGTAAACGGCAGCGAACCCGTGAGCATCTGGTAAAGCGTGACGCCGAAGGAATAGAGGTCGCTGCGCAAATCGATCGAGCGATTCATCCTGCCGGTCTGCTCAGGTGCCATATAGGCGAGCGTGCCGGCGATAGTCTCAGGCGCCTGTCGCTCACGCGGTAGCCACGAGGCGAGGCCGAACCCTGTAAGCCGGGCCTGACCGTCGGAGCAGTTCACCAAAATATGAGAGGGCTTGATATCTTTATGGACGAGTCCGCGCTGGTGGAGCTTTCCCAATGCCTGCGCGATGCTAATGGCAAGACGCAGAAAAGTTGGCGTTTCCATGGGGGCAACCAGCAGCTGCACAAGCGGCGTGCCACCCGTATCCTCCAGCAGCAGATACATCTGCCCACTTTCTCGCACCATCTCAAGCGGACGCACAGCCCAAGAGCCATCCAGTTCGTCCTTCAGGCCAAACTCGTGGACGAAACGGCCAAGACAAGCCGGAAGCGGTTGTTCAGCAGCAGGTCGTGCAACCAGAACATTGCGGTTGCCTTCCACACCCGAGCGTAACTCTCGACAGAAGGTACGCTCGCCATCGTTCCATAGTATTTGCATGCTGTTATCCGTCGGAGCGGGAACAATAAGTAGGTTCTTGACTGCCGCACATTGCCGTCACGCGGTATCCAGTGTCGCGCCGCACATGCCGATGCCGCCGCAATAGCCTACAACAGCTTCCAGCACCATTAGAACCTGGATTTGACCCAGCCCACCGGCAGCACAAAGATCAATGCCAGTGATAAAGCTAACGGGGGGACGCTTCACGGAACAACGTAGCCTCAAGTCACGCTACGGCCAGAGGCACGGGCTGCTCTTGATGTTGACCGAGATAGCGACAGAAGCACGAACGCAACCAGCGTTCCCGAGGGTCGTTGTGGGCTGCGCCGCGCCAGGCCATGGACAAGTCCGGCGCCGGTAGCGCCAACGGCGCAAAGTCGGCGCGCATCCCTTCCATTCGCGCCATGGCCCGGGCGACGTAGTCCGGTACGATCGCAATCATGTCGCTGCCGGCGAGCAAAGCGGGCAAGGCACTGAACTGCGGAACAGCCAGGACTACCCTGCGCTGCCGACCGACCAGACTCAGGGCATGGTCGGCATCGTCGATGACATTTCCCATCGACGAGACAACCACATGAGGCCGTCTGCAAAAGTCATCCAGCTCCAGGGCGCCAGGGTCCGAATCGGCGCGCAATAGCATTGGCTGCATCGCTCGCAGGCTTTTGCAATGGGCACTGGCCGGCAACTCCTGGGCGAAGCTGATACCCACGGAAATCTCTCCCGAGGTCAGCAATTGGGGTAGTTGCCGATGGTCCACTCTACGCACTACCAGCGTGATGTTTGGCGCCTCATCTCGCAGGTGCTTGATCAAACGTGGAAGCAGCGCGTACTCGACATCGTCAGAGAGTCCGATATGAAAGGTCTCGTCACTGGTGAGTGGGTCGAACGCCTGGGCACAACTCAAGGCGACAGCGATGCCATCCAATGCTGGCGTCAGCCGCGCATGAATTTCTTCTGCGCGCGCAGTCGGCTCCATCACCCTGCCAGTGCGGATGAACAGCGGATCATTGAACATCGAACGCAGTCGCCCGAGGGCGCTGCTGATAGTGGCCTGGCACAGGAAAAGTTTCTCTGCGGCCCGGGTAACGTTGCGCTCGCACATCACTGTTTCGAAGACAATCAACAGATTGATGTCGGCACGCCGCAGATCATTTCTGTTCATCACGTTCACCGCCCAGGCACAAGGCCGCATGAGTAAGGGAGTTCAAGCTTATGCAGCCCAACAGCAAGCCGTCACTTGTATCTAGGTTCAACCGATGTATCCCTTGGTTGCGCAGCCTTGTACGTGGGTATGCCCGCAATCGCGACCCAGTAGTACAAGACCAACTTGGGTGATTTCATCGAACTTCCAAGTTCCCCCACACTTTGGTCTTAGCAGATTATACATTGGTATACTTCAACACTTTATAAGTCGGCGTATGTTGTAATAACGGCCAAAGCTGTCACGAGGGTCCCAAATGAAGCAAGACACACCAATACGCAACTCAATGATTATCGCCATCGTCGATGATGATGACTCGGTCCGGACAGCGCTTGAAAGCTTGCTGCGATCCAGCGGTTACAAAGTTCAAACTTATTGCAGCGCTCTGGAGTTTCTCAACACGAACGGCCCCGCTCAAACACATTGCCTCATTTCCGATATCCAGATGCCGGGAATGAGCGGTTTGGAGCTTCACAAGCAGCTCGTCGCGATGGGCTTTCACATTCCCACTATATTCATCACGGCTTACCCTGAAGCCCTCCCCCCCCTTGGCACCAATACGCCTGCGCTGATTGCCTGTCTGCCTAAACCTTGTGACGCCAATAAGCTTCTGAACTACATCGAAACAGCCCTCCTCCAGCAGAACTGAGAGCGCTCTGAAAGTTCTCTTTAGCATCCAATACAAACCTTCGTATATACCCATACCCCTGACGTATAGTTTTTCTGAACCGATGTAGAAGTGCGCCAAAAATAATCCAGCCATAACATAAATCCACAGCGGGCGACCTGCTGCATTCAACATAGATACCTGGAACTTCGGCGCCTATGTATCGCTCCACCAAACTTGAAGAACAACTTCAAGAACATTGAAAACCTTTTTGAGGAACAACTAATGAAACAGCATATTCTGGTTATTGGTGCGGGGTTCGGTGGTGTGTGGAGTGCATTGAGCGCCGCCCGCCTACTGGATAAGCACAGTCGTAGCGACGTGGAAATCACGCTGCTGGCACCCCAGGCGCAATTGCGCATCCGTCCCCGCTTCTACGAAAGCGACGTGCACAAAATGTTCGCTCCACTGGATGGCTTGTTCGACTCGGTAGGTGTGCGTTTCATCAAAGGCACCGCCGAGCACATTGATGACCTCGGAAGGACTGTTGGCTATCGCGATGAGGCTGGCCGGTGGAGCACATTGACCTATGATCGCCTGGTGCTTGCCGCTGGCAGCCAGTTAGCCCGTCCGACGGTGCCAGGCCTTGACGCCCATGCCTTCGACGTTGATCAGATCGAAGCCGCGGTGCGCCTGGAGAACCACCTCAAATCCCTCAAGAACCGTCCCTCCAGCGTTGCCCGCAACACGGTGGTGGTCGCCGGTGGCGGTTTCACCGGTATCGAGACCGGCACCGAGATGCCGGCGCGCCTGCGGTCCTTGCTCGGTAACGATCAGGACATCCGCGTGATCATCATCGACCGTGCGCCTCAGATCGGCGCAACCATGGGTGAGGGAATTCGTCCATCAATCATCGAGGCGTCCGAATACCTGGGCATTGAATGGGTGGTCAACGCCAGCGTGACCGCAGTGGACGCCAACGGCGTTACCCTCGCCGATGGTCGCCGCATCGAGAGCCAAACAGTGATCTGGACCGTCGGCTTCCGCGCCAGTCCGCTGACCGAACAGATTTCCAGCGTGCGCGATGTCCAGGGGCGCCTGCACGTCGATGAGAACCTGAAGGTGCTCGGCCAGGAGCATGTCTACGCCGCTGGAGACGTCGCCTATGCCGCCACCGACGACCTCGGCAACTTCGCCGCAATGTCTTGCCAGCACGCGATTTCTCTAGGCCGTCACGCCGGCAATAACGTCGCTGCGGACCTGCTCGGTGTCGCGCCCACCCCCTACCGTCAGCCCAAGTACGTGACCTGCCTCGATCTGGGCGCCTGGGGCGCGGTGTTTACTGAAGGCTGGGATCGTCAGCTCAAGTTGGTCAAGGAAACGGCCAAGGAGCTCAAGACGCAGATCAACACCCAGTGGATCTACCCGCCGGTAGCTGATCGGGCCGCCGCCCTGGCAGCTGCCGACCCGATGATTCCTGTGGCTTGAAGCCCCCTCCACCTGAACCCGACGTGACCCAAGCAATAGGAGAAGGACCATGACAATGCAGTTGAACCAACCCTCCCAAAAGGATGGAACACAGAAAAGGAACGCTCAGCAGGAGTCAAACATGAGCTTGCACAACACGGGGTCCGAGGAGCTGGTTCCTTCGCGCTATGCGCTGCGGATCGGCGAGATTGACGTGCTGGTGGTCAGTGATGGAGTGCTGCCTCTGCCGACCGAGACGATGTCCACCAATGCCGACCCGGCCGCCCGCGCGGCCTGGTTCAAGGACATGTTCCTGGGGCCGGACGCGTTCGATTGGGCGCTGAACGTACTGGTGGTGCGCAGCGGCGACAAGCTCATCCTCGTCGACGCGGGACTGGGCGGGCAGTTCCCCGGCTTTCCGCGGGCCGGGCAGTTCCCCAAACGACTGAAGGCCGCCGGTATCGATCTTTCGTCCGTGACCGACGTGGTGATTACCCATATGCACATGGACCATATTGGCGGGCTGCTGGTCGATGAGGTGAAGAGCCAACTGCGTCCGGATCTGCGCATCCACGTTTCAGCCACCGAGGTCGCGTTCTGGGAGTCGCCCGATTTCTCCCTCACCGCCATGCCGTCGCCGGTGCCGGACGTGCTGCGGGCAACGGCCAATCAGTTCATTAACGAATACCGCAGCAAGGTGCGCACGTTCGAGGATGAGTATGAGGTGGCACCAGGCGTGGTCGTCAAGCTCACCGGTGGCCACACCCCAGGGCACAGCGTGGTCTACGTGACATCCGGCGGCGAGCGGTTGACCTTCGCGGGCGACGCCCTGTTCCCGGTCGCCTTCGAACACCCCGACTGGCATAACGGCTTTGAACATGATCCTGAGGAGTCGGTTCGCGTTCGTGTCCGCCTGTTGCAAGAGGCGGCGGCTAGCGGTGAGCTGTTCGTGGCGACTCACCTGCCCTTCCCCTCCGTTGGCCGGGTGGCAGTGGACGGTGACGCCTTTCGTTGGGTCGCGGGTTTCTGGGACTACTGATCGCTTGTCGGGTTGCGCCTGCGTTCACGGAGGCACGAATCTCCCTGAGCAACAACACATGATCGAGAGACCGCCAATGAAAGACTCCAATCGGGAGATAGATCTCCAGCGTCGGGCCATATTGACAAGTTCAGCAGTAGTGGCCGCCAGTTTGTTGGTTCCGCTTTCCAGTTTTTCCGGGTTGACGCAGGCCGCTGACAAGCCCTCTACAACCCAACACAAACCAGATCACAAGGAGATGCGCGCTATGAACTCTATTACGACCAAAGACGGCACCGAGATTTTCTTCAAGGATTGGGGTCCGAAAGACGCGACGCCCATCGTGTTTCACCACGGCTGGCCATTGAGCGCGGACGACTGGGACAACCAGATGATGTTTTTCTTGCTCAAAGGCTATCGGGTGATCGCGCACGACCGCCGCGGTCACGGGCGCTCGACCCAAACCTGGGTGGGCAACGAAATGGACACCTACACCGCCGATGTCATCGAGCTGACCGATGCGCTCGACCTTAAAGGTGCGATCCATGTCGGCCATTCGACCGGTGGTGGTGAAGTAGCGCGCTACGCCGCTCGAGCAAAACCGGGACGCGTTGCCAAGGCCGTACTGATCAGCGCGGTTCCCCCCATCATGGTTAAGTCAGAGAAGAACCCCGGCGGTTTACCTCTGGAAGTGTTCGACGGGTTCCGTTCGGCACTGGCCGCCAGCCGCGCGCAGTTTTACCTGGACGTACCATCGGGACCGTTCTACGGTTTCAATCGACCCGGGGCGAAGGTTTCACAAGGCGTAATCGACAACTGGTGGCGGCAAGGCATGATGGGCGGTGCAAAAGCTCATTACGACTGCATCAAAGCGTTTTCCGAGACCGACTTCACCGAAGACCTGAAGGCGATTCAGGTGCCCACACTGGTCATGCATGGAGAGGATGATCAGATTGTGCCGATTGCCGACTCTGCACCGCTTTCGGCCAAACTATTGAAGCATTCCACGCTCAAGACGTACCCGGGCTTTCCCCACGGTATGCCGACGACCAACGCGGATCAGATCAACGCCGATTTGTTGGCGTTCATTCGCGGTTGAGCACTAACCTCGTGACGGCGATCTGATCGCCGTCGCGGCGTCTGAAATGGTTGGTGCTGGAAAACCCTGAACGACGAAACACCCGCTGAAAGATTTAGCCAATCTGTTGCATCGACCAGTTGAATCCACAGCAAAAAACGGTCATTCGCCCCCCCGAAACAATCTTTGTGATCCCCCGCACAACCGGTCACCAGTGCCTGCGCCAACCGGGCACTGTTGCGCTTTGCCACGCCACGAACTGATATGAATATTTTCACAAGCATTGCACATTGATTTTTATTGTGTCATTTATAGTCTCGCCGATCACAGGACTGATCCGCCGCGCCAACCCGGATGGCGGGCACCCGTACCCCCAAATGCCCTCCAAGGAGTCAACAATATGAACAAGACAGAACTTCTAGGTGCTCTGGCGCTATGCGCTTTCAGCTTCCTGGCACATGCCGACGAAGACAGCCTGCGTATCGGTATCGAAGCCGCCTACCCTCCCTTCTCCTTCAAGACACCAGAGGGCAACGTCAGCGGATTCGATTACGACATCGGCAACGCCTTGTGCGAAGAAATGAAGGTCAAATGCGAGTGGGTCATTCAGGAGTTCGACGGCATGATCCCGTCGCTCAAAGTGCGCAAGATCGATGCCGTGCTGTCGTCGATGTCGATCACGGAAGACCGGATGAAGTCCGTGGATTTCAGCAAAAAGTACTACCACACACCGGGCAAGTTCGCGATGAAGGCCGGTAACCTGATCAATGACCCTTTGGTGGACCTCAAGGGTAAGAAAATCGGCGTGCAGCGCTCCTCGACTTACGATCGTTTTGCCACCGAGCAACTGGAAAAAGCCGGCGTCGTCGTGGTGCGCTATTCCTCACAAAATGAAGCCTTCCTCGATCTCGCCTCGGGTCGTCTGGACGCCACCCTCGCCGACATCGTCAACACCGATGAGAGCTTCATCAAGACACCGGCTGGCCAGGGCTTCGCACTGACAGGACCCGACATCAACGATCCGAAGTATTTTGGCCGGGGTGCCGGGATTGCCGTGCGCAAAGGCGACAGTGCCAACGTTGCGCGCCTGAGTGCTGCGATTGACGCCATTCGCGCCAATGGCAAGTACCAGCAAGTGATGGCCAAGTACTTCGCGTTCGATATCTACGGCGAGTAAGCCTTACCCCTGCCCCCCTGACCCCTGACCCGGCGACGGCCCATCGCAGGCGTCTGTCGGGGCTTGTCTTGCGCGCCTCGCGGCGCTTGCTTGAGGAACTTCATGATGCTCCACGGCTACGGATCGAGCATTCTCGATGGCGCCTGGCTGACCATAAACCTGGCCTTGACGTCCATGTCCCTGGCAATTGCCCTGGGGCTGATCGGCGCGGCATTCCGATTGTCACCACTCAAATGGCTGGCCGTGCTCGGGGAAAGTTACACCACCCTGATTCGCGGTATTCCAGACCTGGTGCTGATCCTGCTGATCTTCTACGGTGGCCAGGATCTGGTGAACCGCATTGCCCTGGCGCTCGGTTACACCCGCTATATCGACATCAACCCCTTTATCGCCGGCGTCTGCACCATGGGCTTCATTTTTGGCGCCTACCTCTCGGAAACCTTTCGCGGCGCCTTCATGGCGATCCCCAAAGGTCAGGCCGAGGCCGGCGTGGCCTATGGCATGGGCGGTGCGCAGGTGTTCTGGCGAATTCTGGTACCGCAGATGATTCGTTTCGCCATTCCCGGGTTCACCAACAATTGGTTGGTACTGACCAAATCCACCGCGCTGATCTCGGTGATCGGCTTGCAGGACATGATGTTCAAAGCCAAGAACGCAGCGGATGCCACACACGAGCCATTCACGTTTTTCCTCGCGGTAGCGGCGCTGTATCTGATGCTCACCAGCCTGTCCTTGCTGGTGCTGCGCTATCTGGAAAAACACTACTCGGTCGGCATCAAAGCCGCCGAATTGTGAGGGGAGCCGCCCATGATTCTCGACTACAACCTGATTTGGGAAAACCTGCCGCTGTACTTCAATGGCGCCTTGTTGACCCTCAAAGTCCTATTCATTTCCCTGGCCCTGGGTTTGGTATTGGCCATTCCACTGGCGCTGATGCGGGTGTCGCGATCACCGCTGATCAACTTCCCGGCCTGGCTCTATACCTACGTGATTCGCGGCACGCCGATGCTGGTGCAACTGTTCCTGATCTATTACGGCCTGGCGCAGTTCGAAGCCGTGCGCCAAAGCGTGCTCTGGCCTTACCTCTCCAGCGCCACCTTTTGCGCCTGTCTGGCCTTCGCGATCAACACCAGTGCCTATAGCGCAGAGTTGCTGGCCGGCAGTTTGAAATCCACCCCCCATGGCGAGATCGAAGCCGCCAAGGCCATGGGCATGTCACGCCTGACCCTGTATCGCCGCATTCTCATGCCGTCGGCCTTGCGCCGGGCATTGCCGCAGTACAGCAACGAAGTGCTGATGATGCTGCAAACCACCAGCCTGGCCTCCATCGTCACCCTCGTCGACATCACCGGAGCCGCGCGGACTGTCAGCTCGCGGTTCTATCTACCGTTCGAGGCGTTTATCACCGCCGGGCTCATCTACCTCGCCCTGACCTTCATTCTGGTGCGCCTGTTCAAGTTGGCCGAGCGCCATTGGCTGGCGTATCTGGCACCGCGCAAGTACTAAGGAGCTGTTATGGAGCACATTCAATACCGCTTGCCGTGGAGTGCATCGGGCACCGAACGCACGCTGACGCTGTTTCGTTTTGGCAGTGGAGCACGCAAAGCGTACATCCAGGCGTCATTGCATGCCGACGAGTTGCCGGGGATGCGCGTCGCCGTCGAGCTCAAGCGCCGTCTTCTGGAACTGGAAACACAAGGCCGCCTGAGCGGGGTGATCGAGTTGGTGCCAATGGCCAATCCGATCGGTATCGCCCAGATGTTCCAGGCCACCCATCAGGGGCGCTTTGAGTTCTCCAGCGGCAAGAACTTCAATCGCGAGTTCCCGGAGTTGGTCGATACCGTTGCACCCCTGTTGGAAGGCCAATTGGGAGACGATGCCGACGCCAACGTCGCACTCATCCGCCGTGCCATGGGCGATGCCCTCGCCGCCATGCCAGCACCGACCTCGGAACTCGACGGCCTGCGTCGCTTGTTGCTGCAGCATGCCTGTGACGCCGATGTGGTGCTGGACCTGCACTGCGATTTCGAATCGATCATGTTGTTGTATGCGATGCCGCAACATTGGCCACGCTTGCAGTCACTGGCCGCTCGCCTCGGCGCCGGGGTCACGTTGTTGGCCGAAGATGCGGGCGGCAGTGCCTTCGACGAAGCCTGCGCAATTGCATGGTTACGCCTGGCTGAGCGGTTTCCTGAAGCCAATATTCCCCTGGCGTGCATGGCCACCACCATCGAATTGCGTGGCATGGCAGACACCGAGCGCGGGCAATGCGTCGACAGTGCACAAGCCATTCTCGGGTATCTCGCCGAACAAGGCCTGATCAGCGGTGACTGGCCAGCGGCACCGCCGAGCCATTGCCAGGCCATGCCATTCGCCGGCGCGCAGTACGCCTGTGCGCCCCATCCGGGTGTGGTGAGTTTTCTGCAACCGCTGGGCGCGCAGGTCAAGGTCGGCGATCCGCTATTCGAGGTCATCGAGCCGCTGACCGACCGCCATAGCGTGGTGCGCGCCAGCACCGACGGGATTCTCTATGCCCGCGAACGGCTGCGCTATGCCCAGCCCGGATTGTGGCTGGCCAAAGTTGCCGGTTCTACCCCCATTCGCCAGGGTCGCTTGCTCAGCGACTGATTCCAGAGAGTTAAAACCATGTACAAACTCGAAGTTCAAGACCTGCATAAAAGCTACGGCGCGCACCAGGTGCTCAAGGGCGTGTCCCTGCAAGCACAGGCCGGTGACGTGATCAGCATCATCGGTTCCAGCGGCTCTGGCAAAAGTACGTTCCTGCGCTGCATCAACCTGCTGGAGCAACCCAATGCGGGCAATATCGTACTCAATGGCGAACCGCTCAAGCTGGTAGCCAACAAGCTTGGCGGGCTGAAGGCGGCCGAACCCAAGCAGTTGCAACGCATGCGTTCACAGCTATCGATGGTGTTTCAACACTTCAACCTCTGGTCACACATGAGCGCTCTGGAAAACGTCATGGAAGCCCCGGTGCATGTGCAGGGCCTGGGCAAAAAAGAGGCACGGGAAAAGGCCGAGCACTACCTTGATAAAGTCGGTGTAGCCCACCGCATGAACGCCTGGCCGGCGCATATGTCCGGTGGCGAGCAGCAGCGCGTGGCCATTGCCCGCGCACTGGCGATGGAGCCGCAAGTGATGCTGTTTGATGAGCCGACGTCGGCGCTCGACCCCGAACTGGTCGGCGAGGTGCTTAAAGTCATGCAGGATCTGGCGCAGGAAGGCCGCACCATGGTGGTGGTGACTCACGAAATGGGCTTTGCCCGCGAGGTTTCGAACCAACTGGTGTTCCTGCACAAGGGCGTTGTTGAAGAGCGCGGCGACCCGAGTGAGGTGCTGGTCAACCCGCAGTCCGAACGCCTCCAGCAGTTTCTGTCCGGGAGTTTGAAGTAAGACCGCCGCCCACCCTCCACGGCTCGGCGCTGCCCTGACAAGGCAGGCTTGGGATACACTCCAGCCAACCTTGTCAGGGCATCAGGCACAGCCCTTCTTTCACCTTCAGGAACTGTTGAGCTGGATATGCCAACCCCATCGAAAGACACCACTGTCTATGCCGCGCCGGTCATGCGCAAACTGACGGAAATCGTTTCCGAACTGCCGCCGTCACTGCGCAAGGTGGCGGACTTTATCCTGCGTCACCCGCTCAAGGCCGCGACACTGACCATCGAGGAGATGGCTCACGAAACATTGACCTCACCCGCCGCCGTCAACCGCCTGGCCAAAGCACTGGACCTCGGTGGCTACAGCGGCATGAAGGCCGAGCTGGTCACCACGTTGCAGCAGATGGTGTCGCCGGTCGACAAACTGCGCAACGAACTTGCCCATCGCCCCGGTGGCGCGTTTGGCCTGCATGAACAACTCCAGAGCGCCAGCAGCAACCTGGCCACTGCGGCGAGCAACAACCACGCCGACACCTTTGAAGCTTTCGTCACTCGCCTGACCACGGCACGCAAAATCTACATTCTGGGGTTCGGCAACAGTGTTTACTTCGCCGGTCTTGCCGCCTCGACCCTGATGCCCTTTTGTGCGGACGCCACGGCAATCAGCATGGAAGGCGGCAACGAAAACGCCGCTTACCGTCTGGCCGCAATCACCGACCAGGACGTATTGCTGGCGATCTCCCTGCCGCGCTACTCCCTCGACACCCTGCAACTGGCACGCTTCGCCAATGAACGTGGCGCATCGGTGCTGGCCATTACCGACTCACCCGCCTCGCCGCTCACCGGCATTGCCGAGCACACGCTGTTTGCGCCTTGCGATCACCCGGTGCTGACCAGTTCCAACATCGCCGTGCTGGCCTTGATCGAAGGCTTGGTCGCCGGCGTGATGGCGCGCAATAAAGAAGCGGTCAAACTGGCAACCGAACTGACTGAAAGCGTGATGTCGTACCTGCACATCCCTGCCAGCGGTAAACCACCGAAAAAGTGATTCCGTTCTGGTTTTTACCTGATAGACCTGTGCGGGAGTGGTCTGGAGATGTTTTCTTCGCTACCCACATGCTGAATCGCCTCGGGTTCCGTAGATAGCTTGACGGCAAATTCCATCAAGCAGTGATAGTGGAACCACATATCAGGCTCTCTATACTGGCCATCCCTGGATGGTAGTTAGAGCGCAAAATATGCCCGTCACACCCAATCAAAATTCCCCAGTCGTTTTGGTCCTGGCTCAACAAAGCGACTTGGATAATCTTGTAGCCATTCGAATTGAGGCTATGCGCGAAAGTCTGGAGCGTGTTGGGCGATTTGATCCAGTGCGTGCGCGAGAGCGGTTTCTTGGCGGTTTTGAAGCCCACAACACACACTACATTGAGGTATCTGGAGAGAGGGTTGGTTTTGTAGTGGTCAAGCATCACCACAATGAACTCTTGCTCGACCACTTGTATGTGAGACCGAGCGCGCAAGGATCAGGGATAGGCTCTGCAGTTCTCACACAGATTTTCAAAGAGGCGGATGCGGCTGCGCTCCCTATTAAAGTTGGTGCTCTCAAAGAAAGCGCTTCGAATCGCTTTTATACCCGCCATGGCTTCCAATTCGTCGAAAGCAGTGAATTCGACAATTATTATGTTCGTCAGAGCGTTCCGCCGGTTGGCCCAGCTTGCTAGCTGGATGTGATGCACCTCGACGTACGTTTTTACACACTCTGGGCCATGAGAAGACATTCAACGGTGTCAGGAAATACGGGGCGATTCACCTGCTAGCATTGAGTGCTTGAACATTATAAAAGGGCTGATCATGCAGATGATTAAAATAGATGTGAGCGGTTTGAATCAGCTTCGAGAGTCTTTGAGTCAAGCATCATTGCCTTACGATGATGTAAGCGAGCCCGGGCGACAGTTTTACCGTTTCGAAATGGATGGCAAATGGGTAGCTTATGGAGGACTCGAGGGTTCTGGTCCAGATATGTTGCTTCGTTCAATCGTCGTTTGCGAGGCGCGTCGTGGAGAGGGGCTGGGCAAAGCAGTGTTGTCTGAGCTAGAACGATTTGCTACCTCCCAAGGTGTGACCCGATTGCACTTGCTGACGCAAAGCGCCGCTGGATTTTTCGCAGCCAACGGCTATGAACTGCTTGATAGGGGGGAGGCGCCTTTCGCAATCAATCAAACAGCCCAGTTCAAGCATTTGTGTCCTGCGTCGGCGAGCTACTTACGAAAAACATTAAGCGTTCCCTCTTGTACTGAGTAAGTCATCGATACGATTTTGGATCAGAGAGCGTGTGTCTTTTCCTGGCCGATTTCTGCCTATGCTGACAGGCAGCTTAGGGGCCGATAGCTGCCCGCCCTACGACCACTCCTGCATTAAATCACCCCCCATCATTTGACCCCGCCCGGCAGTCATTCCAAACTTCACGTATCACATCCTTAAGCATCATCGCCTCCGCCCAGCGATCGGTGATGTCGCGTCCGTCGGCACCCGTAATGGCATAAGGCGGTGGGCCGAGTTCACAGGTGAATGACAAGCTGGCGGGCGTGTTCGGTCGGGCCAGCCAATCTTCGATCCCATAGCGCCACCAACCCAGGAAACGCTCCAGCCAGGGTCGATGCTGGGCGAAGCTCAGGGGCACCTGGACCTGTTCGCCGTTGGCGACACGACCATGAAAACCCCAACTGTGGCGCAGGATGGTGTGGATCTGTTCGTCGTCCTCGGCAGTGGCCGGCTCTGACAGTTCGCGGCCCACGACATAGTGGGACAAGTCGGCCAACAGTTTGAGATTGGGCATTTCCTCGAGAATGTCGAGGGTGAACAACAGGTCATTGGTGAGGCGATAACGGTGGGTTTCCAGCAGAACGGGAAAGTCCACCTGCTCGGCCAGACGCTGCCAGCCTTCGATCAGTTCGATAGCTTGCTTCAACGTGCGCGGCCGCACGTCTGCTTGCAGCGTGAGGTGGTGGCAGCCGTAGCGGGCCGCGACATCGATCGCTGCCGCCAGATCATCCACGGTGCGGGGGAACACCTGCCCTTCGATTTGCAGGCCCTGCGCCTTGGCGGCGGCATGCAGGCGTGCGGCATGTGGCGCGACCCAAAAATGGTCGGTGATCCCGTCGAAGCCGGCAGCGGCGATTTTCTCCACTTGCGCTTCCAGGGAAAGGTCGCATTGGCCGCGGTGATCTTGCATGGCCCACTGGGACTGAAAGACCAGGAATTCACGCATGTCAGTTCCTCAGCAGTTGTTTGAGCGGTACATCGACGTCGGCCAGAGCGTCCACCGAGAGAGGGTTATGGTGAGCGATCAGCCGTTCGCACAGCTTGATGTCCTTGGCGATGCTATTCCCCTGCCCCCAGCCGCAAGCACCTTGCAGACGTTGCTCGGCATCGAGGTAGAACAACAGGAAACCGCCACCGGGGGTTGTCCGGCTCGCCGTGGGTTGTGTGTTTGCGATCACGCCCACGGTCTGCAGTCCCCAGTCGTATTGATCGGACCAAAAACCGGGAATGACCTCGAAGGGCAACTCGCCGCCCAACAGATTCAGGGCGGCGTGACGACCTTGGGTCTCGGCGTTGCGCCAGGTTTCCTGACGCTGGAAAACGCCTTGCGGGTGCAGACGAAACTCACAGACATCGCCCGCCGCAAAGATGTCCGGCGCACTGGAGCGCAGTTGGGCATCGACGCGAATGCCCTGGCCGACCTCAAGTCCTGCGGCCGTGGCCAGCTCGGTGTTGGGTTGCATGCCGATGCCCACCACCACCAGGTCGCAGGGCAGCAACTCGCCGTCGACCAGTTGCACGGACTCAACATGAGTAGTGCCCTGCACCGCCTCAATCGCCACATTCAGCCGGACATCCACTCCCTGACTGCGATGCAGGTCCAGCAGGACACTGGACAGTTGCTCCGGCAACACCCGTCCCGCCAAACGCGGTCCGGCCTCGAGCAAGGTCACGGTGCAACCCAAGGCCCGGGCGGTGGCGGCGACTTCGAGTCCGATGAAGCCGCCACCGATGATCACCACCCGGGCGTCAGGTTGCAACGAAGCGCGCAATGCCAGCGCCTCGTCATGGGTTCGCAGATAAAGCACATTGAGCAGGTGCTCGGGCACCGAGGCGAGTCTGCGCGACCGCCCTCCCGTCGCCAATAACAGCCGGGCGTAATGCAGCCAGCTGCCGTCGGCCAATTGCAGACGATGCTGCTGCGGATCCAGGCATTTCACCGGGTTACCCGCCAGGTGTTCGATGCCCAGTTCGGCGAGCTGAGTGGTATCGCACAGACTGTAACCCGCCAGATCGACCGTGCCCTGCAACAGCCCCTTGGACAGCGGCGGACGTTCATAGGGCGTGTGGGACTCGTCGCCTATCAGAATCAGGCGACCGCTATAACCTTCGTCGCGCAGGGTCAGGGCCGCACGGCCACCCGCATGCCCGGCGCCAACGATGACCAGTGGAGCATTGGCAGGATTCATGGCACAGACTCCGTGCAGTTAAACCGTGATGGCGAGCAGCACACGCCCCGCCTCGACCCGGACTTCATAGGTCTTGAGATTGACGCACACCGGTGCGCCAAGGGCTTTGCCGGAGCGGTAGTCGAAACGCCCGTTGTGCTTGGGGCACTCGACGACATGGTCCATCACCAAACCATCAGCCAAGTGGATGGACTCGTGGGTGCACAGGCCCGCGGTGGCGAAAAACTCGCTGTTAGCGGAGCGGTAGACGGCATAGGTGTGCTGGCCATGGTCGAAACGAATGACATCTTCATCGTCGATATCGTCCACGGCACATACATCGATCCATTGATCGGTCATGGCGTTTTCTCTTGTAGTGGTACACACAGGAAGGTGTCAGGCCGGCGTTACTTCAGGTTCTGCCTGGACGTTGGCGGCCGGCGCTGCGCGTTGTGGCAAAGGACGAGAGACGAAATACGTCGGGTCTTTGCGCTGCTTCCAGATAGTCGGGAGGATTTCCTTGAAGGCCTCGAACAGGCTGGTGTAAGGCGGCGGGCAGTCACGGCGGATCTCCTCGTGAAGTTGTGCCAGCGCGTGAAACGGCACCATCGGATACATGTGATGCTCAAGGTGATAGTTCATGTTGAGGTACATGAAGCGCAGCACCGGGCCCATACAAATCGTGCGGCAGTTGCTGCGATGATCGAGTACGTCCTCAGCCAGGCCGACATGCTGCGACAGGCCGAACAGGTAGGACAGCCAACCGCCATAGAGGGTCGGCAGGCCGATAAACATCAGCGGCAACCAGCTCTGCAGATAAAGCGCAGTGCCCACGGTGAGCGCATAAATCGCTAGCCAGACGCGTGCGTCCCTCACCACCTTGGGCCACTCGGATTCGGGGATGAACGTCTGCTCTTCTTCACCCATCCGCCCTACCGCGTGCTTGCAGACTGACCACATCGTGTTCAACGCGTAAGGCATTCTGAACAGGCTCAGCACCATATTGATCAGGCTTGGCGGACGTGGTTCGACGATCTCCGGATCGCGGCCGACGATCACGGTGTCGGTGTGGTGCCGTGCATGACTCCAGCGCCAGACTTGGGGTTCGAACATGAACATGAAGCTCGACAGCTGATAGACCGCATCATTCATCCAGCGGGTCTTGAACGCCGTACCGTGACCCGCTTCGTGCCAACGGGCATTGGACGCCGTGCCGTAAAGCAGCCCGTAGACGAAGAAGAACGGAACGCAGGCCCAGGAGCCCCAGAACCAGTAACCGCCGAACCCGGTGACGACCATCGCCGATAGCCAGATTGCGGTATCCAGCAAGGCCGGGCCATCGCGGCGCTGCATCAATTCCTTCATGCGTTTACGAGAAATGGGGGATTGGTACCAGCTTGCCGATACCAGGCCTTTTTGCGCCGCTCGGGCGGCTTCGGGGCCGGTCAATCGATAATCCCGAGGCTTGGGTTTACCGGGGTTTTCAAAGGCTGCGTTTTGTTCAGGCATTTTATTGTTCTCCGCAAGCTTGATTGTTTTAGGCACTTTTCGACGCGGGATCACATCGCTGGGGAAAATATAGAGAGCGCAGAAATCACCCTCAAGCCCTTGAATACATTCCCTATCAAGCTATCATCCAGGCCCATTGAAGCTTGATAGTTTTCTATCAAAGCGTTTGCGGGACCTGCCATGAACAACACTAAACGCCCAACCATCGCCACCGTTGCCGAACACGCTGGCTTGAGTGTCGCCACCGTCGACCGGGTGCTCAACGCCAGGGCTCCGGTCAACCCGGACACCGCCGAGCAGGTATTCCAGGCCGCCGAAGCCGTCGGTTATTTCGCTGCCAGGCTGATCGGCCAGCGGATCCGCGAACGGCGTCCCACCTATCGTTTCGGCATCCTGCTGCTCGGTACCGCCCAGGCGTTCTATGGCAATGTTGCCGCCGCCATCACCGAGGCGGCGCAGCGTCAGGCTGGGGCCAACCTGAGCATTCAATTCGAGTACGTCTTCGATCGCACGCCCAGCGCGATCATTGCCCAGATCGAACAACTGGCGGTGCAGTGCGATGGTCTGGCGGTGGTCAGCTTCGCGCATCCGCTGATCAATGCCGCCATCGCGCAGATCAGAGAGGCCGGCGTGCCGGTGATCGCGATGCTGTCGGACATTCATGAGGCGGCGGATGAGCCTTATGTCGGCCAGGATAATCACGAGGTCGGACGCACCATGGGTTGGCTGATGGCGCACACGTGCGGCGCCCGTAAAGGCAGCGTCGGGGTGTTGCTCGGCGGCCACCGTTTTCTTGGCCATCAGGCGCGGGTCGAGGGGCTGCGCAGCTACCTGGCGGAGCGCGCCCCAGGGTTGCGGCTGCTGGAAGCGGTGATCAATCTGGACAATTGCGACATCACCGAAGAGGCGACGCTGGACCTGCTGGCACGGCATGACGACTTGCGGGGGTTGTGCGTGGTCGGCGGTGGCGGCGACGGGGTCATCAATGCCCTGTCGCAGCTACCGAAGCAGCCGTCGCTGTGCTGCATTCTGCAAGAGTCGACCGAGCTGTCGCGACAAGCGCTGGATCAGGGATTGATCAGCCTGGTGATCGACTCTCAGCCGCGATTGCTGGCGGCAGCACTGGTCGACTTGCTGGTCGAGCTGCAGACCACGCCGGACTTCGATCCGATACGGCATCGAATCCATATTCCGTTGCAGATCGTGACCTCAGAGAACGCTCGAGGCTGAACCTGTGAGGGGTACCGAGAATATCCACACACTTTCGCAGGCACACCAAACCTGTGGCGAGGGAGCTTGCTACCGCAGGGCTGCGTAGCGGCCCCAAAACCGATCACTGAGTTCTTTCTGAAAAACTGCGGCAGCCCTATTGGGGCCGCTGCGCAGCCCTGCGGGAGCAAGCTCCCTCGCCACAAGGTCGCTCTTCATTCAGCCTACTCATCAGAAGTCGGGTTCCGAACGGAAAGCATCGGCACTCAGCCCGAACCGATTCATCTTGTTGTACAACCCGCCGCGAGAAACATTCAGCTGCCTCGCGGCCAGGCGGATGTTGCCGCGGGTATCCTTGAGGGCGGCGATGATCGCATTCATTTCATGGGTGCCAAGGTCCAGGGCAGCCAGGGGTTCGGGCACACTTCCCGGCACCGGCTGACGTAGCCTTTGCTTGATTTCAAGCGGTAGATCAGCTGGCTGGATCAGTTCGGTCACCGCCAGATTGGTCGCACGTTCAATGGTGTTTTCCAACTCACGAACATTACCCGGCCAGCTATAGGCCGAAAGAATATCCAACGCCTCTGGCGAGATGCCCTGCACCGATTTGCGCAGCGACCGGGCACAACGATTGAGAAAATGCCGCGCCAGCAATGGAACATCTTCCCGACGCATCCGCAGCGGCGGAACCGTCAGGTTCAGCACATTGAGCCGGTAGTAAAGATCCTCACGGAAGGCGCCATCGGCAACCGCCTGGCTCAGGTTGCGGTGGGTGGCGGCGATGATGCGTACATCCACCTGCTGCGATTTTTTCGCGCCCACGCGAGTCACCTCGCCTTCTTGCAAGACGCGCAGCAGGCTGACCTGGGCATCGAAAGACATGTCACCGATTTCGTCGAGGAAGATCGTTCCGCCATCGGCCAGTTCGAACTTCCCGGCAGAGCCTCCACGGGCCGATCCGGTGAAGGCACCCTCGACATGACCAAACAGTTCGCTCTGCACCAGATCTCGCGGAATGGCCCCGCAATTGACGGCCACAAACGGACCGTTGCAACGCTCGCTGGCGTTATGGATCGCCTGGGCGAACAGCTCCTTGCCAGTACCGCTTTCACCCAGGATCAGCGTGGTCGAGTCACTGCGACTGGCAATCCGCCCCAGGTGCAACGCGTCCTGTATGGCTCGCGAACTGCCCTGAATGGTCTCGAAGGTGTAGCTGGCTTGAGTGCCGATGATCCGCCGGGTAATTTCCCGGATGCGCCGGTTCTCGCGCAACGAAACAATGCGCCCGCCTTGCTCCAGTGGGCACACCGAGACCAGGCACGCCAAGTGGCTGCGATCATGCAATTCAAACGTGCAATCCAGGTCCCTTATCCCTTCATACTGCTGCCCTTCCCCGCCGCGCAGCAAAATCTCATCGGTCAGCTCGCTCTGGCCCAGACGCTGGAACGGGCTGCCCAGCAGATCCCGGCCCACGCGGAACAATTGGCGGGCATAGCGGTTGAGCGCCTTGATGCAGCCCCGCTCATCCAGCACCACAAGACCCTCGTTGAGCACTTCGAGGACGGTTTGTTGTTCTTCCAGCAGAGCTTGAAGCGCCATCTGCCGCGAGACCGCTTCGGCCGCTGCCTGGACGGTGCCCAGCGTATGGAAATGAAACCAGCCCGGCTCGGCGGTCAAGGTCAGCATGGCCAGCGTCCTGCCTTGCGCATCCCTGATCGGCGCGGCAGCACAATGCATGCGCCGGCGACGCAGGCCGATCCCGAAGTTCTCCTCGGCCAGCACATACACCAAGCGATCTTCGGCAATCGCCAGCCCGGTGCAGTTGGTGCCCTGCACCGACTCCAGCAGCCGACTGCCCACAGGCGTGAGGTCCAGGCCGCAGAAATACAGGGTCGTGCCTGTGGCATCGGTCAGATTGATATGGCCCCTGGGGTTGTAAGCCAACAATCCCTTCATGACCTCCGCCGCTGCTGCGATCAAGGCGCGATTGGCCGCCAGCGTTGCGGCCAGCACGGCTGGGGCGACAAACCGGTATTCGCCATCCTCAGGATCGAGGCCGGCACTGACGCTGCGCAGCCAGGAGTCCCAGATAACCTGCCTGACCCCGGCCGGTCGATCGGTGCGGCCGTTCAAACAAGCCAGCCAAGCCTGGTCCAACTCGGCGATCGGTCCTTCGTTCAACGATGCAGGCCCGAGCGCGGTGATGTAATCGAGGTCCTGCGCGCTGAAGGCTGTTAGCTGTGGGTTCACCATCATCGGTCCGCTTCTATGTTCACGTTTTAGACATGTCAGTGTAGACATGTCATGCGAATGAACACATCTTTCAAAAAATATTAATTAACTACTTAAATATCAAGCGCTTAGATATTGGCACAGCCCTTGCTCTCTTGATTAACGCCAGCGAGGACATTCCTGCTGCGAGTCATTGAACAACAATAAAAGGGAGTCATTTCATGAGTACGTCCAAGATCATCCGCCTGGGTCTCATCGGTGCTGGCCGCATGGGCAGCTTTCACGGCCTGACTGCCGCCAGACACATTCCCGGCGCCTGCCTGGCCGCCATCGCCGACCCTACCCCCGGTCAAGCCGCCCGTCTGGCTGCAGAGTTGGGTGTGCAACGGGTCTATACCGATCCACAACAACTGCTCGATGACCCGGAAATAGACGCTGTCTTGATTGCCGCCCCCGCCCGCAGCCATGCCGAACTGGTGATCAGTGCGGCCCGGGCCGGCAAAGGTGTGTTTTGTGAAAAACCCATGGCCATCACCCTCGACGAGGCCGACCGCGCCATCGCCGCAGCCGCCGATGCGCGAGTACCACTGCAGGTCGGCTTCAACCGCCGCTTTGCCAAAAGCTTCCGCGCGGCTCACCTGGACGTGGTCGCCGGCCGCATCGGTACGCCGCAACTGCTGCGCTCGCTGACCCGCGACCCGGCGCTGAACAACCCGGCTGCCTCGCCGCAGTGGGTGATTTTCCTCGAAACCCTGATCCATGACTTCGATACCCTGCGCTACCTCAATCCCGGTGCCGAAGCGGTTGAGGTTTTTGTCATGGCCGATGCCCTGATCGCACCGGACTACAAGGCCAAGGGTTTCCTCGACACCGCCGTGGTCACGATCCGTTTCGACAACGGCGCCATCGCGACGGCCGAGGCCAATTTTCAGGCCGTGTATGGCTACGATGTTCGAGGAGAAGTGTTCGGCAGCGCTGGCATGCTGACCATGGGCAGCGTCAGTGAGTCTGACCTGGTTCGTTATCTGGCCAATGGCATCCAGACAGACACCCAGCGCCTGGACACCGACCTGCTGCGTGATGCCTACGTGGCCGAGCTCAATCACTTTGTCGACTGCCTGCGCACCGGCGATAAACCCCTCGCCAGCGGTGAAGATGCCCGGGCGGCACTGGCCATTGCCCGCGCGTGTATCGAGTCCTTCCAGCAGGGCAAACCTGTGCGCGTGCAAGGAGCCCATTCATGAGTTTCACACCGTTCAAACTGGCGATCAGTGCCGAGATGGTCTTCCTTGATCTGCCATTCACAGAGCGCGTTAAACGCATTCACGCGCTGGGGTTCAGCGCCGAACTCTGGGACTGGACGAAGAAAGACATTGCGGCCCTTGTCGCCACGGGCGCTGACTTCACCTCGATGACCGGCTACATCTCGGGCAACCTGACCGACCCCGAAGACATCCAGCATCTGCTCGATAGCGCACGAGAATCGCTGGCCGTCGCCGCACAACTGAATTGCCCGAGTCTCAACCTGCATGGCACTGGCCTGGGCGACCAAGGTTTGCCGGTCAAACCCGTGGCCCACACCACCGGACGCATGTGGCTGAGCGCCTGCAAGACCCTGGAAAAAATCGCTCGCCTGGGCGAAGACGCAGGCCGGGTATTCTTGCTGGAAAACCTCAATACCGAGGTGGACCACCCCGGCACTCCCTTCGCTCGCGCCGACGATACCCTGGCGCTGATCGAGGCCGTGGGCAGCCCTCATCTGAAGATGAACCTGGATCTTTACCATGCCCAGATCGGCGAAGGAAACCTGATCGAACTGATCCAGCGTGCCGGCAGCGCCATCGGGGAAATCCAGGTCGCCGATGTCCCCGGCCGCATGGAGCCGGGCACCGGCGAAATCCATTATCCGGCCATTGCCAAAGCCTTGTTCCGCATGGGATACACCGGTGTCGTCGGGCTTGAGGGCTGGGCCAGCGGCGACAGCGAAGCGGCACTTGAACGCTTTCGGCTAGCTTTCACGCTGGATTGAGGACGCTGGCGCTCTCGACGGGTTTGATTCAGAGAGCGCCAGCCCCCACGTTTTTGATCTTGATGAATTTCAACTCATAACAAAAAAGGAAAAGCCATCATGCGTCGCTGCACACTTCTTTTTGCCACGCTGTTATTCCTCTTCAGCCAATGGGCCGCCGCCAGCTATCGCATCGGCGTCAGCATTGCCAGGGTTGACGACAATTTCATGACCTATGTGCGCAGCGGCCTGGAAGATGCCGCCAGGAAGGAGAACATCCAGATCCAGTTCGAGGATGCCCAGGGCGATGTGGTTCGCCAGCTCAATCAGATTCAGGGCTTTCTCGGCCAGAAAGTGGATGCCGTCATCGTCCTGCCCGTGGACACCGCCGCCACCGCCAACATGACTCGCGCCGCCGTCGAAGCGAAAATACCGCTGGTCTACGTCAACCGCCATCCGGACGAACGCGTCCTGCCCAAAGGCGTGGTCACGGTGGCGTCCAACGACGTTGAGGCCGGGCAACTGCAAATGCGCTACCTGGCTGACAAGATGGCGGGCAAAGGCAACATTGCGATCATCATGGGCGACCTGGCGCAAAACTCCACGCACGACCGCACCGAAGGCGTCAAACAGGTGCTCAAGGACTATCCCGGGATCAAGATCGTCGAACAACAAAGTGCCGAGTGGCAGCGCAACAAAGGGATGGACCTGACCAGCAACTGGCTCCTGGCCGGCACCGGTTTTGATGCCATCGTGGCCAACAACGACGAGATGGCCATCGGCGCCGCCATGGCACTGCAGCAAGCCGGCAAAGCCAAGGGCGAGATTGCAATTGTCGGCATCGACGGCCTGCCTGACGGTCTGGCGGCCATCAAGCGCGGAATGCTCGTAGCCTCGGTCTTTCAAGACCCCAAAGCGCAAGCGACCAGCGCGCTGCAAGCGGCCATCAAGATGATCAAAGGGGAGCCGGTCGAGACGGATGTCTGGGTGCCCTTTCAACTGATCACGCCGGAGCAGGTAGCGGTTTTTGAGCAGCATTATAAATAGCGTCAAACGGCAGAATTTGAAGATGGCCGCGGGGAATCTCAACCTCAGCGTATTACCTTCCAGGCGAGGCAGGTAAACGACTGATGCCTGATGTCCGCTTTGGGTCCGCTTTGGGTCCGATTTCGGTCAGTCGCAACAGGCAGAAATCGGCCAGAAACGGACACCCACAAGCCTCCGACTTTCTCCTAGCGATTGCAGATTTTCCTAGCTACGCTTGCCAGCAAGGGAATGGCGTAAGTACGGCCTCTCCTTAATTGTCAGGCCAGGGAGCCAACATCTATGGATAGCATGCAGAGCGTTTATCCATCAGCCACCGTTCTGGTGGTCGACGACACCCCCGACAACCTGATGTTGATAGCCGAGTTACTCAAGGACAGCTATCGGGTCAAGGCAGCCAACAGCGGCGAGAAAGCGTTGCGTCTTCTCCAGAGCGACCCACTTCCCGACCTGATCCTGCTGGACATCATGATGCCGGGCCTGTCCGGCTACGAGGTTGCCGGGCAGCTCCAGCTTGACCCCCGCACTCGCCATATTCCGATCATTTTCCTGACCTCCATGGCTGCCACAGAGGACGAGATTCGCGGCTTGAGCCTGGGCGCCGCGGACTACATCACCAAACCGATCATCCCCCCGGTGCTCATGGCCAGGGTCGCGACCCAGATCAAGATCAAGGCGGCTGCGGATTTCCTGCGTGACAAGAACGAATTCCTGGAGCAGGAGGTGCAGCGCCGCACCCGCGAAGTGATTGCCATCCAGGACGTCACCATCCACGCCATGGCATCGCTGGCCGAAACCCGCGACAACGAAACCGGCAACCACATTCGCCGTACTCAGCACTACATCAAACTGCTGGCCGAGCTACTGCGCGAGCATCCTCGCTTCCGCCACTTCCTCGACGAGGAAACCATCAAGCTGCTGTTCAAGTCGGCACCGCTGCACGATATCGGCAAGATCGGCATTCCCGATCGCATCCTGCTCAAGCCGGGACGTCTCACTCCGGAAGAGTTCGAGATCATGAAGACCCACACGACGTTGGGGCGCGATGCCATCCAACACGCCGAGGATCAGTTAGGGATAGGCGTCGACTTCCTTCATCTGGCCAAGGAAATCGCCTATGGCCACCAGGAAAAATGGGATGGCAGTGGCTATCCGCAAGGGGTGGCCACCGACGACATCCCCATCAGCGCCCGTTTGATGGCCGTGGCGGATGTCTACGATGCGCTGATCAGCCGCCGCGTGTACAAACCCGGTATGCCCCATGAGCAGGCGGTGGAAATTATGCGCGAAGGCCGGGGTTCGCATTTCGACCCAGACATCTGCGATACCTTTCTGGCCAATGCCGAACGGTTCCGGGAAATTGCCGAGCGGTTCGCCGACAGCGATCAGGACATGGCCAAGCAGTTAGCCTCGCTGGAGAAGATCGCTGAGCAGCCCTGAGTCCTTGCATCCTTGTGCACACCCAGCTGAATGAGGCGGTATATGAACAGACTGTTCGAGCTGCTCGAGCGCCTGTCCCTGCGCAGTAAATTGATCATCGGCTTCTCTGCGTTGCTGGTACTGATCCTGGTGCTGGGCGTGCAAAGCCTGCGCACCCAGTATTCACTCCGGTACGAAATGCAGCAGTTGTACCAACAGGATTTGGTCGGTATCCAGCATGTGCAGGAGATTCGGGTGCGGCTGCCGCATCTGTTGCTGGCACTGCAACGCGCCGTCGCTACCAGCAACGCGGACATCCGCATCAGCGCCAGAGCGCAGATGGACGTCGCCCAGGAGCGTCTGCACGAGGCCCTGGAGCAGGTTCGCCCAACGCTGCGGCGACCGAGCAGCCTCAACAGCTTGCTGGAGTTTGAGGTGGTCTTGCAGCGCCTGCAGAAAAATGGCGATGAAGCGCTGGAACTGGCTGGCAAGGGCTCCCTGGGTCAGGCGCTTATGTTACTCAACAGTAAGGAATTTCTCGCGCGGGAGCAGGAAAGCGAAGAGCTGCTTCTGCAGATAGAGAAAAACAAGGAAGCCGACATCCACGATACGGCGAAGAATCTGGCCGAGTATGCGCAGCACAGCAGCACGATCACTTATGTGTTGCTGCTGGGCGGATCGACGCTGGCCTTGCTGTTGACCTGGCTGGTCAGTCACTCCATCCGCGTGCCGCTGAATCGCGTACGCGCGGCGGTTGACGAGCTGGCATCCGGCAAACTGGACGGTCAGATCCCTCACACCGACCTTCGCAACGAAACCGGCGACCTGGCGCGCGCCATCGCTACGTTGCAACTGGAGGCTTGTCAACTTGAGCGCCAGCGCTGGGTCAAAACCCACGCCTCGCTCCTGCAAGTGGATCTGCAACAGGCAGAGACGCCGCAACAGTTGGCCCAGGTTTTTTTTGGCCGCATCGCGCCACAGCTGGGCATGTGCCAAGGGGCGCTGTACGTGCTTTATGAAGGCGCACCACGCCTGCAATTGTTGGGTGGTTATGCGGTGGACAGTGAGCGGCCACTGCGCGCTGAACTCGAGCTCGGTGAAGGGCTACTTGGCCAGTGTGCGCTGGATCGCCAACCCCGCCAGCTCAAGGATCTGCCCGAGCAGTTCTGGCGTGTGCGCACACAGTTGGGCGAAGCCCCCGCCAGCCATCTGCTGGTTCAGCCCGTACTGCGTGGCGAGCGTCTGCTGGGGGTTATGGAAATGGCCGGCTTTCGCTCCCTGGAAGAGAACGAGGCGTTGCTGCTGCAGGAAGTGCTACCAAGGTTGGCCGGTGCCATGGCCATTATGGAACGCAGCGAGGCGGCCCAGGCGCTGCTGCAGGAAACTCGCCGCCAGGCTGACGAGATGGGTGCCCAAACCTTGCAACTGGAATGCCAGGCCAGGGAACTGGAGGCCCAGCAGGCAGCACTGCGCGCCACCGAGGCCTGGTACCGCGGCATTATCGAGGCGGCACCAGACGGTATGCTGGTGCTGGGGGCCGACGGCCGCATCCTGATGACCAATCCGCAAATGGACACGCTGTTTGGCTATGAACAGGGCGAACTGATCGGTGCCAGCATCGAGCGCCTGGTGCCGCAGGCTGCCCGCGAGCGGCACGTCAAGTTACGCGACGGGTTCATTGCCAGCGGCGGCACCCGGCAGATGGGCGGCGACCTGGATGATCTGAGCGGCGTGCGCAAGGACGGCAGCCTGTTCTCCGTGGAAATTGGCCTGTCCCATCTGCCCCGCCTGGAGGGCCGTGGCGTCTGCGTTTGTGCCTCGGTGCGCGACGTGAGCGAGCGCAGGGCGATGGAGGCCAAGCTGCGTATTGCCAGCGATCGCCTGAACCTGGCGCAGGAGGCCGGCGACATCGGTTTGTTCGACGTTGATCTGATCAGCGGCAAAAACTATTGGACGCCACAGCTCGAAACGCTGTTCGGGCTTGAGCCTGGCGAATTCGGTGGCACTCTGGAGCACTGGAAGGCGCTGGTGCATCCGGATGACATGGCGCGTGCCAGTAGCACGTTCGAGCGCGCAATCCAAAGTGATGATGATCGCGCCGAGTTCGACTTTCGCATCGTGCGGCAAAACGATGGGCGGGTGCGCACATTCAAATCGCTCACCCGCTTCTCACGTACACCTGACGGCAAGCCCTTGCGCGCAACCGGCATCAACATCGACGTGACTGCACTGGCAGAGGCGAGGGCGGCGGCCGAGGACGCGACCCAGGCCAAGAGCGAGTTCCTCGCCAACATGAGCCACGAGATCCGCACGCCCATGAACGCCATCATCGGCATGAGCCACTTGGCACTGCGTACCGATCTGGATAGTCGCCAGCGCAACTACATTGAAAAGGTGCACCGCTCGGCGGAGAACCTGCTGGGGATCATCAACGACATCCTCGATTTTTCCAAGATCGAGGCCGGCAGGATGAGCCTCGAACAGACCCCCTTCCGCCTGGAGGACGTACTCGACAGCTTCGCCGCCATGATTGGCCTGAAAACCGAGGACAAGGGCCTGGAATTGTTGTTCCAGACCCCGCCCGATCTACCCACTGCACTACTCGGAGACCCCCTGCGCCTGGGGCAAGTGCTGATCAACTTGGGTAATAACGCTGCGAAGTTCACCGAACGTGGCGAAATTGTGGTTGGTATGGAAGAAGTTGGCGTGCAGGACGACCGCGTGCAACTGCATTTCTGGGTGCGCGACACGGGCATCGGCATGACCGTCGAGCAGTGTTCGCGCATGTTTCAGTCGTTTAGTCAGGCCGACAGCTCGACCACGCGCAAATACGGCGGCACTGGGCTGGGTTTGTCCATCTCGAAGAAGTTGGTGGAGCTGATGGACGGCCACATTTGGGTTGAGAGCGAGCCGGGAGTCGGCTCCACGTTCCATTTCCAGGTGCGCCTCGGCGTTCAGCAAGGCGTTCAGCCGCGTCGTATGTTCAAGGCCGATGAACTGCTGGGTATGCGGGTGCTGGTCGTGGACGACAACGCCAGTGCCCGTGAAATCCTCTCGGGCATGGCGCGCAGCTTTGGCCTGGAAGTGGATGTCGCGCATAACGGTAGTCTGGCGCTGCGCATGTTGGCCGACGCCGAGCATAAGGCGCTGCCCTACGATCTGGTGCTGATGGATTGGCGGATGCCCGGCATGGATGGCGTGGAAACCGTGAGCAGAATGCATTCCGCCAGCCTGATGCATACGCCGTCGGTCATTATGGTCACCGCTTTCGGTCGCGAAGAGGCACGCGAGGAAGCCGAGCGCCAAGGCATCCAGTTACCGGTGGTGCTGACCAAGCCAGTAACACCGTCCTCTTTGCTCGAAGCCATCGGCGTGGTGCTGGGCAAAGGCCCGCAGAGCGATACTCGGGCCGGCGAACGCTCCCAACAGAATGCCAGCACCTTAGCCAGCCTGAATGGAGCCCGGCTGCTGCTGGTAGAAGATAACGAGCTGAATCAGGAACTGGCCTGCGAGCTGCTGGAGAGTGTCGGAATACGGCTGAAACTGGCCAGGCACGGCCAAGAGGCCCTGGACATCCTGGCTGAGGATGGCAACTTCGACGGCGTGTTGATGGATTGCCAGATGCCAGTGATGGACGGTTACACCGCCACCCAGCGGATTCGCCAGCAGCCGCGCTTTAACGCGTTACCGGTGATCGCCATGACTGCCAACGCCATGGACGGTGACCGCGAGCGAGCCCTGAGCAGTGGCATGAACGACCATATATCCAAGCCACTCGATGTCGATGACATGTTCGCCACACTGGCAAAATGGATCAGGCCACAGCCCGCTGCCCAGGCAGCACCATCATCGCCAAATGCAGGCCTGCCGGATGGGTTGCCGGATCGTCTTGCGGACATTGATATGGTTGCCGGCCTAGCCACCTGCATGGGCCGGCGAGAACTCTATCTTCGCCTGCTCTGCAAGTTTCGCGACTCTCAGACAGGCTTTGCCGAGCATTTCCAGGCGGCACTGGCTGACCCGGATGCTGGCGCGGCCAGACGAGTGGCTCACAGCCTGCGTGGCACGGCCGGCAACATCGGCGCCAAAACCGTGGCGCAGGCTGCCGCTGTGCTGGAACAGGCCTGCCAGAACGGCGAGCCCACTACGGTGATGCAAGAGCTGGCGACGGAGGTCGAGAGTTGCCTGCTGCCGACCTTGGCGGCCCTGGCTGACCTGACCGCAAACGCCCCTGCATCGATGAGCGATGGCCTGCAGAATGGCCCCAAGTTGAGCGAGCAACTGAACAGGCTCAAAGGTCTTTTGGCCGAAAGTGACACGGCGGCCATGGAAGCGCTTACCGAACTGCGCAATCTGTCACTCGATCGCGCCTTGGCCAAACGCCTGGTTCTGGTCGCGGAGCAGGTGGAACTGTTCGACTTTGATCGTGCCCTGGAACTGTTGCAGGACGGGTGAGCCACACGGTGGTGTCCGTTCTCGGCGTCTTCGCACCGTACATGCGACCTACTCCTCAAAGCGCCCCGTGGCGTCACGATCGCGCTCGTATCGTCGCGTCAGCGGAAACGGCGGCAACCAGGATTCGCGACGCACGATCCAGCTTTCGTAGGTAGGTGTCAGTTGGTCAGGGGTATCCAGGGATCCCAGGCTCACTTCGATTTCGTCGCCGGTGCGGGCGAAAACGGAGGAGCCGCAGCGAGGACAGAAAAACCGCCCGGCGTAGTCGCGTGTTTCACCCTCGATCGTCACCGCGTCCTGAGGGAATATCGCACAGGCGTGAAACAGAGCCCCATGATGTTTGCGGCAATCGAGACAGTGGCAAAGGCCGACCCGGTATGGGTGTCCCGACGCCTCGATTCGGACGTTGCCGCACAGGCAACCGCCGGTGAATCGGTCCATGCTGCGTCCCCTCTGATCAAGCGACGGTTGTGACTTTGCAAACTGTGAAAATAGTAGCGAAGCCACGGCCATGGGTCGACTAATCTGAGTAGAGCACCAGCACAAACACGCCTCTAACCTCAGGGGAAACGGGATGACCGGAAAAACAGCGCGCCAGTGTTCGTCATGGGTCCTGCCCTCCCTGCTCGCGATCAGCCTGGCGCTGATGGCGGGATGTGCAGGCAAAGCTTCCACGGCAAGCTATTCAGCCTCAAATACAGGCTCAAATACAGGCTCAAACTGCTACGCAAAAGCGATACCCACTGCCGGCGAGGGCGGCCTGGCTTGGGGCGATACCTTGAGCATCGCTCGCAAAAAATCCATGGATAATTGCATTCGCTATGCCGGCCGATCCGGGGGTACGCCCAATACCTGCCAGGTGGTGTTGTCGGAGTGCAAAAATTAATAGAGCGTCATCGAAACGGTCCATTCTGTTCGCGGTCAATCGTCTGAACAAACACCCGTCGGTCATGACCGACGGCACTGAATAACACGCCAATTCTGGAGAACCAAGATGATCAGCAAGAACACGATCTGTCTCTGGTACGACGGCACCGCGCTGGATGCCGCGACGTTCTACGCCGAGACGTTCCCGGACAGCGCCGTGGGCGCTGTCCTTCGCGCGCCAGGCGACTATCCGGCGGGTAAACAGGGCGATGTCTTGACGGTGGAGTTCACGGTGATGGGTATCCCTTGTCTCGGGCTGAACGGCGGGCCAGAGATCAAGCACAACGAGGCTTTCTCGTTCCAGGTTGCGACCGACGACCAGGCCGAAACCGACCGCTTGTGGAACGCGATCGTCGGAAACGGCGGCCAGGAAAATGTATGCGGCTGGTGCAAGGACAAGTGGGGACTGTCGTGGCAGATCACTCCACGCGTGCTGACTGCCGCGATAGCCAATCCTGATCGAGCGGCGGCCAAGCGTGCGTTCGACGCCATGATGGGGATGGGCAAGATCGATATCGCTGCGATTGAAGCGGCTTTGAAAGGTTAACCAGCGCTGCGGCCCTGCCATACTGTTTAACATGACCCGTGCAACCTTCCGCTTCTACGAGGAGCTCAACGATTTCCTGCCGGCCGACCGGCGGCGGCAGTCCTTCACCTGCGAGTGCGCACGCGGGGCGACGGTCAAGCACATGATCGAAGCGCTCGGAATTCCGCACACCGAGGTCGAGCTGGTGCTGCTCAACGGCGAGTCGGTGGGCCTGGAGCGGGTGATTTTCGACAATGACCGGCTGGCGGTGTATCCCAAATTCGAAGCGCTGGACATCAGCCCGCTGCTTAAGGTTCGTGCGCAACCTTTACGGGTGCTGCGCTTTATCGCTGATGCGCACCTTGGCGGGCTGGCCAACCTGCTGCGCATGAGCGGCTTCGACACCCTCTACGACAATGGCTTCGAGGACGGCGAGATCGCCGAGATCGCAGCGCAGCAAGGACGCATCGTGCTAACCCGCGACCGCGAACTGCTCAAGCGGCGGATCATCAGCCACGGCTGTTACGTGCATGCCCTGAAACCGTCGCTGCAGCTGCGCGAATTGTACGAGCGCCTCGACCTGGCGCGTACTGCGCGGCCATTCAGCCTGTGCCTGCATTGCAATCTGCCGCTGCACGAGATCAGCCCGGAAGTGGCCCGGTTGCAGGTGCCGCCCCGCGTTGGCGCCCTCTATTCGCACTTCCTGCGCTGCGACGCCTGCCAACGGGTTTACTGGGAGGGTTCGCACTGGCGCAGCATGTGCGCACTGCTGGCACCTCTGCTGGGCCGATAGCCGAGCGCATCGGGACGGCTGCCAGGGAAACTGGCTTTTGCGGGGTCTTGGAGCCTATGCAAACCCGAGGAACGACAGGATAACCACGACGATCACAACTACCCCGACGATGTAGATGATGTTGTTCATGAAATCCACCTCTCAACCTGGACAGGACTGCGTTAGAAAGACAAGACACTGCACCTTTGCCGGGAATACACATCGGCCGCGCTGCACACTATTTTTGCGAGCGACGATTTGAGTACAGCCAGACTGCCCTGGCTTACCGTTACCGGGCGGGATTGACGCGTGTGCCGTGCGCCAATCCCGCCCTTCCTAGTTCTGACCCCCCGACAACGGTGGGGTTCGCGGCGGAATCAATCGCTTCGTCCCCGTCGACTCAAACGCCGAAGCCAAGCGCAGTAGCGTCGAATCGTCATAGGCCCGACCGGCGAAGGTCAGCCCGACGGGCATGCCGATGTCCGGCATGATTCCCATCGGCACCGTGACCGTGGGAACACCCAGGTGGCGGATGGCGAGATTGCCGTTGGCGACCCAGACACCGTTACTCCACGCGATGTCCGCAGACTTCGGATCGACATCGGCATTCGCCGGCCCAACGTCGGCCACCGTCGGGAAGATCACTGCGTCGAGCCCCAACCGATCCATCCAGTCCTCAAGATCGATTCGGCGCGTCTGCTCAAGGCCGCGTAGCCCGTCCGGCACCGTGGGAATCTTGTCCCAAGGGGTGATGCCGCGCTCTGCCATCCGCACATACTCGTCCATGCCAGCGGCAAGGTCGCCCTCACGGTTGGGCAGCGTTCCCGGGTCGTGCGGGAAAATCAGCGGCCCGTTCACATCGACCAGGCGATTGAGTTCTGGATCGCCGTTGGCCCGCAGAAAATCGTCGAACGCCCAGGCCGTCAGATCCCACAACTCATGGTGAAGGAACTCTTTGGAAACCAGGCCCCGGTTAAACACCGTTGGCGCACCGGGACGATCACCCTCGCAATTGGAAACCAGCGGGAAATCGACCTCGATCACTTCGGCCCCAAAGGCTTCGAGTGCCTTGCGTGCCTCCTCCCAGAGCCCGATCACGGAAGGACGGGTGTTGATTCGCTGCCCCGTCGGACCACCGATACCCGGCGCATCGCTCGTGCCGGCATCGGGATCCGCGTTGATGTACATACGAGGAACGCCGAAGCGTTTGCCAGCGAGGGCATCGGTATTGGCGGCAAGCGCCCCATAGGAAGCGGGACGCACCGAGGCGACACTTGGAATAGGCACCCAGGGTTGCATCCGCCACAGATCGCCTCGTGTATCGGGATCGTCCGCCACCACCACGTCGAGCACTTCGAGCAGGTCGGCCATGGTTCTGGCAAACGGCACGACAACGTCCATGGTCGGCGTCAACGGCCAGTTCCCGCGCACCGAGATCACTCCGCGCGAAGGCGTATAGGCACACAAACCATTGTTCGACGCCGGGCCACGTCCGCTCGACCAGGTTTCTTCGGCGAGGCCGAATGCCGCGAAGCTGGCGGCGGTTGCAGTACCGGCGCCGTTCGATGAGCCCGAGGCGAAGGGTGCGGTGAGATAGCCAGCGTTGTACGGGCTCTCAGCCCGGCCATACACCCCGCGCTGCATGCCGCCGTTGGCCATGGGCGGCATATTGGTCTTGCCCAGGCAAATTGCGCCAGCGGCACGAAGCCGTTCGATGGTGAACGCATCGCGATAAGCAATCAGGTTCGCGAACGCGGGACTTCCAGAAGCGGCGGTAAGCCCCTTCACCAGATAACTGTCTTTAGCCGTATAGGGAATGCCATCGAGCGGCCCCAGCGATTCGCCCTTGGCCCGACGGGCATCGGACGCCTGCGCTTCCTTGAGCGCATCGGGGTTGCGAACCACCACTGCGTTGAGGGCGGTGGGCGTGTCGGGGCCGTCGTAGGCATCGATCCTGGCGAGATAGGCCTGGACCAGTTCAACCGCCGTCGTCTGGCCCGATTCGAGCGCAGCACGCAGTTGGGCAATGGAAACCTCGGTGACCTCGATCATGCTATTACCGCCGGCGGCTGATGGGTTACTTGATCTTGGGCTCAAAGACATCACTTATCTCAAAATGGTTTTTCATATGGGTTCTCGTTGCACTGCATTAGCGCGGTCGATTACTCACAATACGGGCTTAACATCTTTCTTTCAGGGCGCTTGGTGCAGGATCTGCGATCAATACGCGGTAGTACGTCGTACCCGTGATTTTGCACAAGATTTGAGAAAGAGCCCACCCCATGAACAGCCCGGATCGCTACGCATCCTGAAGCCGCTCACGCAGAAACTCGATAAACCGCTGGGTTTTAGCTGGCAACAGCCGCGTCTCGGTGAGGGCGTAAACCGAGACGGGTGAAGCCTGCCACTGCGGCAAGACTCTGCGCAGTGTGCCATCGGCGAGGTCTTGCGCAACGATACCTTCCCCCAATAACGCGATACCCAGATCCAGCGTCGCCAGACGTCGAATCATTCCCACGCTGTTGAGTTCGAATCGACCGCCAACCTCAACCTCCACCTCCCCTTCACTGCCGGAGAGTATCCAGCGGTCGGCGCGCGTGCCGCGCATACGCAGGCATTCGTGGCTGGTCAGGTCCGTGGGTTGAATCGGATCACCGTGCAGTTCGAGATAACGGGGTGAGGCATACAGGCCGCGGCGCAAACTGGCGAGCTTACGGGCGATCAGATTCGAACTCGCGGGCTCGCCCATGCGGATGACCACATCAACCGGCTCACTCACCAGATCGACCTGACGCGGAGTCAGATCAAGCTCGAAGCTGATACCGGGATACAACCGGGCAAACTCCGCAATCAGCGGCGCCAGGTAGATATTGGCGAAATCCACCGGGAGCGAAGCCCGCAGCACTCCGCTGGGTCGGGCAAGCATTTCGCCGAGCTGCTCGTGCGCGAGCCGGGCTTCGTCGACGATGCGTTTGCAGCGATCGAAGTACAACTGCCCTGCCTCGGTCAGCTCGATTTTGCGCGTGGTGCGATGCAAAAGCCTTAGCCCGATTTCCTTTTCAAGGCCACTTATCCGACGCGACAGCGTCGAGTTCGGCATCCCCATCGCCTCCGCCGCCCGGCGGAAACTCCGCGCCTTCACGACCTCGACGAACAACGCCATGTCGTTGAGAAACTCCAATGTCATTGCTCCATCAGTGGATCAGTCATTTCAGTTTTACCCGGTTTATCCCGGATTCGGATTGATCAATGATAGCCACATCGTTTACCGAGGAGTACCGCAATGCATTCGCTTTTTTCTCAGGTCCAGATCGGTCGCCATACACTGACCAACCGCATGGTCATGGCCCCGATGACCCGTTCGCGTTCCGATGATTTCGGGGTACCTACCGAGCTGGTGCCGACCTACTACGCGCAGCGCGCCGGTGCCGGATTGATCATCTCTGAAGGGGTGTTCCCTGTGGCCTTGGGCAAGGGTTATGTGCGCACTCCCGGTATCGAAACCGCCGAGCAAGTGGCCGCCTGGAAGCAGGTTTCCGATGCCGTACATGCTCGCGGCGGACGGATCTTCATGCAATTGATGCACTGCGGACGCATTTCGCACCCTTCGCTGTTGCCTGGCGGCGCCCTGCCACAGGCCCCCTCCGCGATCAAACCCGCCGGCCAGACCTGGACAGCCACGAGCCTTCAGGACTTCGTCACCCCACATGCGCTGACCGTGGTCGAGATTGCCGCGGTCATCGAGGGCTACCGTCAGGCCGCACGCCTGGCCATCGAGGCCGGTTTCGACGGTGTCGAGCTGCATGCCGCTTCGGGGTATCTGCCTGAACAGTTTCTCTCGACGAGCAGCAATCAGCGCACGGATGAGTACGGTGGATCGGTTGAAAACCGTGCTCGTTTTGTACTGGAGGTGTTGAACGCCATGGCGACGGAAATTGGCAGTGATCGCGTCGGCATCAAGCTCTCCCCTGAAATGAACTTCAACGACATCGTCGATGCCAACCCGCAAGAAACCTACACCTGGCTGGTCGAGCAATTGCGCGGGCTGAATCTCGCTTATCTGCACGTGGCCCTGTTCGGCGCCAGCGTCGACTACCACGCCTTGCTGCGCCCACTGTTCGATGGCAGCTACCTGATCGGTGGCAGACTCGACCAAAACGCCGCCCAGTCCCTGCTCGCCAAGGGCCAGGCCGACGCGGTGGTGTTTGGCAACGCATTCCTCGCCAACCCCGACCTGCCCGAGCGTTTTCGCACAGGCGCCGAGCTGAATGTGCCGGACAAAGACACGTTCTACGCACCGGGCGCTCAGGGGTATATCGATTACCCGACCATGAGCCCGGCTCAAAGCGCCTGAGGAAACTGCCATTCCCATGCATGCCCCAACCTTGCTGCCAGGAGAATCATCATGACGTACGAAAAATTCAGTGCCGACAATGCCGCCCTGCTGTTGATCGATCACCAGGTGGGGACGATGGGGTGGGTGAAATCCATTCCGTTCGAAGAGCTGAAACGCAATGCGCTGATGCTCGCCAAAGCGGCCAGTATTCTGAAGCTTCCGGTGGTCCTGACCTCCAGCATGGAGGAATACGCTCAGGGGCCGCTGCTCAGTGAACTGGAGCAGATCCTGCCCGCCGAATTCGCTTCCCGCGTCAAACGACTGGGTATCGTCAACGCGATGGACGATGAACACTTCGCCGCCGCCGTCAAAGCCACGGGCCGTAAAAAACTCATCATTGCCGGTGTCACCAATGACGTCTGCACGGTCTATCCGGCGCTGAGTCTGGTGCGCGAGGGGTATGAAGTTCAGGTGGTGGCCGATGGCGGCGGCTCACCGAGTGTCATGGCCGATGACATCGCCCTGCGGCGGATGGATAAAGGCGGCGTGACGCTGACGACCACCAACCAGCTGATTGCAGAACTCGCCGGAAGCTGGGCTACGCCGCAAGGTGGGCAGTTGGTGCAAGTGCTGATGGAAGCGCTTCAAGGCTAGAAACATCCAGGCCATCAAACGCAGAACCTGTGGGAGCGGGCTTGCTCGCGAAAGCGGTGTGCCAGGCAACATTAATGTCGGCTGACACTGCCTCTTCGCGAGCAAGCCCGCTCCCACAGGGATGTGCGTTTGATTGACTGTTGCCGTCTACATCTCAACCTGCGTGCCCAGTTCTATCACGCGATTGAGCGGCAACTTGAAGTATTTGAGGTTGCTGTTGGCGTTCTTCAGCAAGAACGCGAACAGGCTTTCGCGCCAACGGGCCATGCCGATACGTTTGGTCGGGATCACAGTCTCACGGCTGAGGAAATACGTGGTGCGCATCGGGCTGAAATCCAGCTCTTTCAAATGGCACAGGCTCAACGCCAGAGGCACGTCGGGCTCCTCGATAAAACCAAAGTGCAGACTCACTCGAAAGAACCCTTCACCATAAGCCTCGACCTCGAATCGCCGGTCCGCCGCCACGCGTGGGCTGTCTTCAGACACCACGGTGAGCAACACCACCTGCTCGTGCAGCACCTGGTTATGCAACAGGTTGTGCAAGAGGGCATGAGGGACCGCATCCGCCCTGGCCGTCAGAAATACCGCGGTACCCTGCACACGATGGGGTGGTTGCGAGCCAATGCTGCTGATGAACAACGGCAGCGGCAGCGAGGTTTCGTCCAGTCGCTCGACAATGATCTTTCGGCCCCGTTTCCAGGTGGTCATCAATATGAACAGGGCAATACCGGCGATCACCGGGAACGCACCGCCCTGGAAGATCTTCGGCGCATTGGCGGCGAAGTACAGGCTGTCCACTATGAGAAAACCCAGGAGCATCGGAATAGCCAGCCAACGAGGTGTTTTCCAAAGCAGCAATACAACAGCCGAGGACAGAATGGTGGTAATCAGCATGGTCCCCGTCACCGCCACACCATAAGCCGCCGCCAGTGCACTGGACGATTCAAAACCGATGACCAGCAACACGACGCCGACCATCAGCGCCCAGTTCACCATGCCGATGTAAATCTGCCCCTGCTCCTGACTGGAGGTGTGCTGGATAAACATCCGCGGCACGTAACCCAGCTGAATGGCCTGGCGAGTCAGTGAGAACGCGCCGGAAATCACCGCCTGGGAGGCGATGATGGTGGCCAGTGTCGAGAGCGCGACCATCGGCAGCAACGCCCAGTCAGGTGCCAATAGATAGAACGGATTACGTACCGCTTCAGGGTTCCCGAGGATCAGCGCACCCTGGCCAAAATAGTTGAGTACCAGGCCGGGGAGCACCAGGATGAACCAGGCTCGGGCAATGGGTTTGCGACCAAAATGGCCCATATCGGCATACAGTGCTTCGGCACCGGTCAATGCCAACACGACGGCGCCCAGAATGGCGACGCCAATGCCCGGATGGACCACGAAAAATTGCACCGCCCACGCAGGGTTCAGCGCTTGCAGAACTTCCGGCCGTTGCAAGATGCCGTAAATGCCAAGTGTGCCCAACACCACAAACCACAGCACCATGACCGGGCCGAACAGGATGCCGATACGAGCCGTGCCGTGTTTCTGTATCAGGAACAGTGCGACCAGGACGACCACGGACAGCGGAACCACCCAATGCTCAATGCCATCGAACGCAAGCTGTAGCCCTTCAACCGCAGAGAGCACCGAGATGGCCGGGGTGATCATGCTGTCGCCGTAAAAAAGTGCCGCGCCAAACAGGCCAAGCAACACCAGGACCCTGCTCATTTTGGGATACGGCGCCGCGGCCCGACGTGCCAGTGCCGTCAAGGCCATGATGCCCCCTTCGCCCTGGTTGTCGGCACGAAGGATAAACAGCACGTACTTGATCGAGACGACCCAGATCAGTGACCAGAAGATCAACGACAGAACGCCCAGTACACCGTCGTGATTGGCCTGGACTCCGTAATGACCGGCGAACACTTCCTTGAGGGTGTAAAGAGGGCTGGTGCCGATATCCCCATAAACCACGCCCACCGCGGCGACGAGCAAACCCACTCCCGAGGTTTTGGAATGGGATTCTTCATGGGCCGGGGTCGCTGTTTCGCTCACGGGTTGCTTCTCGATAAGGAGGAAGGATTGCAATGTCAGTCAGTTTAGAGAGATCCGTGTGGGAGCGGCGGTGCGACGATTCGACTTGCTCGCGAATGTCGCCTGACACACCGCTTTCGCGAGCAAGCCCGCTCCCACAGGTTTCGCACTTAACTGACTGGAATCAGGAAAAATTACAGGCATATTCATGATCAAAAAAACGCGGCAAGTATCGTCGCGAGGGAGAATATCGACCGTAAAGAATCCGTAAAATTGTACGAATAGCACCCTCCCCCAATGCTCATCAAGCGGTTCACTCCTATTTTGCCGTCCCGCCACGAGGTTTATAGAACAGGAATTTCCGGGTCTCAGCCGTCTTGGTGTATTTCTTCGCCCAGGCGGGCTTCACCGTTCTGTCGTGGAAATACAAGGCACCATGGGTTCGATCCGTGAGTTGCTTGTTGAGTGCCTTGCGCGCGATTTCCTTGGCGAGGGCATATTCGTCGTCTTCCTTTACCTGATCTGCACGGCCGTCGCACCACCATGAAAACTGGCAGGAGCCCGTTTCAGAGCCTTGCTTGACCACGGCGCACACCGTATCGGGAAACCCACCATGGCCGAGCCGGTTCATAACCACGCTGGCGACGGCTTCCATGTTGGCAGGTGCAATACCTTTGGCTTCCCAATAGATACTGCGTGCAAAGCAGGTGATTGCATCGTCCAGAGGGGCTGCGCCTGCCGGATCGACCGCCTGCACTTCGGAGGGGGTGATGACCTCGGACTTGGGCACCGGAAGTTCGCTGTCCTTCTCGGCGGCTTTCTCTTCCAGGACCTGCGCCTTGTCTTCAGCCACTTCCTGTTTTTGCTCCTGCTCAGTCGCCAACACCTGGCCGCACAGAAGGATGATTGCGAAGCAGGTGACTACCCATTTTAATCGCATGATCGATCCTTCCGATGACACTGGCTTGAGCAATGAAACTGCGATGTTGTAGTGCTGACCTGCTGTGATTGTAGTCGTCGCACGTCATTCCAGCCGTCTGACAATAAACGCACTTCGGCGCAAAAAGGCATTGCGTGCGCAGGGGGGAAATCGCGCATCATGAGTGCAGTCCGTCCAAGGGAGATTTTCATGCGCAGCCTGTCATCCGTTTTGCATCTCGCCGTGTTGTCATTCGGGCTGGTGTTCAGCGTCGCCGCGTCGGCGGCCGATGAAACGCAACTGGTCGAGTCGATCAACATTTACCGCAGCCAGGCGCAGCGCTGCGGCGGCCAGGCGTCTTCGGAGTTGCCACCACTGGCGAGCGATCCGCGTCTGGTCCTGTCCGCCAACAGCATCGGCGACTTGCAACAGGCACTGGCCCGCGCGGCGTATCCGATGGTCAATGTCCAGGCGATCAGCCTGTCCGGCCCGCGTGATGCGCCGTCCGCCATGAAGGCGATTCAGGAGAGCTTCTGCCAAGTGGTGCTGGACCCGCAATTCGTCGACATCGGCGTCAGCCGCGATGGCCGTGAGTGGCGCATTGTGCTGGCGCGTCCGCTGTTGACCGGGCGATTGGGTGACTGGCAGGCGGAGGGACAGAAACTGCTTGAAGCGATGAACAGCGCCCGCGCTCAGACGCGCCAGTGCGGCACCCAAGCCTTTACCGCCACGACGCCGCTGGCCTGGAACGCCACACTGGGCTCCGCGGCCGAGACCCACAGCCGGGCCATGGCCAACAATAACTATTTTGATCACAAGGACCGCGACGGCCGCACACCGGGTGATCGGGCTGAATTGGCGGGTTATGCGGGCCAGCAGGTCGGCGAGAACATCGCCGCCGGGCAAGACACCGTGCGCAAAGTGGTCGATGGCTGGCTGGCCAGCCCGGGCCATTGCGCCAACCTGATGAACCCGCAATTTCGTGAACTGGGTGCGGCCTATGCGGTGGACCCGAAGAGTGACGCAGGCATTTACTGGACGGCGATGTTTGGTACGCCGTGAAGGCTTGAATCGACCGTTGAAAAAGGAATCATCATTTGAATAAAGCCCCCTCTTCGACCGTCGAACAGGACCTGTCGAAGCCTGAGGCGATCAGCCTGCGAGAAGCCTTCCTGTTCTGGCTGAAGCTGGGTTTCATCAGTTTCGGCGGGCCGGCCGGACAGATTTCGATCATGCACCAGGAGTTGGTGGAGCGCCGACGCTGGATCTCGGAACGGCGCTTTCTGCATGCCCTCAACTACTGCATGTTGTTGCCTGGGCCTGAGGCTCAGCAGTTGGCGACCTACATCGGCTGGCTGATGCACCGCACGTGGGGCGGCCTGATTGCCGGCGCGCTGTTTGTGCTGCCTTCGCTGTTCATCCTGATCGGGTTGTCGTGGGTGTACATCGCCTTTGGCGAAGTGCCGGTGGTGGCCGGGCTTTTCTATGGGATCAAGCCTGCCGTGACCGCCATTGTGGTGCAGGCGGCCCACCGAATCGGCTCGCGGGCATTGAAGAACAATTGGCTGTGGGGAATCGCCGCGGCTTCATTCACGGCCATCTTCGTGTTCAATGTGCCCTTCCCGTTGATTGTGCTGGGCGCCGCGATCATCGGTTATGTCGGCGGACGTCTGGCACCTGAACGGTTCCGCACCGGGGGCCACAGCACGGAGAAAAAATCCTTCGGCCCAGCCTTGATCGATGACGATACCCCGCCTCCCGAACACGCCCGCTTCAACAGTTTTAAATTGCTGCGTCTGGTGCTGGTGGGTGCGGCGTTGTGGGTATTGCCGATGGGCATTCTCACCACTCTGTTCGGCTGGGAAGGCACCCTGACCCAGATGGCCTGGTTCTTTACCAAAGCGGCATTGCTGACATTCGGCGGCGCGTACGCCGTGCTGCCTTATGTGTATCAGGGCGCGGTCGGCCATTATGGCTGGCTGACACCCACGCAGATGATCGACGGTCTGGCACTCGGCGAAACCACCCCCGGGCCGCTGATCATGGTGGTGGCCTTCGTCGGCTTTGTCGGCGCCTATGTTCAGCAGGTGTTCGGCCCTGATCATGTGTTCCTGGCCGGCGCCCTCGCCGCCACGCTGGTGACCTGGTTCACCTTTCTGCCATCGTTCCTGTTCATCCTCGCCGGCGGTCCGCTGGTAGAGTCGACGCACAACGAACTCAGGCTCACCGCGCCGCTGACCGCGATTACCGCGGCGGTGGTCGGCGTGATCCTTAATCTGGCGTGTTTCTTCGGCTACCACGTGCTCTGGCCCAACGGCTTCGGCGGCCAACTCGACTGGCCTTCGGCGCTGATCGCCATTGCAGCGGCCATCGCTTTGTTCCGCTTCAAGCGGGGTGTGATCGAGGTGTTGATGGGGTGCGGGCTGATCGGGCTGGCGGTGCATCTACTGCGCTAGCCCATCAAGACGCAAATCAATGACGTTGCCGTTGCCTCTGTAGCTCAGTCTTCAGCCAGAGGCTGGCCGGTTGTACCCCCGCCGGACAGCGCACTTCATAGGCGCGGCCACTCATACTGCTTTGGGTGGCCGCCAGCTCGATGAAGTCTTCGGCGCTGTTTACCTTGTTTCTGTCTTCGAGGTACGTCAGTTTCTTCTGCAAATGTACCCGGGCCTCAGCGCCCGGGTATTCGCTCCCGTTGCGCACAAACCGGCACTCGCTGTGCTCGACAAAGTCCAGCAAGCTGTTTATTTCCTGAGTGGCTTGAGGTGGGGTTTGCGCCTGTGCATTGGGCATTATGGCGGTCAGGCCGATACCCGCCGCGATCAACCAGTGGCTGACATGCCGAGTGAAACGTCCAGGCAGAATTCCCATGGTGACACCTCGCAGGACTGACGGCAGATCAGAGCGGTGGTGCCCGCTCTGAAGGCTGGCGAGCAAGTATCAATCGTCGTCGCGGTCGTCGCGGTCCCGGTCACGGTAACGACGGCGATCATCACGCCGGTCGTAATCCCGGTCATACCGTCGATCATCACGCTGGTCATAACCTCGGTCATGGTCGCGACGGTATTCACGGCGGTGATCCCGATCGTACCTGTCATCATCTTCCCAGTGAGGAAAGCAGCCTCCCAACAGGAGGGTACTTGCAATGGCCAGGGTCATTATCGCGGTGCGCTTCATTTGAACGTCCTAAAAGGTCAGAGCTGCGGGGATGAGGTGACGCTTCCCGCGAAATAAATCGCAGTGCGTTCAAACCCATAACTACGACCTTCCAGCCAATCAATGATTCAGTTATCGCAGGGCCTTACAGCGTTCTTTGGCTGTTACCGATGGTTTTGGCTTTTTCGATAGCCCACTCCATCGCCGCTTCCATGTCCAGCAGATGCGGCGACGGATGGTTGTCCTCAACGATGGCCGAACCGTCCGGCCAATAGACACCCATGAACATCTTCAACGAGCCGTCTCTCAATATCTCGGCTTTAACCTCGATGCTGCATCCGTTCGATAGCGTTTCCGAGTGGATCATATGGCGCTCAGTCATGGCTGCATTCCTCCCGTCGTTGCTATCAGCGTAACCCATGCAGCACTGAGCGCGATGACGCTCAAGCGTCTATCTGCACCACCTCGATCCCCAGTTTTTGATAATCCTCGACATTGCCCGAGGCCACGTGACGTTCGGTGATCAGGGTATGCACGCGGTTGCAAGGCGCAACAACGAAAGGCTCCACCGCCCCCAGTTTGTCCGCGGTGGTGACGGCAATCACATGGGAAGCGCTGGCGAGCATCGCCTGCTTCACCGGTACCTCATCGAAATGCAGCGAGCTGATGCCGACTTCCGGATGAATGGCGCAGACCCCGGTGAACAGCAGATCGGCCTTGATGCCTTCGATCAACCGCAGGGTTTCATGGCCGCCGGAAGACATCGTCGCGGGATTGAGCTGACCACCGGCAACAATCACCGTGATGCCTTTGTATTCGGCCAGGGTGATCGCGATCATCGGCGACGCGGTGATGGCCGTGATGGAGATGTCAGCGGGCAGCGAGCGCGCAATCTGCAGCGTGGTGCTCCCGGAATCGAAAATCACGATCTGACCATCTTTGACCCGGCGTGCGGCGAGTTGGGCCAGACGGGTTTTCACTTCATCGGTTTCGCCGACCCGGGTGAAGTAATCCTTGCCCGTATCCTTGGGCCGCGGCAGCGCCCCGCCATGCACCCGCTGCACCAGCCCGGCGCTGGCCAGCTCCGACAGATCCCGGCGAATGGTGTCTTCGGACACAGCGAAATGCTGGCTCAGCTCGGAGGCCATGACCTTACCGTCGCGTTCGAGGATCAAAAGGATTTTCTGACGGCGCAACTGCGGGAGTTCGGTGATGGAATGCTCGGCTTGCATGGTTATGCCTGTTTTTGCGTGTTTGTGCGAGATTAGTCAAACACTGGAGCGAACACAACCGGCATGGCAGCGCAGAACCTGTGGGAGCGGGCTTGCTCGCGAAGGCGGCGGCACATCCAGCATTGATGTTGACTGACACACCGCTTTCGCGAGCAAGCCCGCTCCCACATGGATTGCGTTTAACGGACGTTAATCACAACGCACTCACGATGAACTCGCGCAACCATTGATGCGCAGGGTCGCGATGAACACGCTCGGGCCAGAGCATCGACATCTCGTAACCCGGGACATCAAGCGGTGGCTCGACCACCTCCAACGCCCCCGCATCGCGAACCAGCCGCGACGGCAGCATCGCGACCATGTCAGTGCTCTCCACCACCGACCGGACAAACAGGAAATGCGGGACTGAAAGCACCACCCGGCGCGTCATGCCCACCGCCGAAAGCGCCTGGTCGGTGACACCCTGAAACGCCCCACCATCCCGTGACACGATCACGTGGTCGAGTTCACAAAATTGCGCCAGTGTCGGCCGTTTTTTCAACTGCGGATGGCCGGCACGCCCTACCAAAACATACCGCTCGGTAAACAACGCTCGACGCCGCAAGCCGAGGGGAGCGTCCTCGCTGGTGTGAAAAGCCAAATCAATTGCCCCCTGCTCCGCTTGTCTGGCGATCTGTGACGGAACCAGGTCAAATACCGCCAGACGCGTGCCGGGTGCTGCCGAACGCAGCCCGGCCAACGCGGGCAACACGATGGTCGACTCACCGTAGTCAGACGCCATGACGTTCCACGTCTGCCGTGCCTCAACCGGGTTGAAAGGGCTGGCGGGTGACACGGCGCGCTCCAGGGCTTCCAGGGCCTGGCGCAACGGCTCGCGCAACTCATCTGCCCGGGCGGTGGGCCGCATGCCCCGTGGTCCTGGCAATAACAGTGGATCACCGAAAATGTCCCTCAATTTGGCAAGATGAACACTCACCGACGGTTGAGACAAACTCAGGCGTTGCGCCGCACGGGTCACGTTGTGTTCCGAGAGCAAGACATCAAGGGTCAGCAACAGATTGATGTCCAGGCGTCGCAGATTATTCATGGTAATACCTGGCATATTGGTTATTCATTTCCAATATACCGGGCAAAGCCCGACTCTGCAGCCTCCTGACACCGGAGACTCAGCCATGAAAGTCCTGCTCGTTTATGCCCATCCCGAACCAAAATCATTGAACGGCTCGCTCAAAGACTTTGCCGTCAAACGCCTGGAATCTAACGGCCACCAGGTGCAAGTCTCCGATCTATACGCGATGGACTGGAAAGCCTCGCTGGATGCCGATGACAGTCCCGGTCGGCCAGCCGAATCGCGGTTCAATCCTTCGCTGGACTCCAAACTTGCCTTCGAAGAAGGCCGGCAAAGCCAGGACATCGTCCTCGAACAGGAAAAACTGCTCTGGGCCGATGCCGTCATTCTGCAGTTTCCACTGTGGTGGTTTTCGATGCCGGCGATCCTCAAAGGCTGGGTGGAACGCGTCTATGCCTATGGTTTTGCCTATGGCGTGGGGGAACATTCCGATGCGCGCTGGGGTAACCGCTATGGAGAAGGCACGCTGGCGGGCAAACGGGCGATGCTGATCGTCACTGCGGGTGGATGGGAGTCTCATTACAGTTCCCGGGGCATCAATGGGCCCATCGATGATCTGCTATTCCCCATTCAGCATGGCGTACTGTTTTACCCCGGCTTCGACGTGCTGCCACCGTTCGTGATCTATCGGACCAGCCGAATGGATGAAGCGAAATTTTCAACAACCTGCGACGCGCTCGGTCAACGGCTTGATGACCTCGGGAGGACCGCACCGATTCCTTTCCGGCCGCAGAATGCCGGGGCGTATGACATCCCGCAACTCACGTTGCGCGCGGAGATTGCGTCGGATCAGACTGGGTTTGCAGCTCACGTCAGACAGGCAGAGCGTGATGAACAAGACGTGCGAGTCGCGTCCGCAAAAGCGCGCGCCGTGTAGAACAAACTGGCTACCCGCAAACACGAAAAAGCCCGCACAAGGCGGGCTTTGGAAATCGATGTAGGTGGCCAGCGCTGGTCTCTGGCTTACAAGGTTTATCGGGCCTCTCACAGAACAGGATTTTTAACTTTAGGCTGTTCTGCCTCACACGGCATAAGGGCTGGATCTCAGCGCGGAGATCTTTCTAACCGTGTACCCTTGGGAGCGCGCCCCACGCTTCCTCGCTATCCCTTTGCGCATCAGTCTGCGTCTTCACCTACAGCTTCAGAATAGCAAATCGTTCGAGGCCTGGGTCGGGGTTTTTAGACCGATTCTTTTCCAAGAGAACAGTGGGAGGATTGAAAAATAATAATGGCGCGCTTAGAGATCAAATCAGGACGCGATCTCCTGTAGGAGCTGCCGAAGGCTGCGATCTTTTGATCTTAAAGCTCCCAAACCACCGCTAATTTAATAAACCGCCTTGGCGGGATCAAAGCACGCTGCACAGAACCCGCACTCACCGCAGGAGAGACAATAGCGCCGGACGGCGTAGCACTCACGCCGGCAACACGTTACCAACACTCACTACGACCGCAACACCCCGATCGCCCGCCGATACTTCTCAACGCGCTCCAGATCCTCCCAGGACGGCTGGGCAATCCGCGACAAGTCGCTGTTCTCTTCCAGATCCGCCAGTTTCACCACCCGCCCGATCGGGTTCTGCGCCACGCGCTCGATAAACGCCTCGTAGGATTCGCCCGGCACCTTGGTCACCGACGCAATCGCCATCAGCACCGTTTCGCTAAAACCTTCGTTACGCAGATCGTCGAAGCTGATGCCGCAGTCTTCGACCACGTCATGCAGCACCGCGACGATGCGCTCTTCCAGCGTGTTCACCCGCAGCATGACTCTCAGCGGATGCAGGATGTAAGGCGCGCCGCCCTTGTCCACCTGCCCCTCGTGCGCCGCCGCGGCGATGGCAATGGCGCGTTCCAGTGTCTGGGTCATGGGATTCTCCTCGGGTTAAACGCCGTAACGGCCGGCGACATGAATGTTGCGCTGGAACCAGCCTGCAATCGCTTGCCACCGCCCCACAGGCTTGGCGCCCTCAGCGTGGCGTTCGAGAATCATCGACACCAGCGTCGCCTGATCGACGCCCGGATGACCATCCACCACTTCAGCGACCCAGCCACAACCAGCCTTCTGCAAATGCAGACGCCATTCACCCGGCCAGGCTTCAAGCGCCGACACCGCCAACCACACCGCCCCGCCCTGCTCGCAATGACCGCCACCGATGGACTGTTCGAAACAAAAAGGCATATCCGGGCGGGAAAGGTCGATGTGAAAGAGATAAATGTCCTGGGTTTTGTGCTGTGGCGTGGGGGCGTTGTTGCGGCTACCGATTTCGATCATGGGCGTGTTCCATCCTTGATTTGCCGTTGGCTTTCAGTCTACGACGGTGGCGGCGCTGAACGGAAGCAAGCGTACTCACCACCGAAAATCCCGCGCTTGATCGTTTGATGAAGGCGCGGCCAGGATTTTGAAGTCTGAAAAACATGTAGGAATCTGCCCTTTGTGGCGAGGGGGCTTGCCCCCGTTGGGCTGCGAAGCAGCCCCAAACCCTGCTAGCCCGTTTCCTCAGACACACCGCAATGCCCGGTTTTGCGGCGGCTGCGCCACCGAACGGGGGCAAGCCCCCTCGCCACAGTGACCCCGTGTGGTCCTACAGCCCGGTTGCGGCTACCGAAATCGCTGCCTAGAGTGGGTCTGTCGCTGACCGCAGTTGGCGATAGGGTTTCGCAGCCCTTAAGATTGACACCTTGTTCCGTCAGACACGGCCGACTCCCGGCTGCGTATCGTTTTATGGCGGTTGTGCGTGGGAGACCTTCGGGTCTGCCGGGTCTTGGTGTTAATCCGGTCTGCGAACCCGCGCATAGCTGCCACCCATTTTGTTTCGCAGCAGAACGGTGGCAATTCTACTTTTATTAGGATTAACACCATGACAACTCAACACCCGCTCCGCCACTACACCCCAATGTCCCATTTCGCCACCGACCACCCCGTCCTCCTCATCGACGCCGACGCCCCACTGCGCGAACTCCACAACTGCCTCAGCGAACGCCTCAACGCCGTCCTCAAATACCTCAACCTCATGGCCTGCACCAGCCTGCCGGACTACGCCGAGCACGACATCAACACCGTCACCAACATCGCCCGGATCATGGTCCAGGATGTGAGTGATGTGTTTCGGGTGATTGAGCAGCGTGGGTTTGATGCGCCTAAGGGGCAGTGACCCTATTTGAGCCGTAAAAAAACCCGCGTTTTTGCGGGTTTTTTACGACTATGGCTTCGCTAGATCCCATTCGCACGACCTCAAGCGATCAGTGTCAGTGCCACTTCCTTTTCGCATATCAATGTTGCCATCTGCGTCGAGGTAGATGTGAGTATTGGGCCAACTTGGTGTGATGCTGATGCAATGCCAGCGATTTTTCTCGATTCGCAACTTCATCGCGCAGTGATGAGAAAAGCTCTCGAAGAAAGGCCCTGTCCCCAGGGCCTCCCAGACGCCATCGCTTAGTAAACCTGCACCCGCCACAACTCCCGCGACGAAGAACCCGCCGACATCGGCAACCGCCCATGCAGCGTCCGATAGTTGTCGATCAGCACCAGATCACCCTCACTCCATTGATGGGCAATCAGGCACTCCGGGTCATAAACCAGCGAGTTGACCTGTTCGAGCAGCGCCTGTTGAGCCTCTTCATCATGGTCCTGCACAGCCTGGCTCAGGGTCTGCAATGTCGAGTCGGTGCCCTCTTGGTAACGCAGGATGAGTTCGCCGCTGCGGGGGTGATGATCCACCAGGCTGTACATGCGCGGGGAGCCACCGAAGTAGGTCATTTTGGTGTAGTAGGTGATGTTCACGTCCTGCCATTGTCGGGCGACTTGCTGCCCGACTTTGCGCAGTACGTTTCGGCTGTCGACGATGGTGGTCTGGCCCTCGCCCGGCTGCGGCGCGGTCTTGCAATACAGCATGAATTTGCTGGCGCAGAATTTCGGGTTGCGCTGAACCTGTGCGTCGCTGTCGGGCAGCATGTTCAGGTCCCAGTGCAACGGTGTTTTCTCCAGCGAGTGCACCACGCCTTGGGGTTTGTCCGCAGGCTTGACCACGTGCACGGCGCCGAAGGCCCATTCGTACAGCGTGCCAAAGCGTTCGCAGCTGCGAGCAAAACTGTCCTGGTCGTCGAAGCGGCAGCCCTTGAGGCAGACGAAACCGAAGGTTTCCACCAGTGCTTCCAGCAGGCCCGTGGACAGTCGTTCGAAACCCAACCCCAACGGGTCTCGCACCACCAGGCCAAACAGCGGCAGTTTTTGCAGTTCGTATTCGAAGCCTTTGGCCTGCGGGTTTTCTGTTTGGTGGTAGAGCCACGGGCGACCTTGCCAGGTGACCAGCACATGGTGGTCGAGGTCGACCTGGGCGCGGGCGCGAAGGGTTTGGCTGCCATCGAGGTTGCACACCGGTACGGCGTGCCAGGGGCTGTCGACACGGGTCAGCCCTTCGGCCAGGCCGAAGGTGAATTTGGGCCCGGCATTGCTGTATTGATGGACCGACAAGCGAATGTCATCGCCGAAGAAACGATCCACTGCCGCATTCAATGTCTGCCCGCGAAACATCATTTGGTAGGCTTTGAAGTTGATTTGCTGCAGATACTCGTCCTCGCTCTGCCCCTCTTCACGGCACAGACGCAGGTCGTTGTAGAGGTGACTGCAGAGGTGGTCATGCGCCTGGCTGAGGGATTCATCGTGCCGGCTCTGCTCGATCAGATCCCCAAGGTTTTTCCAGGGCAGACGGGCCTGCTTGATCAGGCTGGCGCGAACCGACTCGGCACTTTGAGCCTGAGGGAACAGGTCTTCCATGCTGATCCACTGAATCGTATGGGTGGTGCACAGTTCACGCAAAGCCCGGTTGTAGGTCTCGCGAACGTCGTCGGCCACCCCGACGATGTCGTTGAAGGTCGTTCCGTCACTGAGGATCGAGACCACACAACCCGGTGCGTGCAGCGCGGCGATGGCTTGGCCGAGCTGGTCGAGGCGCTCGATGGCGATGACCTCGCCGTAGTCCGGCAACACGCCGAATGTCTGGTCAGTGGCGTTTGGCGACTTGCAGGGAAAGCCTGGCAGTACCAGACGTACCGGCAGGCGCTGATCGAAGCAATGCCCCAAACGTAGCGTGAGATGCGCTCTGCCTTGTGTGTCGAAACAATCATCCGTGCCTTTGAGCAGATAACCCGCGAGCAAATCGCTGACGGCAGCGATCCATGCGTCTCTATGTTCCATAGAACAACTTCCTTGAGAATGTGTGTATCAATAGGATTTAACGGTGTCGCCATGCTCGGTGAATGCATGCGCCGTACCGCAGACTTGCTGCAGAATGCGCAGCAATCCGGCCGGCTGTTCGCAGCAGAAGTTCGGGGCCAGCGCCTGCAAGTCAGGTGTCAGACCATAGCCCCAGGTGACCGCCGCCGAGTACATGCCTGCAGCACGGGCGGTCTTCAAATCGATCTCGGTGTCACCGACGAACAAGCAGTGTTGCGGATCAACCGACAACCGTCGGGCGGCTTCCCATGCCACCTCCGGCTGAGGTTTGAGCGCCCTGCCCGTGCGGTGCCCCAGAATCGTCCCGAAGGCATTCTGCGGAAGCAGCGCATCGGCTACTTGCCGGGCCATTTCCTCGGTCTTGTTGGTCACGATTGCCAGCGGCACTTGTAACTGGCGACAACCTTCAAGCAAGGCAAGCACACCGCTGAAGGGCCGGGAAAATTGAACAAGGTTGTTTTGATACAGCGCCACATAACGCTGGTGCAGCGCGGCCGCATCGGCAATGCCAAACCCCGTGGCGACCTGCTCGATCATCGCTGTGACCCCACCGCCGATATAACCCCGCACCGTCTCCGCTGTCTGCGCCGGGCAACCGTGTTCGAGCAACACCTGGTTCAGGCACCAGGTGATGTCAGGCAAGGTGTCGACCAGGGTCCCATCCAAATCGAAGAGTACGGCTTCGACCCGCAACCGAGACGCCATTATTGAGCACTGGCGTAGTGACAAGGACGCCCCTTGCGGAACACCAAGCGGTGGTAACGCTCATCGACATTGCTGCGTTTTTCGAGGGTGACCACACCCCGTCGCTTGATAGCCACCGAATGCCAGGGTGTGCGCCACAGGTCGCTGGTTGGCACCAACCGGATACCGATTTTCGTCGACACCGCCAGTTGCGGGTGAATCGACAGGCGCAGGCAATGCGGGTAGCGCGCCTGTAACAGCGCACTCCAGGCTTCACTGCGCTGGATCACCCGCTGCGAGGCCGGTTTGGCGATTTTCTTCACCGCATTAAGGCTCATGCCGGCGAATACCTTGAGCCCCGAGTAATCCTCGGAAAGGAAGCGATGGATACCGCAGTACATCAACATCATGTGCGGCTCATCCTTGAAACGCTGCTGCAACAAGACCAAGGACTGGCCGTGCTCGATCATCATCTCCTCACGCATGGCGTCCAGACAATCAAGCGGAGGATAGGCATCCCGGAGATCGAAATGGGCGAACGTGCCGGGATAGTGCTGTTCGGCGTAGTCCTGGATAGCGTCGGTGTAGGCTTTGACGTCCGCATCGGGAACATGCACCAGGTCAGAGAACACATAGCCATCGGAGCAGATATGAATCAGCGCCCCTAGTGCGTAGATCTGCTGGATCTCATTGCACAGGCGATGTAACTCGTCGATGGCATGATGTTCGGCAAGATCGGGCAGATGGCTGAGGGTTTTCTTGCGGCTGGGCGACTTGCCGGGAAAGGCCGGCAAGACCATTTCGACCTTGCGACCGCTCTCGACTGCTTGCATGACCCTGGTCAGATGGGGTTCCAGCACCTGCAACGAAAGCTCGTGATCCTGCCCCGGGGCAAGGCTACGACGTCGAAACAGGCATTCGAGAATTTGCTGGGCAATGTTCATGTGCGCGTTGTTCTGACGCTCGAGCACCAGCTGACCGCACACCTGTTGAGCAACGGTGTTTGAACCCTGCATAGACAATCCCTTGTGTGGTGAATAACGGCCATTTTTTGACCGTCAGCAGATATTCCTTACCTGCGGGCGGCTAAATTCCTACAAGTCGTTACGACTGTCAATCGTGGCAATCAGGAATATTGCGGGCTGCACGAGCCCCTCCGGGTCTGCCGCCGGTGAAGCTATCAACCAATGCCAAGCCTACAAAAGTGCTTTCACCATCGGCACACAAGCCAGCTGAAGCCCGGAGGGCGAATGGTAAATAGCTGGTTCGTGACCAACGAAACCGCAGCGCCGGTAAAAATCAGCGGCGTTTAAAGTGGCGTCCAGATTGACTTCCCTCAGCCCCAAATTCCGCGCCAGGCATTCAAGGTAGTCCAAGACTCTCAAGCCAATGCCACGTTGCATGAAGCTCGGGAGCACAAAGAGTGCGCCGATTTCACTCTTCTCCAGATCAAGCATTCCTGTCGCCACCGGCTCACCCTGAATACAGCCCAGATAAAAGTGTTTATTCATCAGGTCGCTATACCCGTCCTTGGCCGCTCCTGCCGTCCAGGCCAGCATTTGCTCCGTGGTATAGGCACCGACGCATTGATGCCGTATCGCTTGAAGGCGAATGTCGAACGCCGTTTGGGCATCGCTGTGCGTGGCGCGTCTAATCTCAAACATTTCATTCTCCATTGGCAATCGGTAGACGGAGAACTAAAAAGCCCCGTCCATTTCTGGCGGGGCCTTGGGTAACTACGTCAAATCCTGTGAACGCGTGACCTCACGGCCCGCCAGAGGCGGTCATGGAGGAGCACATCATGTTCATGCGGGGGATGCAGGTCATGGGTCGATAGTGTTTTGGATGATCCGGGTTGTCAATTTTGAGGGGGAAGTAAATGTGAGAGTCATCCGGCCGTACTGGATGACGGAAATCAGTCCAGCAGCGCGACCTTCTTCAGTAGCTCGTACAGCCCAACAGGAACCAGCGGCGTATCGCCAGTAATACTGTCGAGCGGCAGCCACTTCGCAATAAAGGCAGCACCATCGCTTTCTTGAGCGTTCAAGTGGGGCCGTTCATAGACGCTGGTATCCACGAATTTTGCATCGTAGACCTGCACGATTTCGTGCCCGGGCGTGCCGGCATACGTGAAGATGTTTTCGAGCGTGCCGAGCAGGCGAACATCGGTGATGGATAAACCGAGTTCTTCATCGACTTCACGTATTACGGCTTGGGCGCTGGTCTCGCCAAACTCGATTCCGCCACCGATTGGGCGCATGAATGGCTTTCCAGTAACGGGGTCGTACGCTTCGTTGACCAGTATCTTGCCATCGTGATGGAAGATGCAGAGTGCAAGAGGGCGGATGCGGTGTGCGGTCATTAGGTGAAGCCCATTTGCTTTGATCAAACCCTGTAGCAGGTGCTTCCATTTGGCATGGGTAGTGACCGCGGACGCAGCCTTCGGCAGCTGCTACAGGGTAGTGTCCGTTTTGATATCAGAAGTTGGCTGGAGTGTTGGCGCTGATGATTTCAGCTTCATCCTGGCCGATATTGCGAAACTTGTGAGGCAGCGTTGTCGGGAAGTAATAGCCGTCGCCAGCGTTGAGCACACTGATCTGCCCATCCACGGTCAGCTCAACCGTGCCACGGGTTACAAGCCCACACTCCTCCCCTTCAGCATGCACGATGGGTTCTTCCCCCGAACTCGCCCCAGGCGCGTACTGCTCCCGCAACAAGCGCATCTGCCGACTCGGTACCGAAGCGCCGATCAGCAACAACCGCAGCCCATGACGCCCGAGATCCGGCTGTTCATTGGCGCGGAACACGTATTGGTGCTCGCGGGGCGGTTGGTCGAAGGTGAAGAAGTCCGCCAAGGACATGGGGATGCCTTCGAGCAGTTTTTTCAGGGAGCTGACGGAGGGACTGACGCGATTCTGTTCGATCAGGGAGATGGTGGCATTGGTGACGCCGCTACGCCGGGCCAGCTCGCGCTGGGACAGTTTGTAGCTTTCGCGTACTAATTTGAGTCGTGAGCCCGTGTCCATGACAGCCTTATGCGAAGAATACTTAAGGGGTAATGGGGGTGGGTGGCGGGCGACTGGTGGCCGCGGATCACGCCGTTTCCCGTCCCGGAACCGTGGAAGGCGGGTATTAAATCACGTTTGTTGGTGTTGCTCAGCAGGTTCGATAAACGGCTATGAAAAAAGCCGGCGGGCCCCTGATGCCGGTCGGTCAGGTGCGGGAATTGTGGGGGCGGGGTGCTCGCGATGGCGGTGTGTCAGGCAGCATTGATGGCGGCTGATAGGGCCTCATCGCGAGCAGGCTCGCTCCCACAGTGGTCGGTGTTGTTCGCAAAATTTGTGTATGTCGTCAGTTCCCTTGTGGGAGCGAGCCTGCTCGCGATGGCGGAGTGTCAGTCGACAGAGATGCTGACTGTGCGGCCGCCTTCGCGAGCAAGCTCGGCTCCTACAGGGATTGCGTCTGGCTTAGATACCAAACCGGTCGCGCAGCGCGTAATACGCGGCGCCCATGGCGGTGAGCGGGGCCTGGAAGGTGCGGCCGCCGAGCATGGGCATGTGCGGCAGGGAGGCGAAGGCGTCGAAGCGTTCGGCGTCGCCGCGGATCATTTCCGAGATGAGTTTGCCGGCCAGGTGCGAGCAGGTGACGCCGTGACCGCTGTAGCCTTGCATGTAGTAGGCATTTTTCTCGATGCGGCCGAATTGCGGCATGCGGGACATGGTCAGCAGGAAGTTGCCGGTCCAGCGGTAGTCGATTTTCACGTCCTTGAGTTGCGGGAAAGTCTTGAGGATTTTTGGTTTGATCAGTTGCTCGATGTCGTCCGGCTCGCGGGCGCCGTAGACCACGCCGCCACCGTACAGCAGGCGGTTGTCGGCGGTGAGGCGGTAGTAGTCGAGCAGGTAGTTGCAGTCTTCGACGCAGTAGTTGTTGGTGATCAGGCTGCGGGCGACTTTTTCGGACAGCGGCTCAGTGACGACGATTTGCGAACCGCACGGCATGCTTTTGCGCGTGACGCGGTTGTCGAGGTCTTGAGGCAGATAGGCGTTGCCGGCGATCAGCAGGTACTTGGCCCGCACCACGCCTTTGGCGGTGCGCACGGTAATCGGCTCGCCGTAGGTGATTTCCACGGCGGCGGATTGTTCGTAAATTTTGCCGCCCAGGCTGATGATCGCGGCGGCTTCGCCGAGGGCCAGGTTCAGCGGGTGGATGTGGCCGCCCTGCATGTCGAGCAGGCCGCCGACGTAGTTGTCGCAACCCACTTCGCGCTTGATGTCAGCGGCGTCGAGCATTCTCAGATTCTTGTTGCCATAGCGCTCCCAACTGCTCTTTTGCTCGGCCAGGCCGTTGAGTTGCTTTTTGTTCAGCGCCGCGAAGATGCCGCCGGGGCGGTAGTCGCATTTGATGTCGTACTCTTTGATGCGCGAACGGATGATATCGGCGCCTTCAAAGATCATGCTGCCGAGCACTTCGGCGGTTTTGTCGCCGTAACGCTCTTCAATGACATCGACGTCGCGGCTATACGAATTGACCAGTTGGCCGCCGTTGCGACCGCTGGCGCCGAAGCCGACTTTGGCGGCTTCCAGTACGGTCACGCTGTAACCCGCTTCGCTGAGGAACAGCGCCGAGGACAAACCGGTGTAGCCGGCGCCGATCACGCAGACGTCGCAGTCCACTGCTTGTTCCAGCACCGGGAAGTCACCGGTGAAGTTGCGGGTGGCGGCGTAGTAGCTGTTTACATGCTTTTGTTTAACAGAGTCTTGTTTCATAGGTTTCTCCGATGGCCGCAAACGCTCGCCTGCGACCGCCGCTGTAAAGGTGTTAGAGCTTGATCCAGGTCGCTTTGAGTTCGGTGTATTTGTCGAACGCGTGCAGCGATTTGTCCCGACCGTTACCCGACTGCTTGAACCCGCCGAACGGCGCGGTCATGTCGCCGCCGTCGTACTGGTTGACCCAGACGCTGCCGGCGCGCAAACCACGGGCGAAGCTGTGGGCCTTGCTGAGGTTGCTGGTCCATACGCCGGCTGCCAGACCGAAGATGCTGTCGTTGGCGATCTGCAGCGCTTCTTCAGCGGTGTCGAAGGTGATCAGCGACAGCACCGGGCCGAAGATTTCTTCCCGGGCGATGGTCATGGCGTTGGTCACGCCGTCGAAAATCGCCGGTTCCACGTACAGGCCACCGGTGTCTGCGAGGGTACGATTGCCGCCGGCAATCAGTTGCGCGCCCTGGTCTTTGCCGATCTGGATGTAGCGCAGCACGTTGTCCAGTTGGCGCTGATCGACGACCGCGCCGACGGTGGTTTCAGGATCGAGGGCGTGGCCTGGTTTCCAGGCTTGCAGAGCTTCCACCAGCAGCGGAATGAATTGCTCGCGAATCGAGCGTTCCACCAGCAGACGTGAGCCAGCGGTGCAGACTTCGCCCTGGTTGAAGGCAATCGCACCAGCGGCTGCTTGTGCTGCCGCACGCAAGTCCGGCGCATCGGCGAACACCACGTTCGGGCTCTTGCCGCCCGCCTCCAGCCAGACGCGTTTCATGTTGCTTTGCCCGGCGTAGATCAGCAGTTGCTTGGCAATCGCGGTGGAGCCGGTGAAGGCCAGCACGTCGACGTCCATGTGCAACGCCAGCGCCTTGCCGACGGTGTGACCGAAGCCTGGCAGGACGTTGAACACGCCTTTGGGGATGCCAGCCTCCAGAGCAAGCTGCGCGATGCGGATCGCCGTCAGTGGTGACTTTTCCGAAGGCTTGAGGATGAACGAATTGCCTGCCGCCAGGGCCGGGGCGAACTTCCAGCTGGCCATGATCAACGGGAAATTCCACGGCACGATGGCGGCGACCACGCCTGTCGGTTCGCGGGTGATGAGGCCGAGTTGGTCGTGCGGTGTGGCGGCGACTTCGTCGTAGATTTTATCGATGGCTTCGGCGCTCCAGCGGATCGCGTTGGCGGTCGCCGGGATGTCGATGGCCATGGAATCGCTGATCGGTTTGCCCATGTCGAGGGTTTCGAGCAGCGCCAGTTCTTCCTGATTTTGCAGAATCAGATCAGCGAAACGAATCAGGACGCGCTTGCGCTCGGCCGGGGGCAGTTTGGCCCAGATGCCGGATTCGAATGTGCGGCGTGCAACCTGCACGGCGGCATTGGCGTCGGCTTCGTCGGTGCTGGCGATGTTCGCCAGGAAGCGGCCGTCGACCGGGCTGATGCACTCGAAGGTGTCGCCGCTGAGCGCCGGGCAGTATTGGCCGTCGATGAATGCGCGGCCTTCTAGTGTGAGGGACTGGAAGCGTTGTTCCCAGTCGCTGCGAGTGTTTGTCATGGTTGTGACTCTACGCAGAGGAATATGTAGTCGCCGGACTAAAGCCGACCAATTAACGATCAGAAAACCACGATTTCCTGTGGGAGCGATCTGTGGCGAGGGGGCTTGCCCCCGTTGGGCTGCGAAGCAGCCCTAAAATCTCAGATGCACCAAAGATCTTTGTGAGTGCTACGCACTCAAACGGGGGCAAACCCCCTCGCCACAGGTCGCTCCCACAGTTGATGGGTGGTGTATGCAGAGAATGCGTACACCATTTAGCTCATCAAACCGTATGCAAGTACCAGTTGTACTCAAGGTCGGAGATGGAGTTTTCGAACTCGGCCAGCTCGCTTTCCTTGCACGCCACGAACACGTCGATGTACAGCGGGTCGATGTAGCGCGCCATGACTTCGCTGTCGTCCAGCTCACGCAAAGCATCGCGCAGGTTGTTTGGCAGGCTTTGCTCGTTCTGCTCGTAGCTGTTGCCTTCGACCGGGGCGCCAGGTTCGATTTCGTTGGTCAGGCCGTGGTGAATACCGGCCAGTACCGACGCCATCAGCAAGTACGGGTTGGCGTCGGCGCCGGCTACGCGGTGCTCGATGCGCACGGCATCCGCCGAACCGGTGGGCACACGTACCGCAACGGTACGGTTGTCGATGCCCCAGCTTGGCGAGTTCGGCACGTAGAACTGCGCGCCGAAACGGCGGTACGAGTTGACGTTCGGGCAGAGGAACGCCATCTGCGCCGGCAGGGTCTCGAGCACACCGCCGATCGCGTGACGCAGTGCGGCGTTCTGCTCGGGATCCTCGCTGGCAAAGATGTTGTTGCCTTCTTTGTCGAGAATCGAAATGTGCACGTGCAAACCATTGCCCGCCTGGCCCGGATACGGCTTGGCCATGAAGGTGGTGTCCATCTCGTGGTCGTAGGCGATGTTCTTCACCAGACGTTTGAGCAACACAGCGTAGTCGCAGGCCTTTATAGGGTCGTTGACGTGATGCAGGTTCACTTCGAATTGCGCCGGGGCGCTTTCCTTGACGATGGCGTCAGCGGGAATGCCCTGCTCTTTCGCGCCTTCGAGGATGTCTTGCAGGCAGTCGACGTATTCGTCCAGATCATCGATCAGATACACCTGGGTCGAGTGCGGACGTTTGCCGGACACCGGCGAGCGTGGCGACTGCGGACGACCGTTCACGTTGTCCTGGTCGATCAGATAGAACTCCAGTTCGAACGCTGCGCAAATGGTCAGGCCCATGTCATCGAACTTGCTCACCACCTGACGCAGCACTTCGCGAGGGTCAGCGAAGAATGGCTGGCCTTCAAGTTCGTGCATGGTCATTAACAGCTGCGCGGTGGGGCGCTTCTGCCAGGGTTCGATGCTGAGGGTATTGGGGATGGGAAAGCAGATTCGATCCGAGTCGCCGATGTCCAGACCCAGGCCGGTGCTTTCCACCGTAGAACCGTTGATGTCCAGAGCAAACAGTGACGCCGGGAGGTTAATGCCTTTTTCGTAAACCTTATGAAGACTGGTGCGTTCGATGCGCTTGCCGCGCACCACACCGTTCATATCCGCAATCAGAAGGTCGACGTACAAAACCTCAGGATATTTCTTAAGGAATGCGTTTGCTTCGTTGAGTTGAACGGCACGCAGAGGGACCGACATGATGCACCTATTAGCTGTTAATTATTATGTTCACTACCCTTTCACGAGCCCAGTCAATCCGAAAGGCAAAGTGAAGTCAATAGCGAACACTTGGCCTTTCAACCTTTATTTTCTGGCCTTTTTTGGACACATGAGTGCCAGATTAGTCTTGCGAACCGCGTAAACCCTGAAGATCGGACGTGTAGCGTTTAGAATTTTTTACATGAGAGTTGTTAATTAAAATCAACAAGGCTAAGCTCCGGAAAAGCTCGTTCAAGTGTGAAACTTCGAGGTGATAAAAATGGCATTCAAGCCATTGATCGGCGTTACTGCGTGCATCAAACAGATTGGCCTGCACCCCTACCACGTCAGCGGCGACAAGTATTTGCGTGCTGTCAGCGTCGCGGCTTTGGGGTTGCCAGTGGTCATTCCTTCCTTAGGCGATCTGACCGAAATCGATGACCTGCTCGCGCAACTCGACGGTCTGCTGCTGACCGGCTCGCCGTCGAATGTGGAGCCCTTCCACTATCAAGGCCCGGCCAGTGCCCCCGGTACGGATCACGATCCGCAACGGGACGCCACCACCCTGCCCTTACTGCGCGCAGCCATCGCCGCCGGTGTTCCGGTGCTCGGCATCTGCCGGGGTTTTCAGGAAATGAACGTGGCGTTCGGCGGCAGCCTGCATCAGAAGGTGCACGAACTGCCCGGCATGCTCGATCACCGGGAAGCGGATCATCCGGATTTGGCCGTGCAGTACGCACCGGCCCATGCGGTGAATGTGCAACCGGGCGGTGTGTTCGAAGTGCTGGACCTGCCGCAGGTGTTTCAGGTGAATTCGATTCACAGCCAGGGCATCGACCGACTCGCTCCCGGTCTGCGTGCTGAGGCTGTCGCGCCGGATGGTTTGATCGAGGCGATTTCGGTCGAACACAGCAAGGCCTTCGCTGTCGGCGTGCAATGGCACCCGGAATGGCAGGTGCTTTCGAATCCCCCCTACTTGAGTATTTTCCAGGCGTTTGGCGACGCATGCCGGCAACGGGCGGCGCTGCGTAATACGCGCTGACTTCAAAAAGCATTCAACGATTTAACTGCCCCCGTGAGTCTGGCGGGCGTGCCTTTGCGCGCCGGTCGCTCACGTAATAGATGAACCGCAATAACAACAAGTACGACCAGGCAGCCAGGATGGCGGTGCCGAATAAGCCCGGCCGGTACGGGCCAGTGATTCAAATGCAAATCCCCTTGTGGGAGCGGGCTTGTGTGGCGAGGGGGCTTGCCCCCGTTCGATTGCGAAGCAATCGTAAATCGGTCACCGCTTTCTGATTCAAGATCGCGGCGACTGATTCAGGGGCGCTTCGCACCCCAACGGGGGCAAGCCCCCTCGCCACACAAGCCTCGCTCCTAAAGGGGGTCGCGTTATGACTGGCACCGCACGGCTTGGGCTTGCAATCAACTACTAAGTCAGGCCGCGTTGGCCCGACGACTGAAACCTGTTGGGAGTTTCATATGGCAAACGCCTCCAGCATCTACAGGAAGGCTCTTGAAGGTCACCAGGCACCGAAAAAGGTGTTGGTGAAAGTCGACCGCGTCACTAAGAAATTCGACGAAACCACCGCCGTGGACGATGTGTCCCTGGAGATCCATCAAGGCGAAATCTTCGCCCTGCTCGGCGGTTCAGGTTCGGGTAAATCGACGCTGCTGCGCATGCTCGCCGGCTTCGAGCGCCCGACCGAAGGGCGGATTCTGCTCGACGGTGTCGACATCACCGACATGCCGCCGTACGAACGGCCGATCAACATGATGTTCCAGTCCTACGCGCTGTTCCCGCACATGACGGTGGCGCAGAACATCGCCTTCGGCCTCAAGCAGGACCGTTTGCCCGCCAGCGAAATCGACGCCCGTGTCGAAGAAATGCTGCGGCTGGTGCACATGACCCAATACGCCAAGCGCAAACCGCATCAGTTGTCTGGCGGCCAACGTCAACGCGTGGCGTTGGCCCGCTCTCTGGCCAAGCGGCCGAAGCTGTTGCTGCTCGACGAACCGATGGGCGCGCTGGATAAAAAGCTGCGCTCGCAGATGCAACTGGAATTGGTGGAGATCATCGAGCGGGTCGGCGTCACCTGCGTGATGGTGACCCACGATCAGGAAGAAGCCATGACCATGGCCGAACGCATCGCGATCATGCACCTGGGCTGGATCGCCCAGATCGGCAGCCCGGTCGACATCTATGAAGCGCCGGTCAGCCGCATGGTCTGCGAATTCATCGGCAACGTGAATGCCTTCGACGGTACCGTGGTCGAGGATCTGGAAGGTCACGCGATCATTCACAGCCCGGACCTTGCGCAGAAGATTTACGTCGGCCACGGCGTGAGCACGTCGGTGCAGGACAAGTCGATCACCTATGCGATCCGCCCGGAAAAAATGCTGGTCAGCACCCTCAAGCCCGAGACTCGCTATAACTGGTCCGAAGGCAAGGTGCATGACATCGCCTACCTCGGCGGCCACTCGGTGTTTTACGTGGAACTGCCCGGCGGCAAGATCGTCCAGTCGTTTATGGCCAACGCCGAACGCCGTGGCGCACGCCCGACCTGGGACGATCAGGTCTACGTGTGGTGGGAAGACGACAGCGGCGTGGTACTGCGCTCATGAGAACCTTCAATCAGCAGTTCCTGCGCCTGGTGCCCAGCGGTCGCAAACTGGTCATCGGCATTCCGTTCCTGTGGCTGTGCCTGTTTTTCCTGTTGCCGTTCTTCCTGGTGATGAAGATCAGCTTCTCGGAAGCGGCCCTGGCCATTCCTCCCTACTCCGAGATTTACACCTTCGCCGAGCAGAAATTCCAGCTGCTGCTGAACATCGGCAATTACTCGCTGCTGACCGAAGATGAGTTGTACATCTCGGCTTACTTCGGCTCGTTGAAGGTCGCGTTTTTAAGCACGCTGATGTGCCTGGTGATCGGTTTTCCGATGGCCTACGCGATCACCAAGGCCAGCAAGGAAACGCAGAACGTTCTGCTGTTGTTGATCATGATGCCGACCTGGACCGCGATCCTGATTCGCGTCTATGCGTGGATGGGCATTCTCAGCAACAACGGTTTGCTCAACGCGTTCCTGATGTGGACCGGGCTCACGTCGCAGCCGATCGAGATCCTCAATACCAACACGGCGGTGTACATCGGCGTGGTCTATGCCTACCTGCCATTCATGGTGTTGCCGCTGTACGCCAACCTGGTCAAACACGATCAGAGCTTGCTGGAAGCCGCGTCGGACCTGGGTTCGAGCAACTTCAACAACTTCTGGAAAATCACCGTGCCGCTGGCCAAGAACGGGATCATAGCCGGGTGCATGCTGGTGTTCATTCCGGTGGTCGGTGAGTTCGTGATTCCGGAACTGTTGGGGGGCCCGGAGACCCTGATGATCGGCCGGGTGCTGTGGCAAGAGTTCTTCAACAACCGCGACTGGCCGGTGGCATCTGCCTTGGCGGTGGTGATGCTGGCGATTCTGATTGTGCCGATTCTGCTGTTCAACCGCAGCCAGGCCAAAGAGATGGAGGGACGGGGATGAAACGCTTCGGATTTTCAAAGTTCATGCTGATTTTCGGCCTGTCGTTTATCTACCTGCCGATGCTGATTCTGGTGATCTACTCGTTCAACGCCTCGAAACTGGTGACGGTGTGGGGCGGCTGGTCGGTGAAGTGGTACGTCGGCCTGCTCAACAACACGCAACTGATGGGCTCGGTGGTGCGCTCGCTGGAAATCGCCTGCTACACCGCGATTGCCGCCGTGGCGCTGGGCACCCTCGCCGCTTTCGTGCTCACCCGTGTGACACGTTTCAAGGGCCGTACGCTGTTTGGTGGTCTGGTGACGGCGCCGTTGGTGATGCCGGAAGTGATCACCGGTCTGTCGCTGTTGTTGCTGTTCGTGGCCATGGCGCAGTTGATCGGCTGGCCGCAAGAACGTGGCCTTGTCACGATCTGGATCGCCCACACCACGTTCTGCGCAGCGTATGTGGCGGTGGTCGTTTCAGCGCGTTTGCGTGAGCTGGACCTGTCGATTGAAGAAGCGGCCATGGACCTGGGCGCGCGGCCGTTCAAGGTGTTCTTTTTGATCACCATCCCGATGATCGCACCGTCACTGGCGGCGGGCGGCATGATGTCGTTTGCCTTGTCGCTGGATGATCTGGTGTTGGCGAGTTTCGTCTCTGGCCCAGGCTCGACGACGTTGCCGATGGAAGTGTTCTCGGCGGTGCGCCTGGGCGTGAAGCCTGAGATCAATGCCGTGGCCAGTCTGATTCTGCTGGCGGTGTCGATCGTCACGTTCATGGTCTGGTACTTCAGCCGTAAGGCCGAAGCCACTCGCAAGCGGGCGATCCAGGAAGCCATGGACCAGACCGCCAGCGAGTCGTGGCAGCAGCCGAAAAAACAGCGGGTCGAAGCGACGGCTTAGTGCTGTTGAGTTAAATGAAGTGAACACAAAACCTGTGGTGAGGGGCTTGTTGTGGTGAGGGGGCTTGCCCCCGTTGGGTCGCGAAGCGGCCCCCAAACCTGCAACCGAGGTGTATCAAGCACACCGAATTCGCTGGTTTACGACTGCTTCGCAGCCGAACGGGGGCAAGCCCCCTCGCCACAGCAAGCCCTTAGTCACAGTTTTTGTATTCACTGCACTTTTGCTTTGCGTATTTGAACAAAAAAGAAAATGGAGTTGTACCAATGAAAATGTTTGGCAGGACTCTGCTGACACTGTCCTTATTGGGCGCGATGGCTACCGGTGCCCAGGCCAATGACAAGGTATTGCGCGTCTACAACTGGTCGGATTACATCGCCCCGGACACCGTCAAGAAGTTCGAAGACGAGACCGGCATTCGCGTGACCTACGATGTGTTCGACAGTAATGAAACCCTTGAGGCACGCTTGCTGGCCGGTAAATCCGGCTACGACATCGTGGTGCCCTCCAACAGTTTCCTGGCCAAGCAGATCAAGGCTGGCGTCTATCAGCCGCTGGACAAATCGAAGCTGCCGAACTGGAAAAACCTCAACCCGGTGCTGCTGAAAAACGCCTCTGCCAGCGACCCTGACAATGGCCACGCTTTCCCGTACATGTGGGGTTCGATCGGCATCGGTTACAACCCCGCCAAGGTCAAGGAAGTGCTGGGCACCGATGCGCCGGTGAATTCCTGGGACTTGCTGTTCAAACCGGAAAACGCCGCGAAGTTGAAAGCCTGCGGCATCAGCTTCCTTGATTCACCGACAGAAATGCTCCCGGCCGCCCTGCACTATCTGGGCTACCCGGTGAACGCTCAGGACAAGGCGCAGATCGCCGAAGCCGAAGCGCTGTTCATGAAGATTCGCCCGTCGGTGGCATATTTCCATTCGTCGAAGTACATCTCCGACCTGGCCAACGGCAACATCTGCGTAGCGGTCGGTTACTCCGGCGATGTGCTGCAAGCCAAGGCCCGTGCCAAGGAAGCTGGCGACAAGGTGAAGATCGAATACAGCATCCCGAAAGAAGGCGCCGGCAGCTTTTACGACATGGTTGCCATCCCACGGGACGCGGCCAACGTCGACAACGCCTACCTGTTCATGAACTTCCTGATGCGCCCGGACATCATCGCCGAAGTCACCAACAACATCGGCTACAGCAACGCCAACGCAGCAGCCACGCCATTGGTGGATGAAGCCATTCGCGATGACCCGGGTTCGTATCCGCCGCAAGCGGTGATGGCGACGTTGTATGCGATTCCAGATATGCCGATCGGTATTCAGCGGGTGATGACCCGGGGCTGGACGCGGGTGAAGCTGGGTAAGTGATTAAAAATCGAACACAAAATATCTGACTACCACGGACCAAAATGTGGGAGCGGGCTTGCTCGCGAAGAGGCCATCACATCCAACATCAATCTGATCGTCCCCACGCTCTGCGTGGGAATGCCTCCACGGACGCTCCGCGTTCGGCTCTGGAAGGGACGCGGAGCGTCCCGGGCTGCATTCCCACGCAGAGCGTGGGAACGATCAGTGGCAAGGTTTCAACCATTTTCCGTTCACGCAGCGCCTTACCACCGCTGCACTCCTCTCAGAAGAACGGCTTCACCTGGCTTCCTCGGTTAAGGTGAATTTCGGGCGCCCTCGGGCGCCTTTTTTTGGTGTGGGGTCATGCACAAACCAGCGGCCATTCGGCCAGCGCCCGGTACCGCCCTTTATGGGATTCGAACAAGGTAAAGCGGTCAGCACGCAGGAAAAACTCTGGCGGCGTCGCAGATTCAGGGACCGGCGCCCGGTAGTCGCGCATCAGGGTCAAATGCGGGCGAAATTCTCGCCGGGTGTCTTCAAAGCCAAACGGCAACATGGCCTGCTCCAGCGCATACACCAACCGTAGCAACTCCGGTGCTGCCTGCTCGGGCGCCAGCAACAGAACCCCGGAGCGACGCCAGACTTCCAGACGATCAAGCACAACCGTCAACGGCATGCCGGGCATCTGGACATTGGCGGCGGCCTCGCAGACGCCCGCTATCTGCGCCATCCCCACCGTGCCGAGAAACAGCAGCGTCAGATGAAAGTTTTCCGCCGGCACCGGGCGTCCGATGTTGAGCCCCAGCGCGCTGCGCCATTGGGCGATGGCCCGGCGTTGTTCGGGGGCGCAGTTGAGGGCGAAGAACAGCCGTTTGAACGGCTCACGGGATTCATCGCTCATGTCTGCCACCTCAAGGCTTCGGAGTCCCTTTGATTTTACAAAGGGATACCACGCCAGCAAGTGCATTTCTGGCACCACCCGGCAGGCGCGTTATAGTTGAAGCAACCGAATCGACGGGAGGGCGCCATGCGTCAGGTCATCAGCAAAGAGCCATGGTGGGCTGTGCCACCCAAGCCCGGCCAGGATGAATCCGAGCTGGAATGGGGTTGGCTGGTTCACTACAACGAAGGCGAGCCGCGCTTCGAGTTCATCAAGGAGCGGCCGTCGGACAGCCAGATTCGTAACCGCAAGAGTTGCAGGACCACCCCGACGCCGGAGTGATCCTGCGACGATGTTCAGGCTTTGACGAGCATCTCGAAACCGCCAAAAATCGCCCGCTGGCCGTCGAACGGCATCGGATTGACGTCCGGCTGCATCCGCGGATCGCTCATGAGTTTCGCCATCCCGGCATCACGGGTGGCCTTGTCCGGCCAGACGATCCAGGAAAACACCACGGTTTCGTCTTCCTTGAGTTTTACTGCCATGGGAAATGAGGTCAGTTTGCCATCGGGCACGTCATCGCCCCAGCATTCGGCGAGGCTGAGTGCGCCGCTTTCCTTGAAAATTTCGGCAGCGGATTGTGCGTGTTGCTTGAATTTTTCGCGGTTGGCGGTGGGTACTGCAGCGACGAAGCCATCAACGTAAGCCATGATCGTTCTCCTTCGGGTTATGGGGTGATCTGCTGGGTAGTCGAATCAACGTGGCTAAAATCGACAGTTCCTGCATCCAGACCGACCGACGGTTCAACGGTCTCCTCCAGGCTGCCCTCGATCTGCCTGGCCATGTACAGCGTTCCGGCCATGACGCCGGTTGCGGGGTTATCCACCAGCTTCACCCATGCCTTGTCGAACGAATTGCCCAGGCTGCTGCGGATCAACGCTTCGCTATCGGGCCGGTCGTTGGCCTGGATAATTGCGCGCACCCCCGCCACCCCCACGGAGATCAGCGCACCGGCCGCCTTCCCCGCCATTGCCGCCACCGCACTGGCCGCCCCTCGCGGGGCCATTTCGGCTTGTATTCGCTTACTGGCACGCTTGGCTACCGGCGCCATGCCAGCGTCCGTCGAGGCGATGCCCTTCTCGCCGCCCGCCGTGTGGATCTTCTCGATCAACGCCAGATAGGCCGGCAATTTGCTCAGTTCGGCATGCACCACCTGATATAGCGAAGCGTCACGGGCAGGCGGCGGGCCCAGTGAAATGGCCGGAATTTTCTGGATGCGACCGTTGAGCTGCGCCATTGGCACGCCATGACGTTTGGAAATAACTTCGAGCTGCTGCCCCATCAATTGCACATAAAACTCTGTCGCCTGGCCGAGGATCGCGTCGGGATCGATCTCCACCGCCACCGGTTCCAGCACGCGCCGGTGATATTGCTCCAGCAGATAGGCCGCCAGGCGTTTGGTCGCCGCATCCTGCTCGTCTCCGGCATTGATGGCGTACCAGCTGACCTTCATCGACAGCCATTCCTGGGTCCAGTAGCTGCTGAACCACGGAATGAAGACTTCTTCGGTTTGCTGATAAACCCGCGTGCGCCAGTGCTCCATGGACCCGCGGGCATAGACCCTGGCCTGTTCGGTGGCCTGTTGCGAAGCGGCGACAATCTCCCGGTCCACCTGCTGCCAGGTGCTCTGGGACACCACCACCGGCACCACGATTACCGGGGCAGGCGTGGGCGTGGCGCATCCCGCCAATATCACCAACACAGCGACGATCAGCGAACGCAGGTTCAAGATCGCGGGGTCCTACAGACTGCGTCGAACGGAGTGTCCGACGCTAAACAGCGTACTGATTTGAGTATAGGTCGGGGGCGGGCGTGGCGAGGGAGCTTGCTCCCGCTGGGGCGCGGAGCGGCCCTGAAACCTGCCACCGCAGTGGTTCAGATATAACGCAGTGTCTTTTATTGCGACTGCTTCGCAGCCGAGCGGGAGCAAGCTCCCTCGCCACAATGGATCACTTGGATCCCTAATCCCCTGCGCAGATCACCATCATCATTCACATCAATATTCACCATCGCCGCGAATGCCTTCCGCAAAAAAACCATCAGGTGCAGGATCAATCTCATCCCTATCTAAACCCCGCACCGGAGGGGCAAATCATGTTGATCCATCTCCTGACCTGCCTGGCCCTGACGGCCGTTACCCTGACCTTGTTTTCCCGCTTCGTGCTGGATATCGGTCAAACCGAGGAACCGAAATCATGATTCATTCCGTCAGCCTCGCCGTGAGCTTCCCGGTGTTCGGCAGCAACTATTATTCGCAGCAGGTCGTGTCTCGCAAAGCAGTCGCGCTGGTGTTCGACGAGCACTTCGAGGCCTTGCTAATGCCGGCAGCGGCCAACCACTTCAGTAACGAAGTGGTCGGGCTCAACGATCAGTTCCGCTTTTTGAATGATGTGCTGGTTGAGCATCTACTGGAGACTGAAATGGCTCAGCATCCGTCGCGGGCGGGACAAGCGTTCACCTTCTGACACGCAGGGTGATGCTGTGATGGCTGGTCAGCGTGGGCCGCCACCGGGACCACCACCGAAACCTCCATGATGGCCACCACCACCACCACCACCACCACCACCACCACCACCACCACCACCCGGCGGGAAGAACATCCAGCAGCCCGACAGGGACGACAACAAAGCGAATACCAACGCCACTTTTACAACTCTGTTCAACATCATTACTTCACTCTCTGTTTAGGCGAGAAAAACAACCTTTCTCGCCCTTTCAGACAGTGTTGACCGGGCTTTGAGCACCGTTTCAATGTAAAGAATGGGTAATGGTTGTATCGAAAATGACTCATATTCCACAGCGATTTCAGGGGCCGGCGTTATAGGCTATTTCCGACTGCCCCTCTGCGGCACAGCCCCAAACCTTTCTCAAACTGCGACAGACACGCCCGCTGCCTCTGCAAGAATTCTGATACAAAGCCGGGTGCTCACCGGTCGCCGCTCTCAAGAATTCGATCAGCAGACATGGAAAACTCACTCTGGAGTAGTGGTTGTAGGGCTGTCCATCGCGACGAACCCCTCAACTTTTTCCGCGCAGGCGAAGTTGTTCCATTCGCGCACCGCGGTACGACCCGAAACTTGCGCCGTAAAGGCTTATTCAGGCCGGCGCACCGCCCTCACCTTCCCGCTGTTGCCGCCGCCACAGAAAAACCGGTCGTGGCCATCGAACTCAAGTCCCGAGACCCCGACGCCAGCCGGCATCTGGACGCTCTCCAACACCTCGCCCGTAGCCGGGTCGACTCGCCGCAGCTCACTCTCGTCACCCTCCCAGGTGCCGTGCCACAGATCGCCCTCGACCCAGGTCACCCCGGTGACAAAGCGGTTGGATTCGAGCGTGCGCAGCACTGCCCCGGTCTGGGGGTCGACCTGATGGATCTTGCGCTCGCGATACTCCCCCACCCAGAGTGTCCCTTCGGCCCATGCAAGCCCCGAGTCGCCACCGCCGCCGGGCGCGGGGATGGTGGAGAGCACACGCCCGGTCTGTGGGTCGATTTTCTGGATACGATCCTCGGCGATCTGAAACAGGTGCTGACCGTCGAAGGCTGTACCGGCATGGGCGGCGACATCGAGCGAGCGCAGCGTTTTGCCGCTCGCAGGATCCAGGGCGTTGAGTTTGTCGCCGGAGGCAAACCAGACCTGCCGGCCGTCATGGGTGACGCCGTGCACGCTGTCGACGCCTGGGAAAGGACCGTATTCACGGATGATTTCGGCTGTTGAATGTTTCATGTCTTGCTCCTCGTTCACTGACTGCATTCACTGGGTTGGTGAAGTGGATGCTAGTCATTGGGCAGCAACCCTGTGAGTAACAATACCGTCGCGAATCCCGGAACCTGCGGGGTCATCCAGCGACGGGCCCGGCCATGACCGAACGACTGCACCTTGCCCGCAACCGCCAGCGTGTCGAGGGCTCGTTGCACGGTGCGCTGACTGGCGCCAAGCGCCAACGCCAGGGCCGAACTCGACCATGATTCGCCGTCAGCGAGGAAGGCGAGCAGTGTCGCATGCTGCTCTTCGACAGGCCGCGCCAGCACCACGACGTCACGCGCATCCTGCGGCACCAACGCAAACCCTCGCGGGGTCGCGACGACATCGGCGATCAGGTGCAGCGCCGCGCGCAGCCGCCCGAGTTCGACGCGCAACCGCGCGCGATGGGAGTCATCCGCGAACTTCATCCGAAAGGCGCGCGCAATCAGCGTCTCCCTTGGCACGTCGGCGGGCCACGCTTCGCCCAACGCCCGGGCGAGCGCGAAGAGCACCGGCCGCCGGGCGAGTGAAACCGCCGAGCCTGCATCGCGCACGACATACCGGCAGGCGTCCACGACCAACTTAGGGGATGCCAATAACGCTTCAATCTCATCGAGCAGCAGCGGCTGTTCCTGGCCGCCGACAATCAGCCGCGCCGCCGGTGTGTCGAGGATGCGGGCGGCGCTTTCGACCTCGGCCGTCAACGCGGGGATAGCGGCATGTTGTGCGGCACGCTCGGCCCGTTCGAGTGCAGCGCGCGCCGTTTTTGTTTGCAGGCGACGCATCGCAATGCCTGCCACGACCAGTTCGTAGGCTGCCCTCGATGCGGGCGGTAACGGTGTCGGATCGAGTTCGGCGAGCCGGTGCTCAGCCTCGTCGAGGTGCCCGATCAACAGCAAGCGGCGGATTTCGAGGTACCGCGCATGGGCGGCGTTGACCCAGTCGCCGTGCGCCTGAAGCGTCGCCTGCGCGGCGTCGAGAGCCTTGGTTGGCCAGTTCAGGTCCAGCGAGGCGAGCGCGATCTCGGCCTCGGCGACGACACATCGCGCCCGGGCCAACGCCTCTTTCGGCCCGAAAGCACGTGCGGCGCTGCGCACCAGCGCCTTCGCTCGCACCAGATCCCCCAGCTGCGCCATCGCGATGCCGCGAAGCGCGAGCGCAGGTGCATCGTCGCGCAAGGCGATACGGTTCAGCGCGCCGAGGGGGTCACCTGCCGCGAGCGCACGCGCCGCCGCCGTGATCAGCGAATCCATCTGAAGCGCACCACCTGTCACCCCCACCGTCCGATGCCCGCTGATCAGTCTATCTCACGACCGCTTAGCCGCACGCCGATCCGCCATGGGAGCCGCTTACTTGATCCGGTAGTGGAAGGTATTGCGCACGGCCGGCACCGCAACCGCGTGGCCGTCGACGATTCTCGGCTGGTAACGGAAGGTGTTGGCGGCGGCCAACGATGGACGCATGAATAACGGATGGCAGCCGTCCAGCACCTTGGGGTTCTCGATGTTGCCTTGGGGATTGACGGTGTATTCCACGGTGCAATCGCCTTCGATGTTTTTATCCAGCGCCCGTTGCGGATAGTCCGGCGCTTCCTTGCTCAGAGGGAGGTATTGGCGGCTGTCGGCGGCCATTTTGGCGGCCTGCTGACGCGCGCGTTCGGCGGCCAGGCGCGATTGTTCGGCGCGATGTGCCTGTTGCGCCTGCTCTTGGGCCTGGCGTTGCTGTTCGAGGTCATGGGTGCGCTTTTCTGTTTCCTGGCGCTGGCGTTGTTGCTCAGCCTGGAGCTCGCGTTTTTTGTCTTCGACGCGTTTGCGCGCAAGAACGGCCTGTTCAAGTTTTTGCGCCTGGATCTGTGGATCGACAGCAGGTTTGACGGGTTGGATGGGCGCCTCGGCAACCGGCTCCGGCGTCGGCGTCGCTACCGGTTCGGGCGCCTGAGGCTGCGGCGCCGGTGGCAGCATCACCAGTTGCGTCCTCAACACCGCAGGCTGTTCGACCGGTGGTTTCTCCAGCGACCAGCCGTGCACCAACAATGCCAGCACAATGGCATGCAGCCCTACCGCCAGGCTCGCCGCCAGACTGTTTTTCCAGAACCCGCTGCGAGCAGCGTCCCGCAGCGTCATGGATGGACTGGGCATGATCATCGCCGTCATTGCGGGGCCTCGGTCACCAGCCCGAGGTTGCTCACACCACCCTGCTGCAGTGCCGCCATGGCCGCGACCACGCTGCCGTAACCGGCGTCCTTGTCGGCGCGAATGTAAACCTGAGTGTCACGGCGTTCGGCAACAATCTGCGCGACCTTGGCGCGCATCTCGTCAAGCGCCACTGCACTGTCGGTCTGGTGCTGCGTATCCAGTTCACCGCCCAGGTTCCAGTAATAACCACCCTCGGCCTTCACCGACAGGGTAAGGATTTGCTGGCGGGTATCGGTGGCCAACGCTTCACTGGCGACCTTGGGTAGTTCGATCTTTACGCCCTGGGTCAGCATCGGCGCGGTGACCATGAAAATCACCAGCAGCACCAGCATCACGTCGATGTAGGGCACCACGTTCATTTCGGCCTTGGGCCCGTGCTTGCGTTGCGGTCGGACGAGCATCTGCATTCTCCTCTCAGGCTGCGACGGCCAGATTCATCGGCGTGCCATGCAAGGTGCGATGCAAGCGCACCTGCAGTTCATTGCCAAAGGCGTAGTAGCGGGTCAGCAGGGTTTGGCTGCGCGCCGAAAAGCGGTTGTAGGCGATCACTGCCGGAATAGCGGCAAACAGGCCGATGGCCGTGGCGATCAGCGCTTCGGCGATGCCCGGGGCCACGGTGGACAGCGTCGCCTGCTGCACCTGGGACAGGCCGAGGAAGGAGTTCATGATCCCCCACACCGTGCCGAACAGGCCGATATAAGGGCTGACGGAACCGACCGTGGCGAGGAACTGCAAGCCCTTCTCCAGGCGAACTTCTTGCTCGCTGATGGCCACGTACAACGCCCGCTCAACGCCTTCGAGCACCACATCGGCCGTGTTGCCCGAGTGCTGCTTGAGATGGCTGAACTCCTGAAACCCGGCGTGAAAAATCGGCTCGACACCGGCTTCGCTGTCAGTGCTCTGTGCGGTTTCGCGGTACAGCGGTAACAGGTCCGCCGTGCTGCGAAAGCGTTGCATGAAGCCGTTCAGCTGCCGCTCGCGACGTTGCAGCACGCCGCTGCGCTGGATGATCAGGTACCAACTGAGCACTGACGCCAGCAACAGGATGAGCATGACGGCTTTGACCAGCAGGCTGGCGTCACTGATCAGGCCCCAGATGGTCATGTGTTCCAGTGTCGCTTGCATGGTGAAACTCCTTGTCTGGCGCTCCCGGGCCGTCGATGCGCGACGGCCGTTGAGCTATTCGATGAAATAGTGATGACAGGTTGATGACTGGCTGGGTCAGGGCAATTTCAACGCTTTGGTGACCTCGGCCCAGGGCACGAATTTGAAGTTCTGGGTTTGCTCGGGCATGCGTTTGCGTCCGTCCTGCACCACCAGCATGCCGTGGCTCCAGGGCCCGCCAAGGTTGGCCGAAGTGACTTCCAGGCCATCGGTTTCCGAAGCGCCATCAATGCCCGCCGCCGCGTTCAGCCCGACGCGAAATGCGCCGCGAGACGCGAACGGCGGCTCGGCATCGAGCACCACATAGCTGTCGTTGCCCTGGCTGGAGATCACCAGATAGTCCTGCGCCGCGCTTTGATAGAGCGCCAGTCCTTCCACATCCGCCTGCAACTGCGCACCGACCTTGATCACGCTGCTGAGCGTCGCTGGCTGATCGGCGCGGGCGTCCACCGCCCAGACGCCGACATCCTCTTCACCGAGAAACAGGCGCTGTCGCTGGTCGTCGGCAACGCAGCCTTCGGGCTGGCTGTCGACCTTGAACTGGCGCACCAGATCACCCTGTACGCGGCCGTTCGGCGCGCTCAGGCGGTATTGCAGGAAGGTGCCGTCCTTGCCGTTGGCGATCGCGTAGATTTCGCCGCTGGCCGGTTGAAACAGGCAGATGCCGTAGATGTCTTTGAGCGGCGTGGGGATCTCCCCGGCTTCGCGCAACTCACCGCTGGTGCGGTCGATGCTGAACAGGCTGAGGCTGTTGTGATCGCGATTGCTCGCCACCGCGAGGTCGACGGTCTGCTGACCGAGCTTGAAATTCGGCCGTATATCGACGTTGTTCAGTCGCCCCACCGGCAATTCCTGCAGCAATTTGCCTTGCAGGTCGTACGCCATCAGCCCCTGCTTTTTATTGGTGCCCAGCACCCGACTCAGGGCGGGTTGCTGCGGATGAATCCAGATCGCCGGATCATCCGCGGCATCGCCCTGGCGCCCCACCGGGTCGCTTTGGCTGATTGCTTTTACGTTCACCAGCACCGGCGCCAAGGGCACCGATGTAGCCTTCCAGTCGAGTTCACCCTGATACAGACGGCCGTCGTCATCGTCGCGCAGCAGTACTTGCAAGCCTTTAGCCGTCGGGCGCAGGGCGAGATTTTCCGGTTCCTTCAAGTCTGGCAGTACCAGTGTGGCCTGAGCCGTCCAGCGTTCGCCCTGCTGCTGATAGAGATGCAGCTGCGCGGCTTTCGGGTCGAGTGCAACGATGCCACCCGGCACCAGGGCCATCGCACCCGCTGCCTGTTTGATCTCGCCGAACGGTTCGCGCATGGCCACCGGTGTGCGCGTTACATCCGCTTCGGCATGCGCCGGGTAGGCCCACCAACCGACGTTTTCCTCATTGACCACCAACTGATTGGCCGCGTCGTCGACCTGGCAGAACTGTGCCGATGGCGGCAATGGCAGACCGCGCACCCGTTGCGGTTGCGGGTTCAAAGTGGCGCCATTGCCCACCAGCCATTGCTCACCCTTGCCCTCCTCGCCCACCAGAAACAGGAACAGGTTGCCGGCTTCGTCGCGGTACAGGCACAAACCGTTCACCGGGTAATCCCGCGTCGGCAGATACACCGGTTGCCCCCAACTGCGCTTGGCCGGATCGAGGCTGACCAGCACCGCTTGTTGACGGGCGTTGTCGAGGCTGGCCACCAAGACGTGTTGGCCGGCGGTGCGGCTGTCCAGGCTACTGAACGATCCCTTCAAACGCGCCAGCTCTTTGCCTTGCGCGTCGAGCAGCAGCAAGCCGTCACGCTCGCTGGCGGCCAGGCGTTCAGGGCCGAGGTCGGCGGATAAAAACGCCACCGCGTCGACCGACAGGTTCGGCGCCCAGGGTGTGAGGCGCAGGTTCGGCGCGGCCGCCATGGCCTGGCCGATGGTCAAGCTGATCAGTGTGGCCAGCAGACCGTGTTTGGGTAACCACGAAATACTCATGAACAGGCAAAGTCCTTGTCGTGCATCCATCACGGCGGCAGCACCGGGCTGCCGCCCCGGGGCTTAGAAGTGGGTGAAGGTCAGGCCGAGCTTGTAGGTCGGGCCGTATTCTTCGTATTGGCCGTTGTAGGAGCGGTTGCCGGTGTAGACGAAGTACGGCTCGTCGGTGAGGTTCTGCGCCTCGAAGCTGACTTGCAGGTTTTTGGTCAGCGAATAGCGCGCGCTGAAATCGACGAAGGTCTGGGCATCGACGTGCAGGTCGTGGGCTTTGTCGTTGATCGAGGCCAGCTCAAAGAGGTAATCGGACTTGTAGTTGGCCGACAGACGCAGGCTCAACTTGTCGTCTTCCCAACCGAGCATCAGGTTGCCGACGGTGTCGGACTGATTGGGCAAATCGATGCTGCGCTTGCGGTTGATCCCGCTGGCGGCGTCGAAGCCTTCGATTTCCGCATCGGAGCGGCTGAAGGTGGTGTTGGCGCCGAGCAGCAGACCGTTCCAGGGCGCTGGCAGCCAGTCGAATTTCTGCGAGTAGGCCAGTTCCAGGCCATAGAGTTTGGCGCTGTCGCCGTTGGCAAACGTGTGAGCCTCGGAGAAATCGGCCCAGGCGCCGGTGCCGGCCAGGTCGGTGTTGTAGACGAAATTCTTGATGTCTTTGTAGAACACAAACGCCGAGACCGTGCCGGCATGGCCCATGTAGTGCTCGATGCCCAGGTCGAGGTTGCTGGATTCCAGCGGCTTGAGGTCCGGGTTGCCAAAGCTCGCCTCATCATCGTCGATGACAAAACCCGGCGCCAGTTGGCCGAACGTCGGGCGCACCACGGACTTGGTCCAGGCCGCGCGCACCTGAGTGTTCTTGTCCAGTTGATAGCGCGCATGCAGGCCCGGCAACCAGTGGTGATAACGGCGTTTGGTCTCGGTGGACTGGAACTCGCCATCCGTGGCGCCCGTGCCCTTGGCTTCGAACTCGGTGCCTTCGTAGCGCATGCCGGCAATGAAACGCCAGTCATCGATATCGATGGTGTTCATCAGGTAGCCGGCGTTGATGTCTTCGCTGATCTTGAAGTCGTTGACCCGCGATTCGGTCTCGTCGTAGAAGTCCGCCTGATTCAGGCCTCCGATCAACTGCTTGATGGCGCTGCCACTGATGCCCGGGCCGAACTGGCCGAGGCGGTAATCGACGGTGCCTTTCTGGAATCGGCTGAGGTTGAGCTGTTCATCGCTGAAACCCAGATCATCGAAATCTTCATACACCCAGGCATCAAGGTTGTTGTCTTTGTTGCGGTGGCTGACCTTGCCGCCGAATTTGACCTGGGACGCATAGCCGCTGAGGTCGTAGTCGCGGGCCAGGTCCAGACGCAGGTTTTTCTCGGTGTCGGTGGTTTTCTGTTTTTCCCAATCGACCTTGTCGAGGCTGAAGTTGCTCGGGTTGTAGAAGCCCTGACCGATGATGGGCCGCGGCTTGTCGTTATCGTAGAAACCGCTGTCGGCAAAATCGTCGGTACCGTTGAACGCGGCGTTGGCGATGTGGCCCGGGCTGTCTTCGCTGGAGCGGCTGTAGCCGGCCTGGCCGCTGAGGGTCCAGAGGCCGAACATACGCTCGCCGCCCAATACGTAGGACTGGATTTCCTGGGTCTCTTCCCGCTGTTTGAGTTTGCGGGAGCCTTCGGCATCGCCCAACTCCCCCGCCGCCAGCGGGTCGGCGAATTCGAGGCTGGTGGAATTGCGCGTCTCGCTGTCCTTGTAGCGGCTGTACAGGGTGCGCAGGTAATAGCTGCTGAAATCGTCGGGTTTGTAATCGAAGTTCAGGCCCCCACCAGCGCGTTCACGGCTGATGTCGTAATCGCGTTGCTCGAACTCCTGCAATTTGGCGCCTTGCTCGAAGTCCCAGGCGCCGCCGGTTTCGACGTTGTCCGAGCCGAAGTCGCGCTTCTGCCAGCTCAGCGCCGCAGCGACGCCGAAGTTGTCGATGCCGTCGCCAAGGCTGAAGCGATCACTGACGGCGCCGGAAAATTTCGGGCTGGTCTGGTGGGTGTTTTTGTCGTAACTGGCTTCGCTGCTGCCGGTGTAGAACAGCCCTTTGTGATCGAAGGCCGAGAGGCTTTTCACATCCACGGTGCCGCCCAGGGAGTTGGCGTCCATGTCCGGGGTCAGGGTTTTGATTACCGACAAGGACTGCACCAGCTCCGAGGGCAATACATCGAGGGCCACGGCCCGGCGCTCGCTTTCCGGCGAGGGTACCAGCGTGCCGTTGATGGTCACGCTGTTCAGATCCGGTCCGAGGCCGCGCACGCTGACAAACCGCCCTTCCCCCTGGTCGCGCTCGACGCTGACTCCCGGCAGGCGCTGCACCGCTTCGGCGACGTTTTCGTCCGGCAACTGCGCCACGCCATCGGCATGCACCACGCTCTTGATGCTGTCGGAACTGCGCTGTTCCTTGAGCGCCTGATCGATGCTCGCCGCCTGGCCCACCACTTCGACGTGTTCGGTGTTCGCCACGGTTTCGGCGGCGCTCAGGCGTTCACTGGCGATCGCCATGGCCAGGGCGGTGAGCGTGAAACCGACCACTCCTGCGGTGCTGCTGCGCTTGTACATGAATGTCCTCCCCCAAGAGTCCGTTAACGCCAGGCAAAGGGCCCGGCAACTGGGAGGGCACGCTAGGGACGGGGGATGACGGTTCTGTGACAGGGGGTGGCGGAAGGTGCGGTAAACCGGGGTTTTGCCGGGTTTCGGTGAAGGAAGTGAGCTGAAATGACTTTGTTTGCATCCGATCGACACCGACTCTGTGGCGAGGGAGCTTGCTCCCGCTCGGTCGCGCAGCGGCCGCATGAGTTTTACCTGACCCACTGAAGTTGGGGAGCGCTGCGCACTCCAGCGGGAGCAAGCTCCCTCGCCACAGGTCTTCACTCGCCAGAAAATCTCGCAGGACCGTGAGCTGATTCGACCTCCAGCCTGGCTCACACCCCCGTCACCCGACTGTCACAAACATCTGCTGTGCTGGCGCGCATTGCTTCTTCGCCAAAGGATCGCGGCCATGTTCTCAGTGCTCAAACCCCACCGTTGGAAACTCGCCCTGCTGCTGTTGGCCGCCAACCTGGGGTTGCTCCTGCATCTGGCCTGCGGCGAGGTGAAACCGGTCAGCGAATGGGTCTGGCTGGACATCGTCGGTGAAGGCGGTTCGGCGCTGCTGGCGTTGGTCTGGTTGGGGTTGGTACTCAAGAGTCGGCCAGCCGGGCGCGTCACCAATTACCTGGCGCTGGGTTTGAGCGGGATCTTTTTTTCCTGGTGGATCGACAGTCTCGACGAGTTCATCCGCCTGCCTGACAGCATCACCTGGGATCACTGGCTCGAGTCCGGGCCGATGCCGGTCGGCATGATCCTGCTGACCATCGGCATCTATCACTGGCACCGCGAACAACTGGCGATCAGCGCGCAGATGGAGAAACGCGAGCGGCTGTTCCGCGAGCATCGGTTATTCGACAAACTCACGCCGTTGGGCGGCGCCGATTACCTCAAGCGTCAACTGGCCGGCAGCCTTGAGGAAAGTCACGGCCAACAACAGCCGTTGTCGTTGTTGGCGCTGGACCTGGACAACTTCTCGGCCATCAATCAGGCCTTCGGGCATGCCGAAGGCGACGCCGTGTTGCAAGCGGTCAGTCATTTGCTGCTGCTCAACCTGCGGCGCCAGGACTTGCTCTGCCGTCTGGCCGGCGACCGTTTCGTGGTGCTGCTGCCCAATACCGGCGAGAGCCAGGCAAGGTTGCTGGCGCTGGAACTGCAACAAGCGGTGCAGGGCCTGGCGCACAAAACCCGGCAGCATGGCGAACGCTTGCAATTGTCGGCGAGCACGGCGGTGGTGATGGCGCTGAACGAGTCGCCGGACGCCCTGCTCAAGCGCCTTAACCTGGCACTGGCCCGGGCCAAGCAGCCTCTGGCAAGAACGGCCTGAGGCCCGGCCATGACCCTGAAAACCACGTGGTACGAAACCGACAGCCGCTTCATTCCCGGGCATTATCAGCCGGCAACCCTGATCGATCTGGCGCTGTCCCGGGACATCGACAGCCATCGTCTGCTGCGCGGCACCGGGCTGTTTCATGAAGACATTCTGGCTGGCCAGACCCGCCTCAGCCCCCAGCAGTTTCTCGCATTGATCGGTAATAGCCGACGTCTGCTGGATGCCGACGACAGCAGTTTTCTGTTCGGTCAGCGCCTGCTGCCCGGCCACTACGGCGCCGCCAGCCACGCCCTGCGCCATGCACAAAACCTGCACCAGGCACTCGACACCCTGGTGCAGCAACAGGCGCTGCTCAGCCCGTTAATGACGCCGCGGTTGGTGCTGGATGAAAAACACGCCTATCTCTATTGGCTGGACAGTTGCGGGGCCGGCGAGCAATGGCGTTTTCTGCTGGAAGCGAGCATGACCTCGCTGGTGGCCATGAGTCGCGCGCTGAGCGGCCAGCGTCTGCCGTGGGAGTGCAGTTTCAGCCATGCCGAGCCCCGTTATGTCGAGCAATATTGGGTGCATTTGGGCGAGCACACTCAGTTCAACCGACCTCTGGACCTGATGCGCATCCCCCGGGAATTTCTCGCCCAGCGATGGCCCGATGCGTCGGCCACTGCTGGTCAGGTCGCCCGTCAGGAAGCTCAGGGGCAACTGGAGCAGTTGGGCTGCACGTCGAGCTTTCTCGACTGCCTGTACCGCTATTTGCAGCGCCACGTGCGCCACACCCCAAGCCTGGAACAAGCCGCCCAGGCCTTCGCCATGAGCCCTGCCACCCTCAAGCGCAAACTGCAAAAACACGACACCGGTTTCCAGCAGCAGGTAGATTTGGTGCGCAAGCACGTGGCCCTGTACCTGTACCAGATCAAGGGGTTCAGCAACGAAGCCGTGGCCGAGTACCTGAGCTTTAACGATGCGGCAAATTTTCGTCGCTCGTTCAAGCGCTGGACCGGCAGTACACCCAATTTGATCCGTCAGTTGTTCAATCCCGGCTGAAGCGTTATGCGATCGGACCGATCGTCGCCTCGAAATGACGGTCAAGCCCTTCGCGTGGAGCAATACTCCACAATGAGCTGAGAGAGCGCCGCCACAATCGCCTGATCCGCTTCAGCAGAGGCAAACAATCGAAACTGCGCATCCGGCAAATCCGGCAATCCTTGCTCCGCCCCCAGAGCCGCCAGTCCCTGCCCCAATTGACTGACCGTCATGGGCGCCACCGCGAAACCAGCCAACGCCGCCGCCCGCAGCCCGGACGTGCTGGTGCATGACATCGCCGTACGTTGGGCGATCCCCGCCTGAGCCAGCCGCCTCAGCGCGATCTCACGATAAGGACAGGGCTCAGGAAACAGCGCCAGCGGTAACGGTGTCGGTAACTGAGTGACGGGTTGCGCCGACCAGGCCCACACCAGCGGTTCTTGCCACAGCAGCAACCCCGCTTCGCTGGTTTCGCACAGAGAACCGATGACCAGCTCAAGATCGCCTTGCTTCATCAGGTTCAGCAACGTGCCAGGAATGCCCACCTGCACGTCGATTTCCATGCCCGGGTACTGCGCCGCGAAATCCTGAAAAGCCCGCAGCAATCGCGGTTCGACAAAATCCTCCGACACCCCGATCCGCACCCGTCCGTGAAACGGCGTGCGCGTCAGTTGCGCCCAGGCATCACGGTTCAGCGCGAGGATCGTCCGCGCATAAGCGATCAGGCGCTCGCCATCGGGCGTCAATTGCTGGGAACGGGTCGTACGCGTCAACAGCGGTTTGCCGACCTGTTCTTCCAGTCGCCGCAAATGACCACTGACCGCAGACTGGGTCAGGTGCAGCTTTTCGGCTGCGCGACTGAAACCGTCTTCATCGACGACGGTGACGAATGTTTTTAACAACAGCACATCGAACATAGTTCTATTCGTGATTAATGGCCTGTTTATTCACGATTTATATTCCAAATAAAACTATGTTGCAATGATTCAACTTCCCCGCCCGAGACACGCCATGACCACCCTTCTGCATATCGAATGTTCCCCGCGCAAACAACGGTCAGCCTCCCTTGAAGTCGCCCGCGGCTTTATTGCGCGCTATCAAGAAAACACCCCGGACACCGAGATCATCACCCTCGATCTTTGGAATATGGTTTTGCCGGAGTTCGACGAGCTGGCAATGGACGCCAAATACGCCGGGCTCAATGGCACGCCCTTGACCCCGGCGCAGCAAGACGCCTGGAACACCTTGAAAGACCTGGCCGGGTTCCTGCACCGCGCAGACGTCCTGGTGATGTCCGTGCCACTGTGGAATTTCAGCATTCCGTACAAGCTCAAACACTTCATCGATCTGGTGTCGCAGAAAGACATTTTATTCAGCTTCGACCCGGAACGCGGTCTGGAAGGCATGCTGCACAACAAAACCGCCGTGGTGATGTACGCCCGCGGCCTGGATTTTTCGGCGCAGTCGATCACGCCAGCGGAGCGCTTCGACTTTCAGAAGCCCTACGTGGAAGCCTGGCTGCAATTTATCGGCGTGAGCGATGTGCACTCGGTGATTGTCGAGAAAACCATCCTGGGGGAAGACGTTGACCTGAGTGCGCGCAAGGCCGCGACTCAGCAGGCCATGAAGCTGGCAGATAGTCTCGTGCTATAAACTGACCGCGGTACGTTAAATCGTAATGAGAAGGCTGCGTTCGCCCGTAGCAGCTGCCCCATACACAACCGCCTTTCACCACCTCAAGCAAGAGAACCCTCATGGCAAATCGCGACATCACCTTTCTCCCCGACCCAGACCCGGAATCCATCTCCTCCGATGTCGCCGGTTTCGGCGGCCTGTTGGTCTCCACTCAAATCCCCACCCGTGCCGACGGCAGTCTGGAACTGGGTGGCATCGCCGAGCAGAGTGAATGCACTCTGCAAGCGCTCAAGGTAGCGTTGGAGCTTGCCGGCAGTTCCATGGACCGGGTGCTGCATCTGACCATCTACCTCACTGACATGGCCGATCGCGCCGCCTTCAACGAAGTCTACAAGCGCTTCTTCGCCAAGCCCTGGCCGGTTCGCGCCGCCGTTGGCGTGGCCTCATTGGCGGTCGAAGGGATGCGCGTGGAAGTTACCGCAATGGCGGCCAAGCGCTGAGTCTGCGGACTTGTCCGGTGGCCCAGCTCCAGCGAGCGGTCGCCACCGGGCCATTCCCGACGGCAGGTTTTGCGCCGTCGGGCGATCCTCACCGGGACTCAAAAAGCGGCTATTTGACCAGCCGTTTTTCCTTGGAAGGCCTATAGCCGAAGTACGAGCTATAGCATTTGCTGAAATGACTGGGCGACACAAAGCCACAGGCAACCAGCACGTCTACCTGGGACAGCTCTGTGTGCTGGAGGAGTCGACGCGCTTCGGTGATGCGCAGCTCCATGTAATATCGCTGCGGCGTTGTCCCGAGTTGCTCCTTGAACAAGCGTTCGAGTTGTCGCCGGGAACGGCCGGCGTAAACCGCCAATTGCTCCAACTCCAGAGGCTCTTCGAGGTTGGCGTCCATCAGCTTGACCACCTCTCGCAATGGCGCGCTCACACAAATATTTTCAGCCGGTTTGATGCGCCGGTAGCGAGACTCCTCGAAAGCAAGAATGTCCTCGATCCCCTCGACCAGGGCTTTATCGTGCAGTTCCTTGATCCAGTCCAACGCCATATGGAATGCCCCAGAGGGACTGGACGCGGTGAGCCGGTCTCGATCAATCACATAGGGCTCACTGGTGACGTGCGTCGCCTTGGAGATTTCCGCGAGTGCGGGGCGATGTTCGGGGTGAATGGCGCAACGGTATCCATCGAGCAAGCCTGCGCTGCCCAGGAACCATGCACCATTCCACAACCCGGCCAGACTGACACCCTGATCTGCCGCCGCTCGCAACAGGCTGATGAACTCATCAGTCGCCTTCAGTTCTGTCCTGTAGCCGCCGCAAATGACTAGCAGGTCCAGGTTGTGAATGGCTGAAGAATCGATACGTGCATCCGGCCGAATGACCAGGCCCAAATCGCTGATGACCTCCCCCTCATTCAAGCCGAACGTTCGGGAAGAGAACAACCCGGGGCGCAGCAGATTCGCGGTAACAATCGTATCCAGCGCTTGCGTGAACGCGGGCAGCGAGAAATGCTCGAGCAGCAAAAAGCCTGCCCGAGTCATTCGAGCAGGCTCGCCAGGGTTTTCATTCAGATAGCGGAGGTTTTTCCCCTTCATGCCTCCGCTGAATTGACGTCGTTCGATCAATGTTCGACCCACTCGGTTACGTTAGCCAATCTGTCATTTGGTGCGCTTATAAGGCGTCATGCTACCTGCACAAGCTCACAAAGCCCTAGGGGTCGTTCTCAATTAGTGCGCAAAAGCGAACAAAAAAAACGACAGATGGCAATGGCTGAAAACGGCAAGCATTGAACCGCGTCATAAGGCTGAAAAACCCGAACTCCTTCCATACCGCTGAATCCAATTTATAGGCCAATGGAGGTAAGCGAAATGAACAATGATGACCGTGTGAATGACGACGAATCAGAAACGACCTCGAACGTCCCGCCTACCGATACGTCTGGCAAACCCGACGATGTGGTCGAAAGCGAGCTTGAGGACAGCGACAGTGACGCCGAAGGTGTGAATCAAACTCACACTCAGGAGCTGGAGGCTGAAGAGCTCAGGCGAAAAATAGCGGAGATAGAACGCAAGGTGGCGGACGGTAATTAGCGAAGGGGCGAGGCCTTCGGATCGCCTGTCGACGATGAAACTTGCTCAAGTCACAGAGGAAGCGAACGGTCTTGAATGACTCGTTTCATCACCAGGGTGGAAGTCAGGCGCTGAACGTTAGGCAACGTGGAAAGGCGCTCATCGTAAAGCTGCTGGAACGCTGGCAGATCTCCGGTGACGACATGGAGAAGGTAGTCCGGCTCTCCAAAAAGCCTTTGAGCCTCCACTATCTGGGGGATCGCCTGAAGCGCTACCTCGAATGCTTCAACCGCCCGGCGATCGCCCTCGCGAAGCGTCGCAAACACCATTGCCGAAAAGTTAAGGCCGAGCGCGGCGGGAGCGAGCTGTGCGCGATAACCCAGAATCACGCCTGATTCCTCCAGGGCACGCACCCGACGATGGCATGGGGACAGGCTAAGACCTACCCGCTCTGCCAGCTCAGTCACCGACAGGCGCCCGTCCGCCTGAAGCTCGGCAAGAATTTTCAGATCAATCCTGTCCATATAGAAGAATCTCCCTAAAAGCGATATCCAGACTGGAATAATAGAGAAAATATTCTAGCCGGTTTCAATTATTCTTTCCGTGAACTTTATGGCTGATCGTCCGTACTTTTTGAAAAAAGTCGGACCGACTCTCAATGTCTGCGAGATAGAAACATGCAAGTACCCGTTGAAATAAGAAGGTGGCGAATATGACCCTTAGTGTTCTCGCCGCATTCTGGGCTGTGTCGTTTTTGTTTGTGATTACACCGGGGGCGGATTGGGCGTACGCGATATCGGCGGGGTTGTTTGGGCGTGTCGTGATGCCCGCCGTGGCCGGGCTGTTGATCGGGCATTTAGTCGCCACGCTAGTCGTGGCGGCCGGTGTCGGCGGACTTGTTGCGAGCAACCCCATTGCCCTTTCGGTGCTTACCGTGGGCGGTGCTGGGTATCTGCTATGGCTGGGCATCAACATGCTTGTGCATCCCTCGGTTCCTCGCGCGGGACAAGTCCAGGAATCCGCCTCCTGGGCGCGCTGGACCTTTAAAGGGCTTTGCGTGAGCGGCCTCAATCCCAAGGTCTTTCTGCTGTTCCTGGCGTTATTGCCTCAATTCACTGACCCGACAGCCTCTTGGCCGGTGCCGATGCAGATCATCGCGTTAGGCCTTCTCCACGCGTTCAGTTGTGGCGTGGTCTATCTGCTGGTGGGTTTTGGCTCTCGAGTCGTGTTGCAGGCACGTCCCGTAGCGGCTCAAGTGGTCAGTCGGCTCTCGGGTGCGGTAATGATCATTATCGCGGTGCTGTTGTTTATCGATCAGATTTTGCGCTGATCGTTTATTCATCTCGGAGGAAAAGATAATGAGTGACACCTTCTCGCCTTACGGCAACAACGAAGTGTCGAATGTGAAATCACGTATCCGGATTCCTCATCTGCAACAGATGAAAGTGCGGGGTCAGAAATGGGCGATGCTGACTGCCTACGACATGTACACGGCCACGATTTTCGAAGAGGCCGGCATTCCTGTTCTGCTGGTGGGCGACTCGGCATCCAACAACGTCTACGGTTATGAATCCACGCTCCCCGTCACGGTTGACGAGCTTATTCCACTGGTACGCGCCGTCACCCGATCAACCCGTAGACCTTTGGTGATTGCCGACCTGCCCTTCGGCTCCTACCAGGCCTCTGCCGAGCAGTGTTTCCACACCGCCGTGCGCTTCATGAAGGAAGGTGGCGCCCATGCGGTGAAAATCGAGGGTGACGTTGAGATGCTGCCGCAAGTCGAGAAACTCACCCGCTCGGGGATTCCGGTAATGGCTCACATCGGCTTTACCCCGCAAGCCGAGCATCAACTCGGTGGCTATCGTGTTCAAGGACGAGGTGACAATGCGCAGCGACTGATCGAGAGTGCCCGCGCCTTCGAGACCGCCGGCGCCTTCGCGCTGCTCATTGAAATGGTGCCCGCTGAAGTCGCTGCACGCATCACTGCCGCCGTTTCGATTCCTACCGTCGGCATTGGCGCCGGCAACGGTTGTGACGCTCAAGTATTGGTTTGGCAGGACATGGCGGGGTTGCGCACCGGGCCTCTGCCCAGGTTTGTCAAACAATACGCCGACATGCGGGGCGTGCTACTCGGGGCCGCGCGCGACTTCACCGGCGATGTGCAAGCGGGCGACTTTCCAGGGACCGAGCATTCCTTCTAGTCGACAGTACAAGGGACTTCAATGAAAAGCTTCAGACAGCGTGCAGCCGAAGGGCTTCAAACAGGTGACAGCTTCACCCTCTCCCGCTGCTTCACGCAGGAAGATATCCAGCACTTCGCGCAGATCTCCCGCGACTACAATCCGGTGCATCTCGATGCGCGTTTCGCCGAAGCCCGACGCTTTAAAGCGCCGGTTTCTCATGGCCTGCTGACGGCCAGCCTGATGACTGAAATCGGCGGCCAGATTGGCTGGCTGGCCTCAGCGATGACATTCCACTTCAAGCGCCCCGTTTATCCAGGGGATACCGTCACTTGCCATTGGCTCATCAAGGACATCGATGAAAAAGGTCGTGCGACGGCGGTTGTCACGATGACCAACGAGGACGGCATTACCGTGCTGGAAGGAGAAACCAGCGGCGTTTTGCCTGGCCCGCAGGAGCGGGAAATCATGAGGCAGATGCTGGCCGAGGGTGATTCCACAAACAGTGTTGTGCGCTCCGATAAATGATTGCTTTGGGTTGTGGACTCAACCGGTCGATACAACAGATTGCAATTGGGCCAAAACCGGTCAATATCGCTCCCTTTCGTCTACCCTCACAAAGCGCCAGGCCTGCCTGGCGCCTCGACATTCTTTCGTTAATACACCGGAGATTTTCCATGCTCAAGCGTACCCTGGCATTGGCCGTCAGCTTGATCCTGCCTTTTTGCACCCTGTTGGCGCAGGCCGCCGATACGCTGAAAGTCAGCGCGATTCCCGATGAAGCCCCTACCGAACTGCTGCGAAAGTTCAAGCCGCTTGGCGCCTATCTGGAACAACAGTTGGGCATGAAGGTCGAGTTCGTGCCCGTGAGCGACTATCCGGCCGTGGTCGAGGCGCTGGCCACCGACCGAATCGACCTGGCCTGGCTGGGCGGCTTCACGTTCGTGCAGGCACGCCTGAAAACCGGCAATGCGATTCCGCTGGTACAGCGTGAACAGGACGCCCAATTCACCAGCAAATTCATCACCGCCGACCCTGCCGTCAAGTCCCTCGCCGATCTCAAGGGCAAGACCTTTGCCTTTGGCTCGGTGTCCTCCACATCGGGCAGTCTTATGCCGCGCTACTTTATGCTCAAGGACGGCATCAAGCCTGAAACCTACTTCAGCCGCGTCGGCTACTCCGGTGCCCATGACGCCACTGTCGCCTGGGTCCAGGCCGGCAAAGTGGACGCCGGGGTACTGAACGCCAGCGTGTGGGAAAAACTGGTCGCCGCCGGTAAGGTCGACACCACCAAGGTCAAAGTGTTTGCGACCACTCCGGCCTACTTCGACTACAACTGGACGGTGCGCGGGACCCTCGATCCAGCGCTGGCGGCCAAGATTAAGGCAGCCTTCTTGGCCCTCGATCCGGCGAAGCCTGCGGACAAGGGGATTCTGGATCTGCAGGCCGCCAGCCGATTCATCGAAACCAAGCCTGAGAACTACAAAGGCATCGAGGAAGCCGCACGCGCCGCCGAACTGCTCAAATGACATTGCATCTGACCCAGGTCAGCCTTACCCACGCCAACGGCGTCCAGGCGCTACGTGGCGTGGACCTGCACATCGGTGCAAGCGAACAGGTCGCCATCATCGGCCCGTCTGGCGCGGGCAAGTCCAGCCTGCTCAACCTGCTGGCCACTGCCCTGCGACCGGGCAACGGCGAGCTGCAGGTGCTCGGCGAGCGAGCCTGGCAGCTTTCTGCCCGTCAGCGTCAGCGTCTGCGCGCGCGCATCGGCCTGATCCATCAAGCGCCCCCGCTGCCACCGCGCCAGCGTGTGATCACCGCGGTTCTGGCCGGAAAGCTGGGTCAGTGGGGTCTGGGCAAGAGCCTGCTGAACCTGCTGCATCCACTGGATATTCCGGGCGCACGCGCGGCATTGGCCAGGCTGGACCTGAGTGACAAGTTGTTCGCGCAATGCCAGCAATTGTCCGGTGGACAGCTGCAACGCGTGGGCATTGCCCGCGTGTTGTACCAAGCGCCTGAGGTGTTGCTGGCCGATGAGCCGGTATCGGCCATGGACCCCATATTGGCCCAGCACACGCTTTCGGTGCTCTGCAGCCATGCCCGGCAGCACAACGTCACCCTGGTCGCCAGCCTGCATGCTGTGGAGCTGGCCCTGGCGCACTTTTCGCGCATCATCGGCTTGCGTGATGGACAGATCCTGTTCGACCTTCAGGCCAGCGAAGTCGACCGTGAGTTGCTCGACAAGCTTTACGCCAACGAACAACTGCTATCACCACCGATTTTTGCTCCGGCGCCCTTGAGTGTGCAGATTCCCCGATGCTGACCCGTGATACCCGAGATCCGGCCACCCGGCCCCGCCTGCTGCTCACCTTACTGGCCCTTGCCCTGCTGTGGCCGGGCATCCACTTCAGCGAATTGGACCTCAGCGTACTGGTGGCGAGTGACAGTCAGAGCGAGATGGGCCGGTTTGTCTCAGCCTTCTGGCCACCGGCCCATGGCGAAGAGTTCATTGAGCTGTTGTTGCAAGCCACCCTGCAGACCCTGGCCATCGCCACGGCCGGCATGGCCCTGGCGTTGCTGTTGGCAGTCCCCGCCAGCCTGCTGGCCAGTCGTGCTTTGTCGCTGTCTGCGGCCTCCCGTGCCGGCCACCCGAGCTATTGGGGCCAACTGCTGCGTTGGCCGATACGCGGTTTACTGATCTTCCTGCGCAGCGTGCCGGAAATCGTCTGGGCCCTGCTGTTCGTGCGCGCCGTCGGCCTCGGCCCGACTGCCGGGGTACTGGCCATTGCCATTACCTACAGCGGCATGTTGGGCAAGGTCTATGCGGAAATTTTCGAGTCGGTCGACCAGCGCCCGGCCCACGCGCTACTGCAATCGGGTAGCGGTCGGATCGCAGCCTTCTGCTACGGGATCCTGCCCAATGTCGCTGCGGAGCTGCTGTCGTACACGGTGTACCGCTGGGAATGCGCAATCCGCGCCTCGGTGGTGATGGGCTTTGTCGGTGCCGGCGGTCTGGGCCAGCAAATGGATCTGTCGTTGCGCATGTTCGCCGGCGGTGAAGTGGCCAGTTTGTTACTGACCTTCCTCGTGCTGGTGCTGCTCGCCGATCAACTCAGCCGTCTGCTGCGCTGGAGGCTGGCATGAATCGCCTGATCAATCTGGCACTGCTGCTCTGCATCGGCGCAGCGGTGATCGCCTCGTTCATCTACCTGGGCATCGACCTCGGCGAACTGGGCGGCACCGGAAACCTGAAACAGATGGGCGCTTATGCGCAGCGCTTTCTCAGCCCGGACCTGAGCCCCGGCCATCTGCAAGCAATCGGCCACGGCGCGTTGGAAACCATTGCCATGTCTGCCCTTGGCACCCTGCTCGCGGCGGTATTCGGTCTGCTATTGGCATTGCCCGCGGCCGGACGCTTCGGCTGGCCATTGCAGAGTGCATCGCGCCTGGTGCTCAACGCCTTGCGCGCGGTTCCGGAACTGGTGTGGGCCGCGCTGATGGTCCTTGCCGCTGGTCTGGGCCCCAATGCCGGTACCCTGGCGCTAGCCCTGCACACCACCGGCGTGCTCGGCCGACTGTTCGCCGAAGCGCTGGAAAACACCCCACCGGAACCCGCCGAAGCCATCCGCTTGCAGGGCGGCAACGCTGTATGGGCTTTCTGTTACGGCACCCTGCCCAACCTGTTGCCCCAGCTACTGGCCTACGTCCTGTACCGCTGGGAAAACAATATCCGCATGGCCAGCGTGCTCGGCTTCGTCGGCGCCGGTGGTTTGGGGCAAATGCTCTATGTCAGCCTCAGCCTGTTCCAGGAAGCTCAAGCCAGCACGGTTATTCTGGCCATGCTGCTACTGGTATTCGCCGTCGATACATTGAGCAACTGGAGCCGTCAACGGTGGGTCAAAGCCTGACTGCTTCAGATGCATCTGCAAGGTGCCCGGCAATCGTTCAGTGGGTCTTCGAAGCTATGCAAACCCGAGGAACGACAGGATAACCACGACGATCACAACGACCCCGACGATGTAGATGATGTTGTTCATGAAGGCCACCTCTCAACCTGGACAGGACTGCGACACGAGGGTGCTACAAATACAAAGTACTGCACCTTTGCGCGCAATTCCATTCGGAACACACATAGGCCCCGCTCTCACCGAAACCTTGGTTTGACGCCGGGGAAAAGGACGACGGATTCGTTTTCCCTGAACGTCAGCCCGGGGGATTTCGGCCAGTCACGACAGCCTGGGCCAAACGCGGCCTCCCAAAACCAAAGGGTGCACTCAGTTTCCCCGACCACCTATTGATCGCGGTCTGTCATCGGCTGGTGGTGCTGAGGTGTTGGGCGTGAAATATAGGCCTATGATTTATAGGGACTTTTAAAAAAAGTCGGAATCGGTAGCGCAGAGTTATCTAGAGACTTCTATTATTTCGTTATCGCCGAATCCGGTCTAATCACTGTTATACGTTAGCGACAAAGCCAGGAGAGTAACATGTCGATAAAAAAAAGAACGGCCTTACTCCTGCTGGCTTTTAGCTTTTTCGGAGTTACAAGTTGTGCCAACATAAGAAACTATTCAGAAATCTCAAGCGAAAGAGACAAGAGCATTGTTTCTGATATTGACTATTATGACTTTGCATACAATGTAGATGTTATTGTGCTTCCTGCAGAAATAAAAAACAAAGAAAATGTAAATATTGACAATGGCTTTTCAGGTGAATTACAGATTTCAAATTGGGGGAATACTATCAAGAATGCGACCCAGAAAGAAATTCATGACAGTGATCGCTTTATCGAATTTGGACATTACAGTGGGCGCATTGAAATAAGCACAGAAGTATCTTCAGTATCTGTAAGCAACACCTGGGGTGGAGTCCGAACGAAGTGCAACGTTGTTTACACATATAAAGATTTAGTGGCAGGAAAAACACTCTCCAAGCATGATAGCGCCATTGAAGTAATGACACTCTCCCCCACCCTACCAAAATCAAGTAATAGTGTTGTTTACAGCTTTGATCAACTTACATACGCCATTGCTCGCGAGGCGATTATTGGCCTCATTCGGTTGCCGCCCATTGCTGATATTCAGCTAACACAGAAGCAAGTGAAATTTTACAACTCGAACATAAAAAGAAAATCCAACCAAATTATCAGCTACGTTCCAATTGACAATCTTGTTCGAAAGAATAAAAAGGAACTGGACTCTGCTTTTTCAACGACTAAGAAAGTGCAAAAAAGTAGAAATAAATTGGCGAATAAAAACAAATCAAAAGTTAGAGTAGAGACCGTCTCTGCTCCCGCTGCCCCCACCCTGAAATCTAACACAGCTAGTGATACACCCACCGCAAACACCGCTAAATCGAGTGAAAACTCTGTCAATCAGAACTCAAGCCAGGTTACGACTGAAACCAAAAAGGACGATAGAAGTTTAGGTGGCATTGCTGGTTCACCGGAGCGCTTGAAGGATGGCACCGTTAAAAACGACGAACCCAGTTATGACGGCAGTGGATATATAACCACGCCGGGGCACTATCAACCTCAAAACGAGGTATCGGCGGAACAAGAAAAAGCAATGGATGCATGGATCAAGGAGGAAAACGCAAAGTTACTGGGAGCGACTCGCGATGCCGCTTCACCTCCCGGGCACACAACCATACCACGACTCTATCAACCTCAAATCAAGGTATCGGAAGAGCAGGAAAGAGCAATGGACGAATGGTTGAAAGAGGAAAAAGCAAGGTTACAGGGAGCGACTGACAATGCCGCTTCACGTACCGGGTACACAACCATACCGCGACTCTATCAACCTCAAAACAAGGTAGAGGCAGAGCAAGAAAGAGCAATGGATGAATGAAAGGGCAATAAAGCAAACTCCGCAGCCAACGCCAAAGAGTGCGGACCGGAAAATCGCAGCAACTTTTGAACCGTTGCTATTTATCCGTAAATGAAACACCCCATCGGTTGCCTCCAGCCTTTGGGGTGCAATTCATCAAGCCATCAAGAGCGCCCTACGGAACCTGTGACCGGTAGATTCCCCAGCAGTTTGAGCCCGGTACTCTTCACGAAAGCGTCATAGTCCATCGGTCTCTCGATACGGGTTTCAGCGTTGGGCAGTACGTAGGCCCAGGCACGCTTGGACGATGCGTCGTAAACCAGCTTGAACAGGCGGGTCGGCACCCAGACCTTGTTGTCGCCGATAGTGGTGTGGCCTGAATCAAAGAGCGGGCCGGTAAAGACAAAAACATTGCCATCGGCTCGCTTGGCAAACTTTCTGACATCGGACTCGACCTTACTCCAGATCTTCCGATTATTGGTTGGGTCCTGCGGCACCATGTTCGACAGTGCAAAGGATTGAGCCATTGCGTTGGGATTCGGAGCATCGGCTGCCGGGGATTGATGGCCGCGGTCCACGGCCGGATGTTGGCTACGGTAGTCGCTCAACTCTGCCCGCCCACTCTTGGGGATGCGTGGGTCCGGGTAGAACTGGTTAGTGCGCTCCTCGCCTTTGGCATCCTGCAGCTGCGCGGCATTAAGGCGTTCGACCACGACCAACGGCGTCTTGCTGGTTTGCGAGTACAGCACCGCAAAGTTATCGGAACACAGGGCCAAGGGTTTCATGGTTGCAGGCACAGTGGCCGTGTTGATCGGTTTCGCAGCCGGGAACAGCTCTGCGCAGCCGTCAAACGATGCCTGTTTCTGTTTGTTCGAATAGAGGCCCAGGGCCGCGTTCTGGCTGATCGAGCCCGAGCGGGATACTTGCTCCTGATGCTGGGTGGGCGGCTTGATGAGATCCAGCAGACTGCGGGCTTCTGCCCCGGTCGAGAGCAAAACAAGGGCCGACAGCCCAACTGCAATTTTGCGTAGGTGCATGCTTTAAATCTTCGAATTGGATTGAGGGGTAAACGTACGGCGAGTCCCGATTCACGGAACCAGGTGGAGGCGGTTGCTGATTATATTGCGGCGAGCATGCTTTCACTGTCCTTGATCAAAATGTCGATGCGGATCCGGTCGGTTCGCGCGGGATTTATTGACCATCACAAGTCACTTTAGTGCTGAGCAGCGTTTACATTCGACTCGTCGATGCTCTTCGAAGAAGCGATCGGCAGAGGAATGTAGACATCGCGCTCAACGGCACAACGACCCCATGGGCAAACCCGACCATAGCGCTCTATGATTGAACCCCATGACGACCTCTCTTCCGATCCGCCAACCCTGCCCGCCCGGTGCCTGCATCTGCGAGCGTGAGCCGTTGCTGGAAACCCCCGGCGCGGATCTGCGCATCCTGAGCCTGACCCGATCGGAGGAAAAGCGCTTGGTCGAGCGCCTGGAAAATCTCCAGAGCCTCGGCGATCTGGAGCGGCTGCAACGCCGGATGTACGAGCAATTGGGTCTGCGCGTCGAGATCGTCCCGGGCTTCAATGAAGTGCGCACCATGCGCGGCATCAACATCACCCTCGGCGAACTGCCGGGCCTGTGCCGCAAAACCCGTCAGTCGATTCCGGCGGCGATTCGTCGAGGGCTGGAGAAGCGCCCGGAGATTGCCTACGAGCTGCTCAATGCCAACGACTTGTTGCGTGATGCCTGATTGTTCTCGCTGTTATCCCGATATGTTCGTTTCAAATGTCCTGAAAGAGGATCAGCGGTCGTACGCGAAATGCGGGCCGCTGCTATGCCTTCTCATGGGAGCAAGCGTTTCAGGCCAGCCAGGATGGAACTGGAAACACAGCCGTGACCGTGGCCTCGGCGCCAGCCAGGTGCGCGAAGATAAAGGTGCCAATCCGTAGCAGGAGGTGGCAGATGTTATTCATCGTCCGTTGGTCCATCAGTCCGCAACAGCGTAATAGCGCAATCGAACGTTTTCTCAAGACCGGTGGCGCGCCACCCGCAGGCGTCAAGATGCTGGGGCGCTGGCATGCCGTCGGTGGCTCGAGTGGTTTTGGCATTGCAGAGGCCAGTGATCCGGTGTCGATTCAGAAGTGGGTGCTGGAATGGAGCGACCTCATGAGCATGGAAGTCCACGCCGCATTGACCGATGAACAGGTGGCGCCGCTGCTGGCTGCCGCAGTCGGCAAGCAATAGTCGTTGTGGTGAGGGGGCTTGCCTGTGGTGAGGGAGCTTGCCTGTGGCGAGGGGGCTTGCCCCCGTTGGGCTGCGAAGCAGCCCCAAAATCTCTGATACACCAAAGTTTTGTGAGTGCTACACACTCAAACGGGGCGATGCGGCGTTCCGACAAGCCCCCTCGCCACTTTCCTTCTGATTCACTATTTTTTCATCCCCACCCGCCGCCGCATGTCGGCGGTTATCGTCTGTCGGGTTTTCTTCAGGTCGGCCCAGGGTTCGTCACCGATGTCGGCCAGACGTTCATGCACGTTGTGCACGTTCCATTGATTGCCGCCCTTGAGCTGCGCCACCTCCTCGCGAAAGATCGGCACCGACACCGGCAACCCTTCGCGGGTGCGCACGGCATACGCGCAAATAGTGGTGGCGCCCAGACCGTTGCGCAGGTAGTCGATGAAGATACGCCCGATACGGTTTTTCGGTCCGGACACCGCAGAAAAGCGGTCCGGCAGTAATTTGGCCATGTGGCTGACGATCGCGTGGCTGAAGTCCTTGACCTCGTCCCAGCCGTGTTTGCGGGTCAGCGGCACGATCAGGTGAATCCCCTTGCCGCCGCTGGTTTTGAGAAACGCCTTGAGCCCCAGTTCATCCAGCACCGTGAGGGTTAGCTGGGTCGCTTCGATCATGCTTTTCCAGGGCAGCGCCGGATCTGGGTCGAGATCAAGGACGAACCGATCGGGTTTATCCAGATCGACTGACGTGGCGTTCCAGGTGTGCAGTTCCACCGTGCTCATCTGCACCGCGCCGATCAGCGCTTTGGCGTTATTGATGATCATCACCGGTTGGCCCGTCAGTTCCTTGTCCAGGGTAACAATCCCCGGAATGGCCAGGCGTTCGGCGTTCTTCTGAAAGAACAGTTCGCCGGCGATGCCGTCCGGCGCGCGCACCAGCGCCACCGGCCGGTCCTTGAGTTGCGGCAGTATCCATTCGGCGACGCTGGCGTAGTACTCCGCCAGTTGCATCTTGGTCGTGCCGCTGCTGGCGTCGATCACCCGGTCCGGGTGCGTGATGCGCACCTTGCCGCTGGCCAGGCCGATCTGCGACGGCGCGACAGTCGACTGGGCGGTTTTTGGCTCCGCGGCGTCAGGTTTCTCAGCGGTGGATTTGTTCTTCGCTGTGGATTTTGGCGCGGCAGTTTTTGAGGCTGAAGTGTTCACGGCTTTCGGCAGCTCCTCGGTAATTTCTTCGGCAGGCTTGTCATCGCGCAAACCATGGAACACGGCGTGGCGCACCGAGCCGTCCTTGGTCATTTCGGCAAAGGCCACTTCCGCCAATAAAGTGGGTTTAAGCCAATGCACACCCTTGGCTTCAAAACCGCCAGGCGGATTGACCACCGACGGCTTTTTCGTCTGCAGCGGTTTCAATTGTTCGTAAATGCGCTTGAGAGCCGCCTCGTTGAAGCCGGTGCCAACCTTGCCGGCATAACGCAATTCACCGCTGTCGTGGTCGTGCAACCCCAGCAACAACGCGCCAAAAGCACTGCGCGCGCCTTTGGGGTCGGTGAAGCCGACCACGACGAATTCCTGCCGGTGCTTGCACTTGAGTTTGATCCAGTCACGGGTGCGCCGAGACACGTAAGGCGAACCCAGGCGCTTGCCGATCAGCCCTTCCATCTGCATTTCGCAGGCGCTGTTGAGCAAAGCCTCCGGGGATTCGCCGAAGGAGTCGGAGAATCGCAATAGCGGGTTTTCATTGAGTTTGAGCACAGTCGCCAGCGCCGCCCTGCGCTCCTCGACGGGTACTTCACGCAGGTCCACGCCATTGAGGTAGGGCAAATCGAACAGGTAGTAAACGATGCTGGCGCTACTGCCGGAATCGAACGCGTTTTGCAGCGCCTGGAAATCCGGAACGCCCTGCTCGTTGGCCACCACCATTTCGCCGTCGAGCCAGGCCGACTCCAGGCCAAGCGCTGCCAGTGCCTCGGCTTGCCCGGGCAGTTTATGGGTCCAGTCGTGACCGTTGCGGGTGAAAAGTTTGACCTCGTCGTGGTCGATGCGCGCCATGACCCGGTAGCCGTCGAACTTGATCTCATAGCTCCATTCGCCGCTCGGCGCGGATTCGACCAGCGTTGCCAGTTCGGGTTTGAGCAACTCCGGCAGCTTGGCTTTGCGCGCGCCCGTCAGTTGTGGTGACTTTTCCTTGCGCGCCTTGGCCGGGGCGTTTTTGATCGGTTTGGTTTTTTCAGCGCCGTGCTTTTTTTCCAGAATGGTGCGGTCGCTGAGCACGCTGTCCGGCTCGGCGGCAACCACGTCGTATTCGCTGTCGGGCCTGGCGGCGCTGTCCTGATGTTTGATCAGAAACCATTGTTCCTGCTTGCCCGGCATGTGCGTGCGCACGAGGTTCCACAGGCCACCGAGCTTTTCTCCTTTCAGCTCGAATTTCAGCCGGCCCTTGGTGTACGCCGTGGCCGGATCGTCCTGGGGAATCCACACCCCACGGTCCCAGACGATCACATCGCCGGCGCCGTAATGTCCTTCGGGAATGGTGCCCTCGAACGTGGCGTATTCCAGCGGATGGTCTTCGACATGGATGGCCAGGCGCTTGACCTTGGGGTCCAGCGACGGCCCTTTGGGCACGGCCCAACTTTTCAGCGCGCCGTCGAGTTCCAGGCGAAAGTCATAGTGCAGGTGCGAGGCGTCATGCTTCTGAATGCAGTACTGCAACGCATGGTCCTTCGCCGTTTTTTTGCCCGAGCGTTTGACGGCAGCCGGTTCCGAGGTCGCCGAGAAATCGCGCATGCGGTTGTAATCGTCCAGGTTCTTGTTCATGGCTGATGCTCGTTGCCGAACGCTGAGTGGGCAGGTTCTACATCAGCAGAGCGACAGGCCCGGTAGAAAATTCCATCACCATTGGAATTGCCCGGACAGACGGGCCAGCGCTGCGGCACTTGCTCGCGGTGCAGTGAATATACTCAGCGGATGGGGGATTCATGCCTCGGAGAGCAAATCATGCGAACGGTTCACGTCATCGAAGCCGGGAAAACGCCCGCGCCGGCCAAAGTTGTTGGAGAGACAATCACTATTCTTGCCGGCGGCGATCTGACCAAACCCTTTGAAGTGCATATCCAGGAAGGTGTGCAGGGTGGCGGGCCACCGCTGCACTTTCACCCTTGGGACGAAGCGTTCTATGTCATCGACGGGCAGGTCGAAGTGACCGTCGCGGGTCAATCCACCACTCTCTCGACCGGAGGCTACGTGCACATCCCCGCGGGGGCGATCCATGCTTACAAGAACATCAGCCCCACCGCAAAAATCATCGGCGTGGTTTCCGATCCGCGTGGCGGCCTGCTCTTTGCGGCGCTGGATCAGCTCAAAGTGCCTGAAGACCTGCCTCGGATACCGGAGATATCTGAAGGCTTCGGCGTTACGTTTCTGCTGCCGAAATCACCCGCCGCATGATTAACGGATGCACACAATTTCCGTAGGCGCTGCCGCAGGCTGCGATCTTTTGATCTTTGGCTTTTCCGAAGTCGCTGAAAATCAAAAGATCGCAGGCTTCGCCAGCTCCTAGGTGAACGCTCAAGCCACGCCGCCCTTGGCCTGCTGCTCTAGATGTACCTGCAAGTCGGGATCGATCTTCAAGGCCGCAGCCAATTCATCCAGATAATTGCGTTCGGCGTCCTGCTGATCGTCCACCAACATCACGCTGGCCAGGTACATCTCGGCAGCCATGCCTGGGTCCTGGGCGGACTGCGCCACATCGGCGGCATCCAGCGGCCGGGCGACTTCGTCATCGAGCCATTGTTGTAGTTGCGGATCGTCGGTGTGGCGGCCGATTTCGGTGCTGATCATTTGTTTCTCGGCATCATCGATGCGGCCATCGGCCTTGGCGGCGGCGATCAGGGCACGAAGGATGGCGTGGCTGTGGTCTTCGATTTCCGGGCCCGACAACAAATCAACGGTGCGCGGCGCCTGTTGCGGTGCCGAGGCCTGGCTCCGTTGCCAGGCCTGATATGCCTGGAACGCCATCATCCCCAAAGAAGCCAACGCCGCGTAGTTGGTGCCGCCCGAGCGCGTTTGCGTCGAACCGCCCATGGGTGATCCGCCGCCCAGCAGACCACCGAGCAAACCACCCAAGCCCCCACCGCCCGCACCGGCACCCGCGCCGCGCCCTAACAGACCACCCAGCAACCCGCCAAGATCGCCCAAACCTCCTTGAGCTGACGCCCCACCACCACTTTGTTGCGACTGCGAGCCCTGGCCGGCCCGCAGTAATTGCTCAAGCAAATCGCTGGTGTTCATGACGAGGTCCTCATTAATGGGCAGAAACTCAGTCAGGCAACGATAGTCCTCGCCGGACACCTGCGCCATATAAGTACTCACCGGTGCAGCCGCGGAATCCCCCATGAACGCTATCGCTCAAATTTGAGCCAGGGGGTAGCTCACCCTGTGAGCTATTCCTAGCCGGAAGCCGTTACAATTAGGGTCAACGCTGGGCGTTCGCAACGCACTGAATTCATTTGAAGAAGGAAGCACTACGTGAAACGGAATTTCTCCCTGGCCCTTATCGTCCTGGCTGCAACTCTAGGAGGCTGCGCCGCCAATAAGCCGGCCAACGATCCATCCTTGATTGGTTCATGGAAAGGCCTGCGGGCAGAAAACGGCAAATGCCAGTTCCTATCCTGGAACAACAACTTCAAATCCGACGGTAGCTTCACCATCACCTTTTTCCGGGATGCCCAGCAGACCCAGCCGATTCAAACTGAACATGGCACCTGGTCTGCTGCCAATGGCAAGAACGAATTGAGAACCGATGGAGTGCGTTTGCCAGATGTCTACACCTACAAGTTGATCGATGCCGACACGGTGCATTACGTAAATGTGGCGTCAGACCCTTCCGGCGATTGCCAGGAAGACTATGACTTCACTGAGCGCCGCATTCGCGGTTAAGCATTGGGGGCCCTGAAACAACAAAGCCCACTGGACTGGGCCTAAGATGAGCACGGATCGCTCATCAAAACATCCACTCAAAGGACGAACACGATGAGCCGCGCCAGCCATATCTGCCTGATGGCGACCTATAACGAGTGGATGAACGCGAAGATCTATGCAGCAGCCAGGGGCTTGTCCGATGAAGAACTCTCAGCGGATAGAAAAGCATTCTTTGGTTCTATTCTTGGGACGTTGAACCACCTGGTGATCGGGGACAGAGTCTGGCTAAAGCGATTCGCCAATCACCCAACGAACCACTCTGCACTGGAGCCGATCAGGCACCTTCCCACCCCCGAAAGCCTCAGCCAACTCCTGTTCTCAAATATCCAAGAGCTCTCAGCACATCGAGGATGGCTCGATCAGATAATTGTCGAATGGTCTCGCTCAATGACAGAGTCGGATTTAGATCACACCCTCAATTACACAAGCATGAAGGGAATACCTGCCGACAGGAGCTTTTATGGCTTGGTCATGCATTTCTTCAACCACCAGACGCATCACCGCGGCCAAGTTACCACCTTGCTTTCACAAGCTGGTGTCGACGTAGGCGATACGGATCTGGTCGCTTTAGTTCCATGGCACTGAGCGTTCGGCGAAGTCACCTTGCCCAGGGTGACTTCGCCGAACGGCTAGTTTCGTACTTTCCATGCGTTTTTCCATTTAATCCCGTCTGTTGTGCGATAGCTACCACGCGAGGTGCAGCATCCTCCCGCCCCGAATGCTAATCGGCCAAAGCGGATTGTGATGGCAGCCTTTTCCACTGTGATTGACTGTGACGGTAGATGGCACGAGGAGAAAGGATAGAAGTCTGTCTCGAAAAGTTTAACTGCTTCAATACTTTTCGATTCCCCTTTGATTTCGTAGGCTGCACAGTTGTAGACCACTAAATGAAGGTTCCTTCCTGCCAATGTGCCCTTGTAAATCAGTTCTGGGGGAGCATTACGAAGTAAAAACTCTGCAGTACTTTCTGTGTCTTCGAGTTCTGCCCCTGCTGCCTTTACTGCTACAGACAGTAAGAGAATAGCCATCCCCAGCATGCAGGTAGGAAAAAAACATGTGCGCATAGAAAGTTTCTGATGCAGGGCATAAAGACAAAAATCCTTTGGATTTAGCGCTTTTCGATAGAAGGTCGCTGTAATTGAAGTGGTCACGACACGGCTTGTCTTTTCGGTGAAAAACATAAAATAGGCGGGCAACTGCAATTATGAGCGTGATCAAGTCGGCATGCTTGAATGGGCATGATCTGTACGCCTATCTGAAGGACACTCCTCACGCGGCTACCGACGCAGCGAGCAAGCGAGATCGGGCAACTGCTGCCGCATCAGTGGATGCCTGTCCGAGTGACACAAGGTGTGTACGCTTAGGTCAAGTTGAGCTTGCTGGTGTGAGGAGCTTTTCGAAATAGATGCGCTTGAAACCGTCCTCAGTGCCTTGCGCCACTTTTACATACCCGAGCCTGGGGTAAATCGAGAGGTTGTCGGTCATCATCTCATTGGTATAAAGATGCACTGCATCCTTCTCGTTTCGGGGCAGGTTCAATGGAGCTGGCGTTGCCTCTGTGCTCAGTCTTCAGCCAGGTACTCGTCGGTTGGACGCCCGTTGAGCAACGCACTTCATAGGCTTTGCCATTCATGCTGCTTTTAGAGGCAGCGAGATCAATGAAGTCTTCTGCACTGCTCACCAAATCCTTGCCTTCGAGATAATTCAGCTTCTTTTCGAGATGTGCCCGAGCCTCGGGTCCAGGGTATTCACTGCCATTGCGCACGAACTTACACTCACTGCGCTCCACAAAATCCAATAAACCCTTTATCTCTTGGTCTGCCTGAGGCGTGGTTTGAGCCTGTGCACCGCACGCCACTGCAAAAAGGCCGATAGAAGCTGTGATCAGCCATTGGCGGAAAATGGGTCGAGTCACCGCTACTTTCAAAATCCACATGATTCTTCCTCGTCCTGAAAGGCGTGACTGTAGCACCGAGCAGTCATTCACTAAAAAGTCCGACGCTGATCGGCATCTTTATTTGATGTGGGTGCGTCTAAGCGCAGGAAACGCCACCGGGCAAGTCTATTTGGATTCTGACGTCGGTTGTTTGGCTGCGATGCTCGGATCCGGTACTTCTTTCCAGCCCTTCTTCAAATAGACATCGGCGACAATTTTCCGGATAAAAAAGCAATATCCAATGGGCAGGCACACGACTGGTATACCCATCCAAGGTGGGCCCGCCATGACCCCCAAGCCAATTGCAATTACCCAGATCAATAGATGGGGCCAGAGTTGCGCAAAAAATAGATAGATAGGGCCAAGGAAAAAGATCGCTAAAACCTGGAATGCACCGACTTCCTCTGTCTCATTACTTTCTGGATTCTTAAAATAACGTGCCACGCCAATTCCCTTACAGAAGATTTCCACTTCTGTTGTATCTGCACAATCCGCTCAAGCTTGAGTACGTCACTCTGCGCCTTATGGTTGGCTTGTGCACCTATGGGTGTGCCTGAGGATCAGGCGAGTTCGATCCAGCCAAGGCCCGCCGAAGACGATGATCTCTGATGGCCTGCCCATTCACACTCCTGACAGAAACTGACACCGCCTCCTTTTATGCTGCCCCCACCTTAAATGGAGCAGCCCAATGATCACTCCCCGTTTTATTTTGCTTTACGTGGAAAACCCCGCCGTGAGTGCGCGGTTCTATGAGTTTCTGCTGGAGCGCAAGCCCGTGGAAGAGTCGCCAACCTTCGCGCTGTTTGTCCTGGAGGGCGGCTACAAACTGGGGCTCTGGTCACGGCATACCGCCGAACCGGCAGCACAAGCGACGGGCGGCGGGACCGAGCTGGCGTTCCCGGTGGAATCCGCCGAGCAGGTCGATGCACTGTTTGCCGATTGGAGCGCGCTCGGGCTGACCATGGCCCAACCGCCGACAGAACTCGACTTCGGTCGCACCTTCGTCGCGCTTGACCCGGATAACCATCGGCTGCGCGTGTTCCACCCCTCGTTGAGCTGATGTGTCCGTCCCGACATCGGTCGGGCACAGGCGTACAGTGCTTTAATTCGTGCCCCGGATATTTCCGGGGTATTTTTTTGCGCGGCGGCTAAGATTCATAGGTGGTGAACCTTATTCCCGAAAATCCGGTCGATACCTGCAACCCGACCCGGTTTGCCGACGCCCTCAACAAGAGGGTGATAACTGGCTTGCTTCACTTTCTGGAGAACGCCCCCGTGATATCCACTGTACACATTGCCAGGCTCAAAGCATGGGGCGCCCATGGTTTTACCGCCACTGGCGTGGTCACAGCCTTCCTTGCGACCCTCGCTTTGTTGGAGAATCAGCCGACCAATTGCCTGCTGTGGCTGGGCGTGGCGCTGATCGTCGACGGTCTGGACGGCGCGCTGGCACGCAAGGTCAATGTGCAGTCGGTGCTACCGAGTTTCGACGGATCGATCCTCGACCTGGTGATCGACTACCTGACGTACGTGTTTATCCCGGCACTGTTCATCTACCGTTACATCCCGTTGCCGGACTACACCCTGTTGCTGACCGTGTCGCTGATTCTGGTGTCGTCACTGTTTTGTTTCTGCAACGTCAACATGAAGAGCAAAGACAACTACTTCCAGGGCTTCCCCGCCGCGTGGAACGTGGTTGCGCTATGCCTCTACATCATCGACCCATCGCCGTGGATCACCCTGCTCACCGTCATCGGCCTGGCGCTGTTGACCGTGACCCGAATGAAATTCCTGCACCCGTTCCGCGTGCGCCGGTTCATGCCGATCAACATTGCCGTGACGGCCATCTGGCTGCTGTGCAGCTTGTCGCTGGTGGTCAACCACCCGGTCATCAATCCGCTGGTGATGGGTTTGTGGCTGCTGATGTCGGCGTACTTCCTGGGGATCTGCTTCTGGCGCACGGCGCTGGAGTGGTTCGACAGCTCGCGGCTCAAATAGGCACCGCGATCATGCCCATCCACATCGTCCAACTCGGCTCCCCCCGCACCGCGAATGAAGGGCTGCGTCTGGGCACGGTACGCCGCCCGCCCCGTGGTGTACCGAAGGCCGAATTTGCCAGCCGGGATTTTTACGACGTGTGGCAACCGCTGCTGTCCCCCAGCCCCGAGTTGGTGGCCGAAGCCAAAGCAGCTGAAGATGCCAAAGCCTGGGATGCTTTCAAGCGCAAGTTCAAGGCCGAGATGAACCATCCCGCACCCAGTCAGCTGCTCGACCTGCTGGCCGCCCTCTCCCATCAAACGTCTCTGGCCGTGGGGTGTTATTGCGAGGACGAGGCTCACTGCCACCGTTCCGTGTTACGGGAGTTGCTGGAGGCACGGGGCGCGAAGGTTGTATAGGGCGCACGACCCCCACCCCCCCTGTGGGAGCGAGCCTGCTCGCGATGACTGCATTCCAGTCAATGTAGATGTCGACTGACACTCCGCCATCGCGAGCAGGCTCGCTCCCACACTTTACCGAGTCAACCGTTACCTCAACGCGTACTCGCCCGCTTGCGGACGAGACTTTGATCATGGTCAATACTTAGAGGATTGAATGGCTATCGAATGACCACACGTCGAGCGCACTGTCGCTCTCCCATGTCAGCCCAGGGGGACCGTCGTCCGCTCGTTTACCCACGGGAGGTTTGTCATGTCTGGTCAAGCTCGTTTCATGCTGGTCGCCTCGCCCCTGATGGAACACAGCCCTGCCTTCGACCGGGCCGCAGCGCTGGCCAAAGCCGAAGATGCGGCCCTGCATATCGTGGCCTTCGACTATCTGGAAGGTCTGGCGACCGCCGGCTTGGTCAACGAAAAGGCCCTGGAGCAGATGCGTCTGGGCTATGTCGAGCGTCACCGCCAGTGGCTTGAGGAACAGGCTCGCCCCTTGCGCAAGATCGGTGTGCACGTCACCACGGAGGTGACTTGGGTCGAAAATCCGCTGGAGGAAATCCTGACTCACCTCAAAGAGCAGCCGATGGACGTGCTGATCAAGGCGCTGGAACATCAATCGCGGCTGTCGCGGCTGGTGTTTACCCCCCTCGACGTGCATTTGCTGCGCGAATGCCCGGTGCCGCTGCACTTCGTCAGCCATGCCAAGCATGCGTTGCCGCGCAAGATCGTTGCAGCGGTCGATCCGTTCCATCGCGATGATCACTACAAAAGCTTCAATGACCGAATTCTGCACGAAGCGTCAAAACTGGCGAGTGCCTGCAATGCCGAGCTCGACGTGGTCTACGCCTATGACCTTTCGTCGATCAGTTCGGACGAGTTCAGCTTCGAGAACGGTTCGGCGTTTTTTGCTTCGGACAAGGCCAAGACCCTGTTCGACTTCCAGGAGGATGCCTTCAACGATTTGGCCGCGCGCAACGGCATCGCGCCGGAGCAACGGCACATGATCATGGGCAGCCCGACCAAAGTGCTGACCCGATATGCCGATACCTATGACGTCGACGTGATTGTCATGGGCCGGGTCGGCCATCGCGGCATGGGCCGGTTGATCGGCAGCACGGTGGAGCATCTGCTGTACAAAATGCCGTGCAGTGTATGGGTGGTCTACACCGAGCGGCTGGATGAGTGATCGGGCTGGTCAGGTAGTCAATTCTGCACATCCCCTTGTGGGAGCGGGCTCTGTGGCGAGGGGGCTTGCCCCCGTTGGGTCGCGAAGCGGCCCTAAAAGCTTTGCGACTGCTTCGCAGCCGAACGGGGGCAAGCCCCCTCGCCACACAGCCCCCTCCCACAGGGGATTTGTGTTGTCGCTTCAACGCCGAGAGAGAG